>CAIMTB010000581.1 GCA_903844265.1 uncultured Verrucomicrobiota bacterium
CATTGAATCCGTCCACGGCGATCTGATACTCCACGCCTTGGACGGCCTCGAAGGTCACGAGGCTAAAGTCCCCTTCTGCGCTGTCTTCGTCGGCGGTCACCAAGGTGAGTGCGCTCACATCGGAGCCCCGATAGACCGCCAGAACCGTGTTGAAACTGCTGCGCGCCGTCGCAAACGAGACCGAGGTAGAAACGGGAGCCACCCACGACCACCAAACCGAGCGACCGCCGTCGTTGCCGGCGTGATTGGGTTCGCCCAATTCCTTGGAGGCGCTGGTTGTGACCCCAATCACGGCGCTGATCGGCCCCGTGATGGGAAAGCGGTTCACGAACATGTCGTTGCCGCCCGATACAGCCGGCGTGCCCTGAAGCAGATGCAGCACGATGGCGCCCTCAGCAACAGTCCCATCGCTGGACCGATAACCATCCACCGCGATTTGATAGGTCTGGCCCGCCACCGCCCAAAACAACACCGAACTTCCGGCGGCTGGATTGGCCGGGTCGGTGTCCTCGTTCTCGGCAACCAATGTAAGGGAGGACACCTGTCTTCCAGTATAGACGGCCAGCGACGTATCGAAGGAGCTATTGCGGGTGGTAACAACAACCGGCGCGGCGAAGTGCGCCGTCCACGTCCACCATACCGAGCGACCCCCGGCGTTTCCGCCATGCTGCGGTTCACCTGACTCCTTGCTGGCACCGACATTGGAAGCCTCCACTCGATTCGTCTGTCCGGAAAGCGTCATCCGGTGCGCGAAATCATCATTCGAATCGAGGGAAGCATTGAGGTTCAGAACGATGGGTCCCGCCGCAACCCCATCAGCCCCCGCAAAACCGTCCACCGCAAAGCGGTAGGTCGTGCCTCCGGTGGCGAGGAACTTGACCATCGACGCCCCGTCATCGCTCCGATTATCGTCCTCACCGACCAGCGTCAAACCGCTGAGCGTCGTCCCGGTGTAAACCGCGAGGACCGTGTCAATCGTGCTGCCCACCGTGTCCAGCACGTAGGTGCCGTTGGTGGGAGCCACCCAATACCACCACACGGACATTCCGCCCGAATTTCCGCCATGCGAGGGTTCGCCCTGCTCGATGGTGGTCCCTGTATTATCGTCGAAAACCACGGCCACACCCGGAGGAAAAGCGAGCGCATCCATGAAGAAATCATTGTCGGGGGCCAGAGCCAGATGGAGCGCAATGTCACCGGTCGCCGCGACACCCTGATTGTCAACCCCACCCGCCACGGCGATCTGATAGGTCTCACCGACAATCGCCCGGAAGCGCACCCTGCTGGATTTGATGAGGCCGGGGGTTTCATCGTCGTTGGCGGCCACGGGCGAAAGTGTGTCCACGCCCGCACCGGCATAGACCGCCAGCACGGTGTCCAGCATCTGCCCAAGATAATGAGTGCTACCAGCGGTATCGAGCCGGACCAGCCCGTTTTGCGGAGCAGTCCACGACCACCAGACCGAGGCCCCATTGCTCACCCCGGCGTGAACCGGCTCACCCTGCTCCGTGGTTGCGCCGTAGTTGTGTCCCTTCACGGCGTTCGTCAGCCCGGTGATGGCGACCCGTGCGGCGAACAAGTCATTCGCTGATGTGGCCAGCACAGTCAGTCTGGCCACCGAACTGGTGATGCTGCCGAAGAAATTGGTGATGATGACCCGGTAATCGCCTGCATCACCGAGAGTCACGTTGGCGATGGTGTAGGTGGCATCGGCACCATTGACAAGCCGCTCGCCGTTCTTCTGCCACTCAAAATAGAGTGGAAAACTGCCCGTGAGCGTCACGGCAAACGTGACACTATTCATGCCGTTATCCGGCACCGTCTGACTGATTGGCTGGCTCGTGATGGCAGGCGGCGCTGGTGCAACCGGAAGCCGGAGCCTCAACTGGATGGGGCCGCTCTCACCTCGGTAGCCATCCACCACAATACGATAGGTGAATCCTTGAACTGCGGAGAAGCTCACAAGGCTGGTGGCCAGGCCCGCCGCATCGTCGCTGGCGTCCACCAGGCTCAGCGCACTCACTGTCTCACCCACATAGACCGCCAGCACGGTGTCAATCGAGCTGCCCTGGGTATCCACGATCGCGATGCCGCTGTCCGGCGCAATCCAGGTCCACCAAAGAGAGGCAGTCGCCGGATTCCCCGCATGACCAGGTTCCCCCAGTTCGCTGGACGCTCCGACGTTGGAGCATGTGATGGTGTTCGTGTGGCCCAGTAGGGGGCCGGACCCAGGAAAGGCGTCGTTGATCGGAGCCTGAGCCAGCAAAGGCTGGCAGGCGCAGTGGACAACGGCGGCGCCCAGCAGGATCCAGCGGGAGAGTGTCCCGCCCCGGGCAAATAGGCCGCGCCCCAGGTGAGACGTTCTCGATGAACAGCTCGGGGAAGACGTGGAGGTGGTCATTTCGGTGAAGCAGGGCTCATGGGGTCAAGTTCCCCTGTGTGTAGGCCAGCCTCGCAGCAAGGGCCGACAGGACGGGGCTCCAGCAGCCGGCAGTACCGGACTGCGGGGCTGGTGTTCAGATACAGGGTCACGCTCATTGCAGCTTGGCTATTGCAGCATCAGGCGAAAACAGGCCCAGGGCAGGTCGGTTTCTTCACTGGACACCTCCACCCGGACGGTCTTGACGGCGTCGGTCTGGATACTCCACCGGACAGGGGCAATCAGCCCTTCAGCAGGAACGCGAAATGGCACGACATTCCAGGTCTTCAAATCACGCGAGCCCAGCACTGTGTAGGTGCGTCCATTGACGGCGAGAAACTCCAGCAACGGTGCGCCCTTGTTGAAGTCGAGGATGCTCAGCGTGAAGCCGTTCTTGGGATCCACCACATAGGTGCCGGCATAATAGGTTTCCAGAAAGGTCAGCCCGTTCCCTGCATCCGCTCCGGGCTTTACCAGGCTGATGTCCGGATTCACCAGCCGTTCCCAGGCGTCTGGCAACCCGTCGCCATCGTTGTCCTCGCCCAGGGTGAGATTGAGCCGGGTTCGCTGGCCGGGTTGGCCGAGCTTGGCGAAGTTTGCGGCCATCTCGATAGGCAGGTAGGTGCCGCCGCCAATCCGAACCTTGATGCGGAATGGCACCAGAGGTCGAAGCGCGGATGGCTGATAGGGAGCAGCCGTCAACCCGGCGTCCATGGGCACCTCCAACCGGTAATTCGCACCCGATTCGATCCCCGGATTCACCGTGGTCTGGATCTTAACTCCACTGGAGGTCTCGAGGATCACCTCAGCCCCCGCGACGTTGATGGGGGTGCCATATTCGTCGCGCAGCATCCCGTAGAAGAGATGGAACGGCGCGGGGGGATAGGCTTGGACTGGCCGATCCACCAAGCCGACGCCAAGGAACAGCGCCAAGACCAGCCACTTGCTGGTCCTGAAATCGATGCGGGTTGGTTTAGGATGCATAAAGTTGCCGCGCTTCTCGCTAGTTGCCGGAGTACGAATACGTGGTGAATTGGATCTTGATGTCCGTCACCGTCTGGATGAGACGGATCAGTCCCTCCTTGGGATCAGCCAGCAGCGAATCAGCCGGGATCACCAGCTTCCACAGGCTGTTGCACACGGAACGCCCAATGAGTCGGCGGTTGGAGAACTGGGAGAACTGCAGGGATGCCCCGGAATAAACAGGTCCCTTGAAAAGATCCACCGAGTCCACGGGCCGGAACGCCTGATGTTTGCGAATGGTGAACAACGGTTCGGTCAAGGAGTCGGACGACTGGTAGAAGTTCTTTCCCGAGAACCCCGACCCGCCGATGTTGAACGGAAGGGGAATGGCGACGTCATCGACCTGCCACTGCCGCAACTGGCTGTCGTCACCCAACGGCGGGCTGCGCATCGTATCCACGCCAACCGGAATCAGATAAACATACGGATCCGCCGAGAGCGCCTGCGGGTCCAGATACGACAGGTCCGGATCGCTGGTGCCGATTCGGCCGGGAAGATTCATGCCCCGATAGCCCTCCAGGGCGATTCCAACCGAGTTGATCTTGGTCGCGAAGAGGCTGCGATGGAACGCCGCGTCGCCCGCCGCCAACGACTGGCCAAACAGGTTTTGCCCTGCGTTGAGGGAGGTGCTGAACGTGATGACTATGCCCGGCACCGGCAGCCCATCGCCACGGTCGACCTGCTGGCAGTAGCGGCGCACATCCGAGTCATCCAAGATGTTTTCCATAGTGCTCCGCTGGAGATAATCCTGCCAGGCAGAGATGCCAGTGGGGTCGGGTAGAATGCGCAGATTGCCGGTGCGCACCGAAGCCAGGGTTGTATAAACATCGGGCGAGTCGAAACCCAACCGGCCCTTGAGAACATCAAAGTCGGCCTTCATCTCCGCCAAGGCGCTGGAAATGCCGGGATCCCCCTCGTTGCTCCCGGCAAACTGAGGCTCGCCGTTGTGAACCACACCCAGGGCGCGGCTATTGATGATCCGGCTCACGAAGGCCTTTCCCAGCTCAGTGCCCAGCAGGCCGGTGTCGTAGTCGTAGGCGTTGGCGGCGAGGAGCGCGTAGCGGGAGGCGAGATCAAACAGAGTCTTGTACCGCTCCAATTTCTCGTTCCTGAAGAGGCGGAAGGCCGCGTCCCGGGTGCTGAACCCCTGGACGACGGCCGCCGTCCGCTGGCGGACGGTTTCGCGAGTCTGCTGGATCCGGATGCCTTTGGCGATGACCCCGGCCACCTTGCGCCGCGCGTCATCGTAACGTTGCAGAGATTGGTTGATCGAGTAAGCGGTCCCTTGGAGATTCCCCAAGGCGCTCTCAAGACCGTTCAACGCCGCCCGCCGATCTTCGGTGCGCTGGGTGGGGTCGATCTGGTCGAATTTAACCCCAAGCGCCGCCGCGTCATTGGCGGCCCGAGCGGCGAAGGTGACCGCCAAGCGCGCGATGGTGACGGCATCAAGGGTGGCTTTCGCCGCCGTTGCCGCCACCAGCACTGCACCCCGAGCAGGGGAGGTGATGTCACCCCCGGCTGCCACCCCGGCGATAAGCGATGTCGGCAAAGATTCCTTCGCCGCCTCCGCGGCATCCTTGACCTGTTGGGCGAGGTCATCCTGGATATCTTTGGTCATCTGGCCGGCCCGCTCCACAGTGGCCGTCACCTGCTCCGCAATCGCCAGACCCAGGTTCAGCTGCGTCATCGTGTCTGTGGCCTTCAGGCCGGCCTTGTACATGCGCATGGCCCCGTCGAGGCTGGACTTGGCCCCGGCGGCGGCGTCCAGTGCCTGCAGCAACGCCCCCCGGGCGTTTATCGATTCGGAGATCACCTGCTGCAATTCACCCGGACTCAGGCGACTGCCCGTCCACGAGGCCGGCTTCCCAAAGTAACCGTGCGGGCTGAGCGTGTATTCGATGTAGTCGGTTGATCCCCGCTGGTCGAGGCCAGTGCCGTCATTCGCCAGCTTGAGAAAATCGAAGCTTTCGGGTTTGGTCTGCAACCCGGACAGCCAGCTTGCGGGCAAGTTCTGCACGTCCAGTCGATAGGTCGTTTCGCTGTTGGGATCAAGGATGCCGGGGAAAACCAATTCGGGCGTCTCCACGTACATGTAGTGGTAAAGATCCGGCCCGGCATAGTCCTGAGTATAGGTCATTCCCGGACCCATATCGTCAGGATAGGGTGTGCCATAGACCTCGATCAACGCGTTGGTGAACGTCAGTTCCTGCTGTGCTTGCTGGGCCTGCACGTCCGCCAGGGAGTCTCCTTCAGAGCGCATCAGCCGGGTGATGTCCTTGGCGTCGTCGAAGGCCGCCACGGCATTGTTCAGCGCGACCTTGGTTCGCTCGTATATCTGCTCAAAGTGGGTCTTGGAATCCGGACCCACCACCTGCGCCGGATTCAGGTCGAACGCGATGCTGCCCTGGGTCACGCCCAAGGGAGAAAGCCGCCCCTCCGCGTTGTCCATTGCAGCCTGCAAATCCCCGGCCGTGGCGACCAGTTCACTGAGTTCCGGCACGGTGGTGCGATCCACTTTCTGGATGCCCTCATGGCTCGGGTTGGAGTCCACATCGGGAAGGATGGCGTTGCCAATTACCCAGTTGACCAACGCCCCCTGCGCGGTCCGGGAAGCCCATTGGTCAGCTCCCCACTCGCGTACAATGTTGATCACGTTGCCTCCATCCGTCACGGTCCGCGCCGAGACCCGGTTGGTAGCGAACGAAGCCCAACTGCTGTCGCTGCCCGAGACGTAATATTTGCGCCAAGTGAGATCAAAGATCTGCCGTCCGGTCCGGGCCAAAGCGGCGGCGGCGGCGGCGAACTTCCGCTCATCCTCGTAGCCGACGGTCACCGGAAGTCCCAGCACCTCCACCGACTGGACACGTGGAACCCAGTCGAAATACGGGTTCATCAGCAGGGAGTGATACCCTTTCAAAGAGGTGAGATAATGGCCATAAGCGTCGCCCTGGCCCTGGGGATAGAGGACGGCAGCATCCGCAGCGTCTGCTTTCCCATCCCCGTTTTGGTCGAGAATGTTATAGTTGAGTGCGTAGATGACCTCGCCCGAATCGATGCCTCCGGTATAGTTCCAGACCAGTCGGTTGTAGACGGGCGCCGACTGCACGCCGGGCATGGCCACGTCGTCGCGTCCCTGGAGGAGCGACAATTCCTCCTCCAGCAGCGACGCGACCTGTCCTTTGAATGAGAAGAGCGCCGTGGCCACCTCACCGTAGGTCTTGTCCTTGGTGCCGATGCCGATCGTCGGGTTGTCAGAGTCATCCGCTGCCTCATCCCCCAAAATCTTGTAGAGGTCGCTCAGGTAACCCGCGACCAGCAGCAGGGAGTCGTTGGCTGGGCCGTAGTTGATCCCAGCGTTGATGCTCAGATTGCGCGCGCGGTTCAGGACCGTCTCGTAGATCTCAATCAAACCGTAGCTGTTCAAGGCGCTTTGATTGAGCGCAATGTCTCCCTCATACCGCTTGCCCGCCTGGGTCAGGATGCTTGCTCCGGTGTTCACCGCGTTGTTGTTGAGGTCGGACGTCCGCTGGTTGAACGGGTTGATCCCGGCGAGCACGCGCTTGACATAGCCCTCGGCAAATTGGGGCGCGCTCCAGTCCGACCACTGATTGCAGAGCGGATGCGCCGGATTCTTCGGCCGGTAGCGCATGACCACCCAGTTGTCCGCCAGGATCAGGATCCCGCTGGCGCCCAGGGTGTAACGCTTGATGTCCAAGCCGCTGGCCAACGCCTGATACCGGCTCATGGTGGCATCCGTCACCGGCGGAAAGCCATCCACAGGTGGGGCGTACTTCCACTCGTATTCATATTCCGCCGTCTTGCCGGCCAGATCGGCGGTGTGCTCGAAAGTGATCAACTCGCTCAGCGGGTTGTCCGATGCAATCACTTTCACCTCACCCGAGAAAAGCTCGCCAGTAACACGCAGCACATACATCGAAACAGGATCGGCCGGGGGGGTAAAGGCGCTGCCATTGCCCACGATCACGGTAAAGTAGCCCTGCCCCGGTCCGGCAGCGCTCAAGGCGTAGCTGTCCACCGGCGTGTTGTTGTTGGTGATCGTGACCAGATCCCCGACTCCCCGGAGCACGCTCATGTTCGAGTTCACGATGAACTGACCAGGGATCATCGGATTCTCGTGGAACGTGTCCACATTGACCGCCAGACCGGCGATGGCCGCATCCCAACTGACCTTGTCTGGGTCCGTGCCTGGGCAGAGGTTCTGAAGGGTCGTAAAGTCCAAGCCAGCCAGGACATTGAGCAGCAGGTACTTTTGTCCGGTGGGCTCATCCTTGAATTCACCCTGGTACATCAGGCTGCCTTTGGCGCCCGCATTGGGGTCGTAGAAGAAGCGATCAGCCAGATGGGGTGGGAGGTTTGGAAAGTAGGTTTTGCCCTGATACCCCTGGGAATAGACCCCAGCCGGCAGCTTCGTGAGACCGTCGTTCGCGTTGCTCTTCAGCGCGAAGCGCTTTTGCCGGGTAGGATCATGCAGGGTCACCGCCGGGTAGCTTGCCCGTGAATTCGTCGCGAGTGCGATGGACTGCTGATAGAGGATATTGGCGCTGGTCTGCCCCCGGATTGCCGGCCGTCCCTGACTTGCCACCGTCAGCGTCTCGCCGAACGCCACCGGGAACGTTGTGCCGGGCCACACAGGTCGATAGACGATGGGCTGCGCCGGCGAACCCGGACCATCTCCAGTGCCGGAGTAACCGGTCGTGGCGAGGGGACGCAGGTAAGGCACGATGGTCCCGGTGGAGGGCGGACTCGGATCGCCGGGCCAGGCAAAGCCATCCTGGGTCTTGTAATAGAACCGCATGGAGAAGGAGTTCGTGCTGGTCGCGATCTGAGCCAACTGCGGTGGTCTGCCCGTGAAGCCATTCAACAGGAGCGGCCCTTGCGGGACCTTACTGCTGTTGAAGGTAAAGCTAGCGGTCGTCTGTGATCCGTCCCCATCCGTGATGGTCAACGCATAGGGACCGCTGCTGGCGGTGGTCCAGATGCCGTAGACCGCCAGGCCGTTCGTTGTCGGCCCGAATGTGATCCCGACCGGCAGCGGGGTCGTCGCCGAGACGGAGGTCACCAGCGAATCAATTCGTCGTGAAGTGTGAATGTAATTCGTCGAGGAGACGTTGAGGGTTCCGCCCCCAGCCACGTTGGTGGCAAAGCCATTGGTGGACGAGGAATAGGACCCCGCCGCCAGCG
>CAIMTB010000582.1 GCA_903844265.1 uncultured Verrucomicrobiota bacterium
CGACTGCGGGTCGGCGGCTGCACCTTCATCATCCCCACGGACGTAACGACTCGGAGCTGGCGCGGATGCTTTCTAGGGGACGGCTACGAATGCCACGAGCGCCTCCTGATCTCCCGCCTGGTTCTGCCGGACGACCGCGTGATCGAATTGGGCGCCTGCCTGGGAGTGGTTTCATGCCTGACGAACAAGTTGCTCGCCGACAGGTCAAAGCACGTGGTCGTGGAGGCGAACCCGCTGTGCCTTCGCTGGCTTTACCGCAACCGGGAACTCAACCGGGCAGCCTTCCTGATCGAACATTGCGCCGTGGACTCCAGGCCTGAGGTCACCTTCTACCTGCATCCGCGTTTCATCGTGGGAGGCAGTCTGCAGCGACCTTCTAACCTGCCCGTCCTGCTGCCGGCAAAATCGCTGCGCCAACTGGATCGCGAACGGGGCCCGTTCTCGGTGCTGATCATTGACATCGAGGGCAGCGAGAGGGAGGTGTTTGAGGACTCCGTTGATCTCCTCAAACGCTATCGGCTGGTCATTGTTGAACTGCACGATTCGGACATAGGCGCCGACGGGGTGGAGCGCTGCCGCCAGATCCTCCGCGACTGCGGGCTGGAACTTGTGGATCGCTCCGGCACCGTGGAGGCCTGGCGGCGCAAGGCCGCCGCCCGATGACACCCGGCGAAATCACCATCGCCGTGACTGTTTACGACCGGCGCGACTTCGTCGAGCAGGCAGTCGCAAGCGCCCTGACCCAAACCCTCCCCGTCCGCGTGATGGTGGTGGAGGATTGCGGCCCTGATCCGGGCCTTCAAGCCCGGGTCGTCGCCCGGTTTGGCTCCCGCATCACCTACCATCGGAATGCGCGACGGCGCGGCCTGTTCGACAATTGGAATGCCTGCATTGGCCTCTGCGCGACCCCGTGGCTGTGCCTGCTGCACGATGATGATTTTCTCGCGCCCGACTTTGTCGAAGCCATGATCGAGCTCGCAGCAAGGATTCCGGACCGGGGACTCTACTACGGGCGATGCCATGTTGTTGATGCCGCCGGCACGGTGACCCGGACGCCGGATGCGCTGCCCAGCGCGGTGTGGCAGGCGACCGACCACGTCGAACTGGCCCAGCGCAATCCCGTCTGCTTTCCCGCAGAGCTCTTTCGGGCCGACCACGCGAAGGAGTTGGGTGGCTTTCACCCTGCTTCGTTGTTCACCAGCGATTGGGACATGTGGGCCAGGCTGTCGCTCCGCCACGGCGCGGCGTTCACCAGCCGCGTCGTTGGAAACGTGCGCAACCACAATACGGAAGGCCGGGGCACAACACGCGTGGAACGTAACGGCAAATGTGTGGGTCTGGGCCTGATGCAGGCCAGGAAGAATCTGGCAATGCTCCGCCAGGTGGGTCAGGTTCGCCCCTTTGACCGAGCTGCCATCCTCAGGCACGGCCCGGTTTCCACCCGGTTCCTGCTCGAGAATGCCGCTGGATTCAGCCCCCGAATGCTGGCCTACAACCGCGGTCTGCTGCTCCAATCCCAGGCCCCTCACACGGGTTATTTGCTCTTCCAATTCATGGCCCGGTGCCTGGGGCCGGGCTTTC
>CAIMTB010000583.1 GCA_903844265.1 uncultured Verrucomicrobiota bacterium
AGTCTCCCCGCCATCCTATCCGCTGACGTTATTGATTCTCATCGCCCCCGCGCTGGTGATGGCGTCGTTCGCGGTGCTCCCTCGTGAAGCCCTCAATTCCGATGTCGGAACCACGGTCGTCCTGGCGAATATGTTTCTGGGACCAATCCTTGCCGGGTGGGGCGCCGGCGGCCGCCTGGCACTTCGCTCCCGCCTGATCCCAGGGGCCTCACCTCGGAGCCCGGCCGTTCTCCGTTTGATGTGCATTGGGGCCAGTTACGTCCTCACGTTCTTCGGCTGCGCGGCGAGCGCCGCTGCCAACATCAGGAGTTGATCCCCTCACCCTGATCCTTCACACCCACCTCGGCGCCCCTCGATGATCCCACCAAGCATCCTGCCGCCGCTCGCCGCCGCGGAAACCGTCATCAAGTCCACCACCAGCCGCTGTCCCCAGTGCCACAAGGCCGTTCCAGCGGAGGTGCTCCGCCGCGGCCACGGCCATGGCCAGATCCACCTGCGCCGCCGATGTCCGGAACACGGTGAAGCCTCGGCGTGCATCGCCTCCGACGCCCGGTTTTACTGGGTCTCGCGGGGAGCCCGCGACATTTCGGATCCGGGTCCGGGTTCGGGGAACGGCTGCGGCTGTTCGGACGGCGCGTGCCGAGCCAGCGACGGCGCACCGGCCGGGACCCTGGGTCGCAACGCGTTTCCATCCCCGGGCGCGGATTGCGAAAAACTCAGCACCTGCCTGTGCCTGATCGAGGTGGTCAACTCCTGCAACCTCGCCTGCCCCACGTGCTACGCCGATTCCCCGGTCGGGACTGGAACACGGATCGACGCTCCGCCGCTCGAGGATCTCCAGTCGAGGATTCAATCTGTAATCGACCGCAAGGGGAAGATTGAGATCCTGCAGCTCTCCGGCGGCGAACCCACGTTGCACCCGCGGTTCTTCGAGTTGCTGGCCTGGACCATGGACCATCCGGGCATTGAATACGTCCTGCTCAACACCAACGGACTCCGGATCGCCCACGAACCTGCGTTCGCAGCGCGGCTGGGCGAGGTGGCGAAGCGCGGCAAGTTCCAGCTCTACCTCCAATTCGACGGGCCGGGCGAGGCGGGACAACGCGACCTTCGCGGATCGGATCTGCGCGAGGCACGGGAACAATGCCTCCGGGCCTGCGCCGGATTGAAGATCGGCGTGACCCTGGCCATGACGGTCACGGAGGCCAACCTGGACCAACTCTGGGCGTCGATTGAATTCGGCCTCGCCTGGGCCAACGTCCGCGGCCTCAGCTTCCAACCGCGGTTCCTCAGCGGCCGCGTCGGGACCAGCGCCCCGTCCGCACGGCCAAGCCTGAATGTCGCCGACATTGTGCTGGGGGCCGTGGCTCAATCCGGGGGCAGGCTCCGCTTCGACGACTTCACGCCGCTGCCCTGCGGCGATCCCAACTGCGCGACGATCGGCTACCTGCTCAAGGTCGGCGGCGAGGTCCGGTCCATCAGCGATTTCGTCGACTTCACCCAGGTGCAGGGATTCCTGCGCGACCGTGTCCGCTACCAACTCTCGGATCTCTCGCGCTGCGGGTGCGAATCGGAACCGCTCGGGGCGCTGCTGAAGCAGTTCGAACTCGACGAGACGCACACGTTCCGGCTGTTCATCAAGCCGTTCATGGACGCCTGGAGCTGGGATGACGACCGCATTGATCGCTGCTGCACGCACGTCATCCGGCCGGACGGTCGGCTTGATTCGTTCTGCCGCTACTACGCGACCCGTGCCGCCACCGGATTCGTGGCATGACTTCCAGCCCCTACGGCTGGCTCATGCTCCTGGGAATCCTCGTCACGGCCGTCGTCTGGAAACGTGCCGCCGCAAGGGATGCCCGGCTTCCGCTCATCTACGCGGCGGCGCTGGTCACCGCCCTGCTCGGGGCCAAGGTGGTCTATCTCCTCGCGGAAGGCTGGCTCGACCTGGGCCGCGCTGACATGTGGCTTCGCCTGGCAACCGGCAAGAGCATCCTCGGAGGCCTGCTCTTCGGTTACGCCGGCGTCGAATGGGCCAAGACCCGGCTCGGGTTCCGCGGGGCGACGGGCGACTGGTTCGCGCTTGTGACCCCCATCGGGATCGGGTTTGGGAGGGTCGGATGCTGGCTGCACGGATGCTGCCTCGGGGTGCGTTGCGGACCGGGGTGGTACGCGGTGACAGATGCCACCGGTGCCCCGCGCTGGCCTTCGGTTCCACTGGAATTGGGCTTCAACGCGGCGGCGTTGATCACTGTTGTAATCCTCAGGTCGTCCGGGAGGGTCCGGGGACAATTGTTTCATCTCTACCTCATGGGGTATGGGGCGTTCCGGTTTGCGCACGAGTTCCTGCGAGACACGCCGCGGGTGCTCGGGCCGCTGAGCGGTTACCACCTTGCTGCCGCGGCGGTGGTGGGGCTGGGAGCGCTCGGGTACCGGGCGCGAAGCCGGTCGGAGAAGATCTGTTCGTCGCAGCAACCGACGTAAGGAGGCTTCATTCGTTGTCTCGTGGATCCAGCGGGAGTCTCGTCACGTCGACTCCTACGCTCTTTGGCGGGCTGGACGCGGACCCTGGCCCGGCTTCCATTGCGCCGTTGCGCGGCTTCGCTAGTCTCGCGGCAATGGAACCCCGACTCCGGGTCGCCGTCATCGGAACCGGCTCCCTCGGCAAGGAACACGCCCGCATCTATGCGGATCTGGCGTCGTCGCGCGACGTGACGTTCGCGGGGGTGTTCGACACGTCGAGCGAAGCGGCCCGGGTCGTGGCGGAGAAGCACGATGTACAGGCGTTCACGAGCCTCGAGCAGGCCGCCGACGCGGCGGACGCGTTCAGCATCGTGACGCCGACCTCCACTCATTTCACCACGGCGAGGATGTTGCTTGAGCGCGGGCGGCACGTGCTGGTGGAGAAGCCGATGACCGACAACGCGGCGGACGCGACTGCGCTGGTGGAACTTGCGCGAACCCGTGGGGGCGTGCTCCAGGTCGGGCACGTGGAACGATTCAACCCGGTGTTCCAGCGTCTTCAGGAGATGGCGCCGGAACCGCGCTTCATCGAGGCGCATCGGCTCTCACCGTTCCCGGCGCGATCGACGGATATCGGGGTGGTCCTCGACCTGATGATCCACGACCTCGACATCATCCTCGCGTTCGTGAAGGCGCCGGTGGTGGGGTTTGACGCGGTGGGCATCCCGGTGCTGAGCAAGAGCGAGGACATTGCGAACGTCCGGCTCCGGTTTGCGAATGGCTGCATCGCGAACGTCACGGCGAGTCGCGTGAGCACCGAGCGGCTTCGCAAGATCCGCGTGTTTTCGGGCGGAACCCAGCCCGCCTACGTATCGCTCGATTACCGGGCCCAGACGGGCTACGTGCTGCGCCTTGCCAAGGGCGACGAGAAGGAAAGCTCTCTCTTCAAGAAGCTGCTCCACGCACGGGACTCTTCGATCGTCGTCGAGTATGCGGGAAAGCGGATCGTCCGGGAGCCCGTGCCCATTGACAAGGAGGAGCCGCTGAAGCTGGAGTTGCGGGCATTCGTGCGCTGCGTGACCGAGAAGAACACACCCCTGGTGAGCGGCGAGGCGGCCAAGCGCGCGCTTGATCTGGCCTTCGCCATCACGCAGCAGATCGAGATGCAGACGCCCGCTGGATTCACAGCCCTGTGAAGCCCCGACAGTTCATGCTGATCGCGGGCGAGCCGAGCGGCGACCTGCTGGCCGCCGAGCTCGTGGAGGCGTTGCGCGCGGAGCTCACCCGGCGTGGCGAACCACCCCCGGTGTTCTTCGGCGCGGGCGGCACCAGCATGGCCGCGGCCGGAGTTCGGATCGAGCTTGAGCTCACCCGCTTCGCCATCATCGGGGTCGTCGACGTGCTCAGGAACCTCTGGCGGCTCCGCGCGATCCTCCGCCAGATGCTGGACCTGGCCTGCGCACGGCGGCCCGACGTGATCATCTGCGTCGACTATGGTGGCTTCAACCGACGCTTCGCCGCGGCATTGCGCTCGAGGGCGACCGCGGACTGGCGACCGCGGATTGTCCAGTACGTCTCCCCGCAGGTCTGGGGCTCCCGTCCCGCCCGGGCGCGTACCCTGGCCCGGGATCTCGACCTGCTCATCAGCATCCTGCCGATTGAGAAGCCGTGGTACGCCGAGCGGTACCCCGCCTTCCCGGTCGAATACGTCGGCCACCCGATCATCGACCGCCACTCCACCGCGGCCGCCCATGTGCCGCCGGAGGCCTCCCCGCCCAGAATCATCCTCCTCCCGGGCAGCCGTCCTACCGAGATCGCCCATCATTGGCCCCGGATGGTCGAGGCCGCCGAGATGATCGGGGCGGAGGTTCCCGTCCGTTGGGTCACGGTCTTCCGCGACGACGCCCTGCGCCGCAAGGCCCTCGAACTGCGCGACACCCAGCGAATCCAACTCGAGACCCGCATCGGCGGCCTCAGCGAGGAACTTTCCAAGGCCACGCTGGCCATCGCCTCCACCGGCACGGTGACCCTCGAGTGCGCCATCTGGAAGGTCCCCACCGTGGCCATCTACTGCGCCTCCTGGATCAACTACCAGATTGCCCTCCGCTTCATCCGGGTGAAGTACCTGGCCCTGCCCAACCTCCTCGCCGGCGAAGCCGTCATGCCCGAACTCCTTCAGGACGCGGCCAGCCCATCCGCCATCGCGGCCGAGGCCCGTCGGCTCCTCGACAGTCCAACTGAGAGGGCTCGCGTCCGGGAATCCCTGGGCCGCGTGGTCCACAGCCTGGGGTCCCCGGGCGCCCACCACCGCGCCGCACAAGCCGTCCTTGGATTACTCTCGTAGGCCACTACCCTCAACCCGTGGAACTTGCCGAGAACCTTGAGAGGATCCGTCAGCGCATCGCCGCCGCCTGCGGGCGGGCCGACCGCGACCCGGCCTCGGTCGACCTTCTGGCCGTCAGCAAGAACCACCCGGCCGAATCCGTGAACACCCTCGCCTCGCTCGGACAACGGTTGTTCGGTGAGAGCCGCATCCAGGAGGCCAAGGCCAAGATTCCCCTCTGCCCCGGTCATCTTCGCTGGCACATGATCGGCCATCTCCAGTCCAACAAAGCCAGGGACGCCGTCCAGCTCTTCGAGATGATCCACGGCGTCGACAGCCTCCTGCTCGCCGCCGATTTACAAAAGCGCGCCGAGGCTGCGTCGAAGACCGTGCGCATCCTCATCGAGACCAACGTCGCCGGGGAATCGACGAAGTTCGGCTACGCACCCGCACGCCTCCTGTCGGAACTCGAGCAACTCAACGCCTTCAAGCGTCTCGAAATCCACGGCCTGATGTGCATGGCCCCATACGCCCCGAATCCCGAGACTGCACGCCCCGTGTTCCGCCGATGCCGGGCCCTGGCCACCGAATGCGAGGCCATCCTGGGTGTTCCGCTGCCCGTTCTGAGCATGGGAATGAGCGGCGATTTCGAGGTGGCCATCGAGGAAGGCTCCACGCTGGTCCGTGTCGGCACGGCCCTGTTCGGCGAACGCCCACGTCGCGGCGGACCGGAAGAATCCGCAGGCGCAGACTGAGACCGGGGAGGATTTCCGACGCGCGGATGCCGTTGCCCACCCCCCCTCCGTTCGCCTAGTCTCCTCCCGTGCATTGGTCGCCCATCGTCCTGCTCTCGTGTCTCGCCATCGCGTTCCCCGCGCACTCCGCGGACACCGACTGGCCCCAGTTCCGCGGGCCCGCCGGCGACGGCATCGCACGCGGGTCCACGCCCCCGCTCACGTGGTCCGAGACCCGGAATGTCACATGGTCCACGCCGATCCACGGCAAGGGCTGGGCCTCGCCCGTCGTCATCGGCCGCCAGATCTGGATCACCACCGCAACCGACGATGGCCGCGAACTCTCGGTCCTCTGCGTGGATGGGCAGACGGGCCGGATCGATCGCGACCAGAAACTCTTCGACGTCGCCGCGCCCCAGTTCTGCCACAAGTTCAACAGCTACGCCTCCCCCACCCCTGTCGCCGAGCCCGGCCGGGTCTACGTCACCTTCGGTTCCCCTGGCACGGCGTGCCTGGATGCCGCCACCGGGAAGGTCCTCTGGGAACGCCGGGATTTCGAATGTAATCACTACCGCGGCGCCGGCTCGTCTCCCATCCTTTATCAGGATCTGCTGCTGATGCACTTCGACGGCAGCTCGCACCAGTACATCGTCGCGCTCAGGAAGTCGTCGGGTGAAACGGCGTGGCGCGTCGAACGTTCCATTGATTTCAAGGACTTGGACCCCGACGGCAAGCCGATGACCGAAGGCGATTTCAGGAAGGCGTTCGCCACCCCGCACGTCGCGACGATCGACGGTGTCCCCACCCTCCTCAGCCAGGGGGCAAAAGCCCTCTATGCCTACGACCCGGCGACCGGCGGGGAATTCTGGCGCGTGGAGGAGCGCAAGAACCACTCCGCAAGCACGCGTCCCGTCCTGGGGCTCGGCCTGATCTTCCTGCCCAGCGGATTCTCGGAAGGCCAACTCCTCGCGATCCGCCCCGGAAAAAAGGGCGAAGTGATCGACGCCAACGCCGACGAGCCGCCCGGCCTTCAACTCCACCTCGAGTGGAAGAGCAAACGCGGCATCCCGAAGAAGCCCTCGCTGCTCTTCCATGATGGGCTGCTGTTTGGGATCGAGGACGGCGGTGTTGCGACGTGCTGGGACGCCAGGACAGGCGCCGCGCTCTGGAACGAGCGCATCGGCGGCAACTACTCGGCCTCACCCATCCTTGCCTCCGGCCGGATCTATTTCCCGAGCGAAGAAGGTCGCACCCACGTCGTCGCCGCCACACGCGAGTTCAAGAAGCTCGCGGAGAACTCCCTCGGCGACGGCTTCATGTCGTCACCTGCAGTCACCGGCAATGCCCTCCTCCTGCGTTCACGGACGCATCTGTACCGCGTGGAGGAGTGAGGGCGGGAAGCCCTCGGGCCAGGGGCCAGGGATCAGCGCCAGACGCCGGACTTGAGAAGCTCACGCGTCGCGGCCGCGGCCCATCCACGATTCGCGGCGGGGCTGGCGGGGCTCGGATGGAGCACGCGTGTAATCTTCACGGGGACTCCCTCCAGCGCCTCCCGTGCGCGTGCCTCGGCGAAGCCCCCGACACCCACCAGCCACTCGGGCTCGAGCACCCTGACGAGTTCGCGCAGGTACCGGTCGCAGATCGCATGGAGCGGCGTCGTCTCCGCGGCGGGAAGCTTGTCGGGCGTCAGGTTCGCACCCGATTCGGCCATGAACACGAGCGGGCAGTAATTCGCCACGAAATGATCCCCGAAAAACGCGGCGGCGGTCCCGAAGCGCTCGGCGAAAAGGCCCCACAACCGTCTCCCGCTCACCTCGCTCTTCGCACAGGCCAACCCCTCGACCGGTCGCTTCGGATGCTCGGGGACGGGTTTTGTCACCTCGCCCGACAACCCCATCCAATCCCGCACCGCGGCGATCTCACCGAATGGAACCCCGGTCTGGGCCATGCCGAACGGGCCCGGGTTCATGCCGAGGAAGACGACCTTCTTCCGCGTTGCCCCGAATCGCTCGAGATAGGCGCGATGCACGGGCCAGGCGTAGTCGAGGGGATGGTAGACCATGGCGACGGGCGCGCCGAAGCGGAGACGTCCGGCATCCTGTCGCAACACCTCCGCAGCGGTGATCGTATCGCGCAACCGCGAGGCATGGATCAAGCGACACCTCCCCGCGACGATTTGGGGGGCGCAATCTTCCGGCCCTCCGAGCGTTGACTTGGAGCCATTCGTCGCCACCTATTCGCGGCCATGGGATGGGCCTCAAATTCGGAGATGTGGATCAGTCTCCTCACGCTGACGTTGCTGGAGGTGGTGCTGGGCATCGACAACATCATCTTCATCTCGATTCTCAGCGGCAAACTGCCGCACGACCAGCAGAAGTCGGCACGACAGGCCGGGCTCGCGCTCGCGGTGGTGACCCGCATCCTCCTGCTCTGTGGCATCGCCTGGGTCGCGCGCCTCGACAAACCGTTCCTCGAAACCACCCTCCTCGGGTTGCACCTCGCGGTGTCCGGACGGGATCTCGTCCTCATTGCCGGCGGCCTCTTCCTGCTCGCGAAGAGTACATTTGAAATCCACGAGAAGCTCGAGGG
Organism: uncultured Verrucomicrobiota bacterium; assembly: GCA_903844265.1. Classification (GTDB taxonomy): domain Bacteria; phylum Verrucomicrobiota; class Verrucomicrobiia; order Limisphaerales; family CAIMTB01; genus CAIMTB01. Next base: position 8,110 of record CAIMTB010000583.1, read on the forward strand.
TCAGGACGGGGAGCAGACGCGCACCAAAGTGCCACGGTTCGCCCAGGTGGTCGTGCAGATCCTGCTGCTCGACATCGTGTTCTCCCTGGACTCGGTCATCACGGCCGTGGGCATGACCAGCAACGTCCCGGTGATGATCACCGCGGTGGTGCTGGCGATGCTGGTGATGCTGGCCTTCGTGAACCAGATCGGCGCCTTCGTGGAACGTCACCCCACGATCAAGATGCTGGCCCTCTCGTTCCTGATCCTCATCGGCTCGATGCTCGTCGCCGAGGGCTTCCACCAGCACATTCCCAAGGGCTACATCTATTTCGCCATGGCCTTCGCCGTCGGAGTGGAAGTGCTCAACCTCAAGGTCCGCGCAAGGCAGGCGAAACCGCTGGCGCTCCGCCAACCGTATCGATAGCAGCCCACGCGTCCCTGGGCGACGACATCACACCCTCACCCACACCGTCTTGAGGTAGCCCGGCTCCTCGCGGCACGTCGGGAAATCGGGCGGCTGCGGGACGAACAATTCCTTCGTCACCGTCCGTCCCGCGTCGATCAAGCCGCCTCGCACCATCGTGAGGAATGCCTCCGGCTCGAGCCGCGCCGCGTTGGTGGAGGCGAACAGGACCCCGCCCGGCTTCAACACCGCGGCCGACGCACGGACGAGCTCCCCGTAATCGGACTCCGCCCTGAAGACGCCGTGTTCCTTCGACTGCGAGAAGGTCGGCGGATCCAGCAGCACGACGTCGAAAAGCCGGCCCTTTTTTGCCAGACGACGGAACCAGTCGAACGCGTCGCCAAAGATGAAATCGTGTGCCGCGGGATCGAGTCCGTTCGCCTCGAAGTTGCGGCGGCCCCAATCGAGGTATTTCCGGGAGAGATCCAGGCTCGTGGTACGCGCGCCACCCGCCGCCGCGGCCACGGAGAAGGCACACGTGTAGGCAAAGACGTTGAGCACCTCGGCACCGGCCAGGCCGGCATCGCGAACCGCAAATCCGGGCCCGATCCAGTGGGTGAGAAGGCGTCGTCGATTGTCGCGCTGGTCCAGGAACAACCCGCACGAATAGCCCTCGGTGAAACTCAGCCGAAACCGCAACCCGTTCTCGCGGACCTCGAACTCACCGTCGCCGGCTTCACCGGACACCAGGCGCGGCGATGCCGACCCGGGCACGCTGCCGCGCACATGCCGATCCAAGCGCCGCACCGCCACGCCTCGCGCAGCGGTCGACCGGGCGAGCGCCATCAACCAGTCCGGAACCGCTCCGTCGGCGACACCTTCGCCCGTGCTGGCGAGCAGGAACCCACCCAGCCGGTCGACATACCAGCCGGGCCGCCGATCCGCCGCGCCATGCACGATCCGAAAGGCGTCCGTGGCGGCGCGATCCACCACCGACGCCCGCAACAGGTCGCCCGGCGCCGCGTCGAAATCCGGCTCACTGATGAACTCGAGCTCCGCATTGGTCGCGGGATGCCGCAGACGCAGCGCGCGCGCGTGAAGGCAAAGACGCGCGAACGGGGTCCCCCCGTACAGTGCATCCCCGAGGATCGGCATGCCGGAGTCCGCCGCGTGGATACGAATCTGGTGGGTACGTCCGGTCCGCGGCCCGGCCTGCACGCGCCACGGACCCCCGTCGCGCTCCTGCCTGAGCACCCTGAAAACCGTCTCTGCTTCGAGGCCGTCGTCACCCTCCTCGGAATCGTCGCCGAGGCTTTCAAAACGCCCGCGTCCCTTGCGAATGCGGGAGCGGACGGTGAAGGAGGATTCGCGCGGGGGGCGATCGGTGAGGAATTCGTATTCCTTGGAGACGCGGCGCCGCGAGAACTGCTTGGTCAGCGAGACGTTCCCGCGGCGCGACTTCGAGAAGAGGAGGACGCCCGAGGTCTCCTTGTCGAGGCGCTGGATGATGGCGAGCTCGGCCCAGCGCGGTTCGCGTCGGCGCAACCATTCGTAGATCCCCTCGCCGGCGAAGGGACCTGCCGAATGGGTGTTGATCCCCGGCGGTTTTCGGATCGCCAGGAGATGTTCGTCCTCGTGAAGAATCAGGCCGTCCACGGGCTGCTTGAAGGGATGCCGGCGCGAGGCGGCCAGGCTTCCGGATGCCGGCGGAATGCGGGCGGAAGCACAGGCGGCGCTTCTGTCGTGCGCCGAGGCGCTCAGCCGACGCCGGCGAGTTCGGCGTTGGAGACGGCGTTGATGATCTTGAAATGCTCGGCGTGCATTCCGGGGTCGGGCCGGAAGGAGATGCGGCCGAAGAATTTCTTCTCGATCCCGATGATGAACTTCTCGTCATCGTGGCGCAACCGGTCGAACACGGTGGGGTGGACGACGATGCGGAGCTGGAAGTCTGATTCGTCGCGCGGACGTTTACGGAGCAACTCGACCAGCTTGCGTTGGATCTCGACGCTCATGGTCTCGGGGCTCTTCACGCGGCCACGGCCCTTGCAGTAGGGGCAGTCGTCATACACCGAGGACTGCACGCTTTCGGTCTGGCGCTGGCGGGTCATCTCGAGCAGGCCGAGCGGGGAGATCGGGAGGAGGTGCGTCTTGGACTTGTCGCGGCGGAGGCCGTCGCGGAGGCGGTTGTAGACGGACCGCTGGTCCTTCGGGTGCCGCATGTCGATGAAATCGAGGATGATCAGGCCGCCGACGTTGCGGAGCCGCAACTGGCGCGCGATTTCGTCGGCAGCCTCGAGGTTCACCTGGAGGATCGTCGAGTCGAGGTCCTTGCCGGACTTGTGTTTGCCGGTATTGACGTCGATGGCGACGAGCGCCTCGGTTTCATCGATGACGATGTAGCCGCCGCTCTTGAGATGGACCGTGCGGCCGAAGGTGGTGTCGAGCTGCTTGGTGATGTTGAACCGGTCGAAGATCGGCTGGGGTTCGTTGTAGACCTTCACCTTGCTCATCGACCGCCGCGAGATGCGGCCGATCATGTCCTTGATCCGTTCGAACTGGGCGAAGTCATCGACCATGATGCGGTCGACATCCTCGGTGAGGAAGTCGCGGACCGTGCGTCCGATGAGGTCGGGTTCCTCGAACACGCAGGTGGCGGCGCCCTGGGTGTGGATGCGTTCCTGGATCAGGTGCCACTCGTCGAGCAGCAGGGCGAGGTCCCGGACGAAATACCGGGCCTGCTTGCCTTCGCCTGCGGTGCGCATGACCACGCCCATGCCCTCGGGAATGGACAACTCGCGAAGGATCCGCTTCAGCCGCTGGCGTTCCTCCTGGTTCTCGATCTTCCGGGAGATGCCGGACTGGTCGGAATTCGGGAGGAGCACGAGGTAACGGCCGGGGAGCGACAGGTTCGTCGTGATGCGTGGGCCCTTGGTGCTGATGGGGCCTTTGGTGACCTGGACGATGATTTCGCTGCCGGGCGGGTAGAGCCGCGGCACGTCCTTCTGCGTGATCTTCGGTCGTTCACGACGACGTCCGCCCTCGCGCTCGACCACCTCGACGTTGCTGTCGAACTGGCTCGGCACGATGTCCCAGTAGTGGAGGAATGCGTTGCGCTCGAAACCGATGTCGACGAAGGCCGCCTTGAGGCCGTCCTCGAGGTTGCGGACGCGGCCCTTGAAGATGCTGCCAACGAGGCGTTCCTCGTTCGTGCGCTCGATGGTGAACTCATCGAGCTTGCCGTCCTGGACCACCGCGACGCGGGTCTCGAGAGACTCCGAGTTGATGATGATCTCCTTGCCGCTCGGCTTCCGGGGTCGGAGCAGGCGGACCACCTTCTCGACCATCTTGCGCGCGGCGCTCTTGATGGCCTCGAGGATGCTCTGGGGCTTCTGGGGACCGGCCTCGGTGGTGGCGGATGATTCCGATGCATCCTCCGTTTCCGGGTCATCCGGGCCATCCGCGACCGGGCCCTGGTTCTCCGCGGACGCGGTGTTTGGATCGATCTCCGAATCGGGGGCAGGGGAACCGGGTCCAGCGGGAGGCAGGGGTTCGCCGGAGACGGCGCGGGCCTCGGCTTGTTCGATCTCGGACTCGTGGCTGCGGGTGTTGAAGACGGTCTCTGGATTGTTGGATTCGGCGTCGGTGCGGGCCTCGAGCGCGGCTCGGGTGGCTTTGGGATTGTTCGGGGGAGGGTTATGCAGGCCGCCTTCGGGGCGGAAGCGCATGGCGCCACGACGGCGCCCCTGGAATCTACGATCGCTCATGGTCAATAGGATCTCCGATAGAGGTGGACATTCTGAAGGATACCCACGGCGATCAGGCCGCAGACAGCCGCCGAACCGCCGTAACTCACGAGCGGGAGCGGAATGCCTGCCACGGGCATCAGACCGATATTCATGCCAACATTGATGAAGACGTGGGTGAACCAGATGGCCACCACGCCGACAGCCAACAATCGTCCAAGGCGGTCGCGCGCCTGGCCGGCGATCTTCAATCCGCTGAACAACACCACCGTGTAGAGGCCTACCACGAAGATGCAGCCCACGAAACCGCTCTCCTCCGCTATCACGGAGAAGATGAAGTCGTTGTGGGCTCCCAGCCGGGGAAGATAGCCAAGGGCATTCTGCGTCCCATGACGCCAACCCTTGCCGGTCAGCCCGCCGGAGCTGACCGAAATCAGTGCCTGCTGCACGTTCCAACCCTTCTGCCGCTGCAGGTCGCGGTAGTAGGTCTTCTGCTCCGGGGTGGCGTTCTTCGGCGTGAATTCCTTGCCGAAGTACACCATCAACCGCTGGCGCTGGTACTCCCGGAGCCGGAGGATCCGCCACTTCTCGGGCGCGAACAGCACGTCCGCAACCAGCACCCCGCCAATCACCAGTCCAACCCCCAGGATCCGACCCAGGATCGAAACCGGCACGCCCGCCACGAACATCATCGCCACCATGGTCGGGATCAGCACCAGCGCCGAACCGAGATCCGGCTCCTTCAGGATCAGCACGAACGGGAGGAGCACCATGCCGAGGGTCTTGAAGACCACATTTGTAAACCGGAGTTCCTCGATCGGCCGGCTCAGGAACTGGGACAGCGCCAGCAGCACCGCCAGCTTCGCGAATTCCGAGGGCTGGAACTGGAACGGCCCGAGCTCGATCCAGCGCCGCGCATAGTTCCGCTCGCTCCCGACCAGGAACACCAGCACCAGCGTGATGATCGCCAGCCAATACCCCACCCACGCCCAACGGGCGAGGATGTGGTAGTCGATGAAACACAACCCCGCCGCAGCCGCCAGCCCGACGGCGAACCAGACCACCTGCTTCATCGTGGTCGAGGTGTCCCCCAGCGTGGAGCTGTGGACAAACGCCAGGCCGAACAGCATCAACCCGCCGATCGCAATCAGCAGCGGCCACGCAATCCGCGAGGGACGAAGGTTGAGGTCGGTGCCCGCCGGATTCATCGGTTCCCTCCCCGATCCCCCGCCGTCGCGAGCAACCCCCGGTCCTTGCCAATCTCCGGATCGTTGCTGGCGCGGCGACCGCGTGACGGCGTGGGGCGCGGAGGTGCGACCACCCCGGTCTCGCGTTCCTGGATGGCGTGGAAGATCTGACTCGCCACGGGCGCGCAGGTCTTGCCTCCCGATCCGCCGCTCTCCACCACCACCACCACCGCATAACGGGGCGATTCGTACGGACCGAAAGAGACGAACCAGGTGACCTTGTCCACCAGCACCCGGCCGTGCTTGATCTCGGCGGTCCCCGTCTTTCCACCAATCCGGAACCCCTCGACGGCGGCCCGGTGGCCCGTGCCTTCCGATTCCTCGACATCGGCGAGCATCACGTCGCGGATCAACTGGAGGTTTGCCGCGGGCACGCCGACCTCGCCCTTGATGCGGGGCTCGAACTCGGTGATCGGGTCGCCGTTCGCGGGCTCGATGCTCTGGATGATGCGGGGCTCGAGCACATGCCCACCGTTCGCAACGGCCGCCGTCATCACCGCCATCTGCAACGGCGAAACCGTCAGCGCACCCTGGCCGATGCTGAGGTTCGCCATGTCGCCATCGGTCCACGGGTCATGCATCTGGTGCATCTTCTCCACCACCGCGTCGTCCGGGATCGTGGTCCTCGCCTCGATGCCGAGCGGGTAACCCGTGGACTGGCCCAGGCCGAAACGACGGGCCATGTCGACGATGCGGGCGCGGCCGGTGCGGACGCCGTGGTCCGCGAAGTAACAGTTGCAGGACTTGATGAAGGCACGCTTGAAGTCGTAATCGCCCGCCGGCGCGGTGTCCTTGATCGGCTGCGCCCTCGGTCCCATCGGCCAGTAACCCAGGTAATGGTGCGACTCCTCGGGACGCAGCTCGCCGGACTCGAGCGCGGCGAGCGAGACCACGATCTTGAAGATCGAGCCCGGGGCGTAGGCGCCCGCCACGGCGCGGTTCATCTGCGGGCGCAGATGATCGTCGTTGAGCAGCGCGAAGTCCTCCTGGCTGATCCCGCCCAGGAATTGGTTCGGATCGAACGCCGGCATGGATACCAGCGCCAGGACGTCGCCGTTGCGGACATCCAGCACCACCACCGCACCGCGGGTCTCGGCACCCGCCACGCGCGCCAACGCCCGTTCAGCCGCCATCTGCAACGGGATGTCGAGCGTCAGGCGGATGTCGTCACCGGACTCCGTCGGCTGAAGGATGGTTTCCTCGTGCCGATAACCCTGGCTGTTGACCCGCAGCGCCTTCACCCCCGCGCGCCCGCGAAGCTCGCTGTCGAACCGCGATTCGAGCCCGGCAACGCCGCGGAAATCGCGCAGCCGATAGCGGAACACCAGCGGGTCGGGATCGTTCTCAACCTCGTCGGCGCGCTGGAGATGACCGAGCACATGGGCGGCGAGCTTGGCGAACGGATACGAACGCACCGCCTGCACCTCGAGATCGACCCCGGGCAGTCCCTGGCAACGCTCGAAGAACAACGCCATCTGGCCCGGGGTGAGGCTTTCCTTCACCGGCAAAGGCAGCGCGAGATCCTGGCGGTAGTGACGGAGAAACCGTTCCTCGTTGGCCTCGATCGGAAGCCCGAGCCCCGATGCCACGGTCAGCACGGTATTGGTGTAGACCCTCAGCCGCGCCCATTCCTGCAGCTGCATCTTCTGTTGCAGCGTGAACTTCCCGGTGGGCTGGTGGGCCCGGGCCCTCGGCAGAATGAGGTTCGTGTAGACCTGTGCAAAGGCGGGCCGCAACTCCTCGAGGTACAGGTTGACGTCAAAGCTGGGCTTGTTCTCAGCCAGCGCGAACCCGTTCCTGTCGAGAATCCGACCACGCGTCGCAGGCACGCGCACGAGGCGCACCGACTGGGCCTCCTCGCTGCGCGCATACTGCTGCGCCGCGAGCACCTGCAGCCGCCAAAGCCCCGCGACCAGCAGGACCATGCCCGCCATCACCGCCAGCGCGAGGGTCCGCAGTCGCGCGTCGTCCTTCCGGAGTTGGTCCAGGATCAGCATGATCAGAACCTCCCCCGGTCAATTTCACGGTCTCCAGACCGGATCAAGGACGGTGCAACCTGGTAGTTGCAGGTGGCATCCACCCACCGGAACACGCGGAAAATCAACGGCGTCACGACCGCGCCCGTCACGCCGGCCACAAACCACTGCCAGAGCCGCCCGACGCCCGCCACGGGCAGATCGCCCAGACCCATGCGAACCTCCGGGGTGAACGGGGCGGAAGCGGCGGCCGACCCACTCGAAACCAGAGGCCAGAACAGAAAGAGCAGCACGAAGGAACCGAGAGCCACACAAAGCCCCGCGACACCCCCGATCGATGCCTGGGCCCACCTTGAATCCCGCAGGATCACATCCCGTCGCCGATGCAGCAAAACCCCAAGCAACAACAACGGCACCGCCCCAAGTCCAAAGGGACCTGACGAAAGTGAATCGGAACCAAGCCCGGCGAGGAGCGCGACGGCCACGGTCGTTGGCAGGCTCGCGAACAGCGCGGAATAGACGACCATGCCGCTGAGCAACTCAGGCTGGGCATGGATCCACAAGCGCAGCCCGGTACACCACGACTGGAGGAACACCAGCACCCAGGTGCCTATCAGCAATGCGGTGGGATGCACCCAGTTCATGGCAGTTTGACCCACACATGGGCCAGGGCACCGAGATTCACCGCCAAGCGGACCCGCGCCTCCGCGTAGATTCCAGAAACCGCCGGCCGCGAATCCACGAGGTCGCCGATCCCGATGCCCGCCGGAAAAACACCCCCCTGACCGCTGGTCACCACACGCTGCCCCGGCTTCAGCCCGGCGTTCCTCGGGAGATAGGTGAGCTCGACCAGGCTGCCCTGGATGTCACCGCCCGAAACCCCGCGGATGATCCCGGTTTCCGAGGTGTCTGCGAGCGCCGCCGCCACGGGACAATTGGGATCGCCGACAAGGACGACCCGGGAATTCCACGGACCCGCCTCCGCGACGCGTCCCACGAGTCCCTCGGGTGTGAGCACCGCCAGATTGGTGGTGATCCCGTCACGGGTGCCGATGTCGATCCGGATGCTCTGCCACCAGTTGGCGGGGTCGCGACCGATGACCCGCGCGGGCCGGAGTTTCCAGGAGGTTCGCGCCGCGAACCCGAGCATCTGCCTCAGGCGATCGCTCTCACGGGTCGCGGCTTCGTGTTCGACGACGGAAAGGCGGAGCACCTCATTGGATTGCTCGAGAGCATGGATGCGGTCGAGGAGGGCGCTGCGGGGAGTGAGCGATGCCGCGGCGCGGGCGACAGCGTTTTCGGAGGGGCCAGCGACAGTGAAGAGAGGAAGGTACAACGTCCCGAACGCGACGCGGATCCTGGAACGGCTGTATTCCGGGAGGACCAGGAACACCAGCAGCGCCAGCGAGGCGGCGGCGAGGAGGATGGCGTGAGGTTTGCGAAGCATCCCAGCCCGCTAGGCGGTGCTGGAGGAAGCGACACGTTTGAGGAAGGATAATTCCTGTAACACCCGACCGGTGCCCTCGGCGACAGCGCTGAGCGGATCATCGGCGATATGGACCGGCAGCCCCGTTTCCTGGGCCACAAGACGGTCGATACCACGCACCAACGCGCCACCGCCCGCCATCACGATCCCGCGATCAACCAGATCGGCGGAAAGTTCAGGAGGACAGCGTTCGAGGGTGAGGCGGATGTTTTCGAGAATGCTTGTCAGCGGTTCCTTGAGGGCGTCGCGAACCTCTTCCGAACGGATGGTCAGTGTCTTCGGAAGACCACTGCCGAGGTCCCGGCCCTTGACCTCCATGGTCAACTCCTGCTCCAACGGGAAGGCGGAGCCGATCCTTATCTTGATCTCCTCCGCGGTTCGTTCGCCGATCATCAGATTGTAGGCCCGTTTCATGTGAGCAATGATCGTTTCGTCGAATTCATCGCCGCCCACCCGGAGGGAGCGACTGAAAACGATGCCGGCCAGGGAGATGATGGCGATTTCACAGGTGCCCCCGCCGATATCCAC
>CAIMTB010000584.1 GCA_903844265.1 uncultured Verrucomicrobiota bacterium
GGAACGAGCTTGATCTCGGCGACCTCGAAGGTGCGCAGATCCACCTTCGCCACGCGGTCGTTGGCCTTGTCGTTGATCCAGAGCCAGTGACCGTCGTAGCGCCCGTCCGTCTGGCTCAACACGGGATGATGCGTGTCGCCCCACATCGGACCGGTGGCGACGAGGCGTTTGTAAGACTCTGAGCCGGGGTTGTTGGCATAACCCAGACCGGCGCGCGGCTCGAAGATGGCAATCTCCTTGATGAATCGACACGACGGGATGCCATAGACAAACACGCTGCCGCTCTGACCGCCGCTCAGGAAGGCGTAATACTCATCGAGCTTGCCCGGCGGCACGTAAACCTGTTGGGCCGCAGAAGTGGATTGCTCCGCCGCTTTCTGCTTTCGGGCCGTCGTGTCAGAGTCACAGCCGGGCAACAGGAGTCCGCCGAGGACAGCAAGCAGAAGTGGGGGAAGGTTTTTGTTGTTCATCACGGTGATTGGGTCGGAGTTTAATCCAGCGAGGCAGTCTGTTTCGGGGCGTCGTCTTCCACGATGAACGTTCCGTTCATGAGCGGGTGGAGCTTTTCGGTCGAGCACTGCGTCGAGCAGTAGAAAGTAAACCTGCCGGCGCGATCGGCGCGGAACTTCACCATCTTGGGCACGCCCACCATGGCTCCGTTCAGGAACACAGCCTCGTCATACCCACTGATGGCAAAACCGTGGCCGACGCCCAGACCATTGTCGGACGGCTCGAATGTAACTTCGATGATCTGGCCTTTCTTGACGCGGATGATGGCGGGATCGTAAGTCCAGGCGCGCTCGGTGAGACGAAGGCGCACGTCCGGCTCGCCCAGCTGCTCGCGCACCAGAAAATTCTGCGATAGGCGCACCAAGGGCCCTGCCGGGGCTGGTTTCGCGAGGGACTCGACAAAATAGGCGACCTTCCAGGCATCCGATTCGGAAATCGTGCCGTGAAAGCCGACCATGGGCGTTCCATTGAAACCCGTGAGGATCGTCCGCACGATTTCCTTCGTGGCGTATCCGGATTTGAACAAACCTGGATTGGAGAAGTCGCGCGGCTTGATCTTGGTCTGGCTTTCGTCCACGAGATTGACCGCCGCCGTCCCGTCACCCCGTCCGGCCTCGCCGTGGCAGGTGATGCACGCCAGCTTGGTGTACAGCGCCTTCCCCTCGGCGACCACACTCTCCGAACGCGGCGGTGGCGTGCCCAGACTCACGACGGTGCGGAGTTCGCTGGGGTCGGCAAAGCGCGACGAAAGGGTTTTGAGGTATTCCACCACGGCCCAGCGATCATCCTCGCTGAGAAGAAATTTCCACGCGGGCATCGGCGTTCCGGACATGCCGAGGGAAATCGACCGGAATAAATCCCCGTCCGTTGGCAAGCGGCTCGTGGGCGTCGAACGCATCCGGTAGTTGGCCTTGACGAAGTCCCGCGGCGGCGGCATCAGGAACGCGGCGGCCGCGCCTTGCCCATCGCCTTTCACGCCGTGACAGGCCGTGCAGTTCTGAACATATACAGCCTTGCCATGTTCGATCAGTTGCTGCGTCACCGCCGGTTTCGGCGGCACCGGCAGATCCGAGAAGGTGATCTTGGCGGTCGCGACCGTGGCCACCGATGCGGGGGCCTTGGTGGGCGCCGATGATGCCTCTGATTCCGCGGCCGGTTTGCAGCTCGCCAGCAGGGCGACCGCCCCCGCAGCGGCGGCAAATAGCACAATGGATTGTTTTCTCACGTAGTTGATTTTATGATGGGTCTTCCGGCGAATCTTTGACGTAGGTCAATAGATGTGCTTTCTCGGGCTTTTCCGTCGTTTTCAAACTTGGACCGTGCGATTTGGAGCACCTCAGCCTCTGGCGCGCCGATTTGTCCGGGCAGTGCATTCATGGCTTCTCTGAAGTGGGTCCGTGCTTTCGGACCAGTCGTTAACTGCATGCACACCCCGACCGCACGGGCGGAACCGGTCGCCACCGCATGGAGGCACGCTTCGACGGCCCACGCGGGAGACGCTCAGAGAACCTGAACCGGATAGAATCCGGGCCCGCGGGCGCGGGTGTGATCGTCATCGTCTCGGACGCGGCCGAGGCGACAAAGCCGTGGAATCCTCCCATTCGCTGAGGTCCGTGCCGTCAGCATTCACGAAACACCCTCTATCTGCTCTGCCTTAACATCGCCCTGCTTGTGAATCTGGGCGCCGACCCTCGCGACGGCCAGTACGCTCACGAAGGCAGTTCTGGCCCAGCCAATCGTCTCACGCTTCTCCCCCGGGGTCTTGACCGCGGTCAAGGGATCTGGAAATGCAGGGTGGAATGACACGCTTAGGCCACCATGCAGTCGGATCGTATGGCTCAATCTCCCCAATTCCAATTGACCCGAATTGTCCAGTGACGGCCCAATTCATCCGGACCTCCCAAATGGAATCTTGTCCAAAGATCTGTGGATCAACGTTCTGTAAAAATGGATGACTCATGGGTTTTGGGGAGCTAAGGAATTTCGATCGTGGCGGGTTGATGTAGGCGACCCTCGGTCCGGGATGAATCCGCAATCCCTAGCCCAAAGCGTAAGACTCATCAGAAAACAGTCGGATTTCTAGATTTGATCCTTCCCATCACCGAACCCCGCCCGCACGTTCGTCAGATGACCGGCAGTATTGGAAAATATTGTTTATGACGTCATCAGACACGTAACCGCCCCATGTTGACCTACATCCCCGTCCCCTTCGGGACTTCCCTGAGATCACTGTCGCATTCAGGGCCCGTGCATGTCGGTCAGCCCCCGAGGGTGGCGATGCGAGCTGCCGGTGCGCTGGCGCGATTTGGGAACCCCGGTTGGCTGCTGGTTCTGGGTTGGATGCTTTCGACCGTAGGCGTGCAGGCGCAATGGCTGACGCAATCCTTCACGCTCAAGCCCGGCTGGAATGCCATTTTCACACACATTGACGCATCGTACCTGACACTGGATCGGTTGGTGCCCGACGCAAACGGGCCCGTTGCGGAAATCTGGCTTTGGAAGCCGACCTTTTCCACGGTCCAGTTCATTGACGCTCCCTACGCCGATGCGGTGGCCAACAGCCAATGGGCGGTGTGGACCAGCGCCCGGGGAGATACCGATACCCTGACGTCGCTCGTCGGCAATGCGGGCTACCTGATCAACAACCGGACGACGAGTGACTACGTCTGGACGGTGAAGGGCAGGCCTGTCTTGCCAAGTTACCAGTGGACCACCACAGGGCTCAACTTTTTGGGGTTTCCAACCCCCGTCGCTTCGCCGCCGACCTTTGCGAATTATCTGGCCCCGGCACCGAGTTTGGATCTGTTGAAGACCCTGCAGAATGCCGCCCATGTCTTCCGATATCCGGGTGGCAATCTGGGTTCCGCGAATCCGGCGGAGGTGGTTTCTGTCACCGCCTCCACCACGGCCGTGACCCGCGGCCAGGCCTTCTGGGTGCGTGGCAGCACGAACTACTACAATCGTTATTACGGGCCGGTGGAAGTCTCGCTCCAGAGCACGGGGGGAATGGAGTACCGGGATGCCTTGGGGACCTACGGTCTCCGCCTCAAGAACCTCACCACGACCGCGCGCACGGTCGCGTTCAGCCTCTTGAACTCGGAGGCCCCTCCGACAGGTCAGCCGGCGATCGCGGGCACACCGCAGTTGTTGGTGCGCGGCGCGGTCAACCCGACGACTTTGACCTACGACTACGCGGTCTTGAGCAACCAGCAGTTTACCCTGGCGGCGGCGGGTCAACCAGGTTCGGAGCTCCAGGTGGTGCTGGGATTGAACCGTTCCGCCCTGACGGCGGCTTCCGGGTCGATCTACGCGGGTATTCTCAGGATCATGGACACCGGTGGCCTTGAGCAGGTGGACGTGCCGGTCTCGGCCACCGTGTCCAGCGCCTCGGGACTGTGGGTGGGGCAGGCCAGCATTAACCAGGTCGGCCAGTACCTGAAGTCCTATCCGACGGTGGATACCACTCAGACCGATCAGACGACCCAAATCAACGCCGCCGCCGCCCAAGCCAGCCGGCCACCCAACGGGGCCGAAATGCCGGGCTCCAGCTTTGTTGCCCACGAGACGAATGTTTTCCGGGCCTATTCGGCCGTGGCGTCATCGCTGGACGGGCACACGCTGGTGGCTGCAGCCTCCAGTGGGGCTCTCTACGTCTCGCAGGATTTTGGCGCGACCTGGATCGCGCGTGACAGCACCCGCAGTTGGGCTGAACTGGCCTGCTCGGCGGACGGCAGCGTGATGGCGGCAACGGTGTTCAACGGCGCGATCTACGTCTCCTCGGACTCTGGAACCACCTGGGCAGCCACGCCCAGCGGTTCCCTCGCCTGGGTGGGCCTGGCCTGTTCGGAGGATGGCAAGGTGCTGGCGGCGGTGGCGCAGGGGGGGGCTCTCTGCACGTCACCGAACCGCGGAACCAACTGGGTGACAAGGACCAGTGCGGGAGTCCGCAACTGGAGCGGTGTCGCCCTATCGGCCGATGGCTCCCATTTGGTGGCGTCGGTCAACCCCGGCCAGCTCTTCACCACGGTGGATGGAGGAAATAACTGGCGCACGAACGCCGTCTCCGCCAATTGGGTGGCCGTCGCATCTTCGGTGGACGGGACCCATCTGGTTGCGGCGGTGAGCGGTGGCCTGATCTACACCTCAACCGATGCGGGCGCGAACTGGACGCCGCGCGCCATCACCAACGCGTGGAGTTCGGTCGCCACCTCGACCGATGGTCAGCGGCTCGTGGCCGCGGTCGCCAGTGGCCAGATTTATACGTCGGACGATGCGGGTGTGACCTGGACGGCGCGCGACCAGAACCGGAATTGGGACGACATTGTTGCCTCCGGTGACGCTACCCGACTGGTGGCGGTGGTGAATGGCGGGGCCATCTACACTCTCAGTCGCTCCTTTGCCAGTTACACGGTGGATCAGAAGACGGGCCTGGTGTTGGACCAGAACGGCCTTTTCCTTTCCTCGGGTGTGAACACGAATCTGGCGAGGGTGCAGAACGTCTTTCCGCTGCGCCTGATCCTTCACAACCAGGCTGCCAACAACCAGGTCAGCCTGCTTCAGCATGTCTATGTGGGCCAAGGTCTTGCCACGACGAACACCGTGGTCGCGACCCGTGAGAGCCTGCTGGATCGCAGCCAACTGGCCTCGGCCCGCCGCATCACGGCAACCCATCTACCCTTCACGACGAACAACGCTCCGTGGACAGCCTCCGGGGTTTTCAATCCCGGCAACGTTCTGCTCTTCAGCGTGGGACTGAGCTACAAGGACCAGACGAGCAACCCCTTCCTGCACACCTTCCATCCGGACCACGACAATCTCGACGCCAATTTCAAGACGGTGCTTGCGCGAGGGGTGGAGTCCTTCGACATCAACCGTGCCCTCAAACTGACCTTCAATCCCCCCGGGACCGACTTTGCCTCGCTCACCGCCGCGTCCCAAAGCCGCGCCGGCACCTACGAGGAGACCATGACGATCGGTGCCCAGGGCGGGGCGAGCCGCGATTTTCGGCTCAGCGGCAGCTTCACCCTCCAGCTCATCAGCCCTGTGGCGACTCTCACACGCCCATGAACTTTCCAAGCAGCCCAATCCTTGCCCCAGTTCCCGCCCCTCCCGCTATGCAACGCAAATCATCCACCCTGTTCGGCGTGCTAGGCGCCGCGCTCCTGCTGCTGTCCGGGAACCGCGCCGCAGCACAAAATGCCAAGCCTCCCGCGCAGCTTACCTACCAGGGCTTCCTGACGGATGGCAACGGGGTGCCGTTTGGCAACACCACCCCGGTGAACAAGACAATCATCTTCCGGATATACGACGCCTTGACCGGTGGGACGATCAAGTGGAGTTCCCAGCAGGTCGTCACTGTGGACAAGGGCTACTTCAGCGTGCTGCTGGGGCAGGGCAGTGCCGTTGGCGTCGAGCCATTCAGCGCCGATCTCACCAGCGTTTTCACGGGTCCTGGCGTCTCGGACCGCTATCTGGAGTTGAACGCCGACACCACCACCATCGCTCCGCGCCTGCGTTTCCTGTCCGCGCCGTATGCGCTGCTGGCCAGGAGCGCGACCGAGTTGCTCGATCCTTTGACCGGAACCAGCGCGCTTTCCGTCTCGGGCGGCAATCTCTCCGTCGGCGGTTCGATCACGGCCGGCAACGTGCTGGCTGGGGGCACGGTTTCGGCCAGCACGGTCGCGGCCAGTGGAAACATCACCGCCAATGGCGCGATATCGGCTACCAGCGTCACCGGATTTGGCACCATTCCTTTGGGAGGCATCATCATGTGGTCCGGTTCCGCGGATGCGGTCCCTTCGGGTTGGGCATTGTGCGATGGACGGACCTCGAATGCCCGCACCACGCCGGATTTGCGGGGCCGGTTTGTTGTAGGGGCGGGAAGCGGCGCGGTGGGGTTGACCAGCAGGAATGTCGGCGCGACCGGTGGTTCTGAGACGGTGACGCTGTCCGTGGGCCAGTTGCCGGCGCACGCCCATCGGGTCAGTGGCAGCACCTGGAACAATGGCAGCCACAGCCATGCGGTTTATGAGGCTCCGCGAGATGACCACAATTTTTCTGGAGGCAGAACTCAGGCACTCGGAGTTGCTGGCGATACGGGAACTCCTGGATATCCGGATTACAACGGTTGGGCAACCACCTCCACAGCGGGGGACCACGGTCACTCGTTCGATGTCACATCCGACTCCACGGGCAGTGGCAACTCCATCGACAAGATAAATCCCTTCTACGCGTTGGCCTTGATCATGCGGGTCCAGTGATCCAGACCGAGCCATCGACTTCCCAGACCCTATGAAACGTCTTCCCCGCCTGTTGCCCGTAGCCTTCGGATGGCTCTTGTTCGGCGTGCTAGGCGCCGCGCTCCTGCTGTTGTCCGGGAACCGCGCCGCCGCGCAAAATGCCAAGCCCCCCACGCAGCTTACCTACCAGGGCTTCCTGACGGATGGGAACGGGGTGCCGTTTGGCAACACCATCCCGTTGAACAAGACAGTCATCTTCCGGATCTACGACGCGTTGACCGGTGGGACGATCAAGTGGAGTTCCCAGCAGGTCGTCACTGTGGACAAGGGCTACTTCAGCGTGCTGCTGGGGCAGGGCAGTGCCGTTGGGGCCGAGCCGTTCAGCGCCGATCTCACCAGCGTTTTCACGGGTCCTGGCGTCTCGGACCGCTATCTGGAGTTGAACGCCGACACCACCACCATCGCTCCGCGCCTGCGCTTCCTGCCGGCGCCGTATGCTCTGCTGGCCAAGAGCGCCACGGAGTTGCTGGACCCGATCACGGGGGCAAGTTCGCTCGCCATCAATAACGGCAACATCAATGTTGGCAGCATCAATGCCAGTGGAAACATAATCGGCAACGGTTGGATAACGACAGCGGGTAATAATAGTTCGAGCCATGGACAAGGCGCTTACCTGGAATGGAATAAAGACGGCGCCAATGGAATGACCTACCTTTTGAACCAAAAGGGCGGCGGCTCTGGCGGCATCGTGTTTGGCGAAGTCTCCACTGCGAACGTGATCACCGAACGTATGCGAATCGACGGTGCCGGCAACGTGGGCATTGGCAAGGTTTCCCGGGGTAACAAATTGGATGTGCTTGGCGGAATCGAGGCCAATTGGTTTGTAGGGGACGGACAGAATCTGTCCTCGTTGAACGCGAGTCAAATCACCTTGGGCACCCTGGCCAACGCGCGCACTACTGCCACGGATGGGAACACTGCGGGCGCCATCGTTGCCCGGGATGCCTCGGGGGGGTTCGCGGCCACCACTGTCAACACCGCTAATGCCAATCTGACCGGCAAACTCGGGATCGGGATCAACACGGCCAACACCACTGCAGCCCTTCACGTGTTGACTGCAAACAGCTACCCCAACCCCGGCATATCCCTCGAGGGCTCCGCAGCTGACTTGATGCTGAGGCTGAAAAACACAAGCGCCAATGGTCGCGACTGGATGGTGCTGAGCTCCGGCACCGGCAGTCAGAACGGTGCCTTCCGCATCTGGGATAACACCTCCACGGTCGACCGCATGTATATCGCAGCCAACGGCTTCGTGGGCATCGGCACGACCGGCCCGGGTGCGCCGCTGCATGTGAATGGTTCTACATCTCTGGGTGCCGGCAACCAGGACTATTTCACTTATGGGGGTCAGATTCAGCGTAATTCCGGCAGCGATCCTGTTTCGATCTACGCAGGCAATTATGTCATGGCGCAAGGTTTTACTGCATTTTCTGACCGGCGGATCAAGGAAGTCGCCAAGCGATCAAACACCGATGAGAACCTGGCTACTATTCTGAAACTGCAGGTCACTGACTACCGCATGGTGGACAAAGTCCGAGATGGCGGCCGGATGCACACCGGTCTGATCGCGCAAGAGGTCCAGTCCGTGATTCCCGGCGCGGTGAGTATGAGCCGGGAGGTGATCCCCAGTATCTACTCACTTCCCGCCACCTTCCATTTCAACCCGGAACTAAAATCACTGAAGGTGACAATGACGAATGCCCACGCCCTGAACAAAGGGGATTGGGTGCGGCTCTTCGCGGACCGGGACCGAGTGAATTGCGAGGTTGTGAGTGTGCCGTCGCCGACTGAGTTTGTGGTAGGCATGACAGCGGCTCCAAACCGCTTGTTTGTCTACGGGAAGCAAGTGGATGATTTTCTCGCCATTGACTACAACACTGTTTCCATTTTTGGAATCGGAGCCATCCAAGAGCTTGCCAAGGGAGCGCGGCAACTGGCCGGGATCCAAAGCAGGAGCGAAGCGCGCATCGCTGAACTGGAGCAAAAGGTCTCCAAGCTGGCTGTGCTCGAGAGCGAGCTGGCGGAGATGAAGAAGCTGCTGGCGCGTATCGGCGAGCCGCGCAAGGACAGCCGTCCCGGCGCCGAAGCCCCGGGCAGCGAACTCAAAGCCGGAACCGCTCGCTAAGGCCGCCAGGTAATTCGGTTTGTGTGCCTGCGCGCCACCCCCAACCAAATGTTACATCTCTTCCGACCTGTGAAATGGCTCTTCTGCTTGCTGCTGATTGGGTTGACGTTCTGGGCACTGCCCGCTGCCGCAGATGTCGTGCAGGTGGACCAGAACGCGGTACTGTACTCCACCAACTTCCAGCGTGGCGTAAATTTCAGCTCGTTTCGGGGAGCGCCAGGAAAACCACCGGCCACTTCGCAGGGCGGTTCGGATGGCCGCGCGCCCGCGGGCGGGACGGCCTTGCAGTTTCAGGGCGTTGTGACTTACGGAGCGGTGGTGATTCCCAAGCCCAACGCCAGTCTGCAGGCTGGCAGGACGTTTGAGCAGAACGCGGTTAACCTGAACTTACCACGGGGATCCGCCAACGGAACCACGACGATCGTGCTGCGCTCCTGCCAGGCGGGTGCGTCTACTTTTGCGCAGGTGGTTTCGTTCTATTTTGGCTCAGTCATTGCGCCACCGGGTACGGACGAGAGCGGGGCGCTCCTGACCAACATGTCGCCAACCGCGTACTGGTATCCGCAGCCTTATACCAACGGGTCAGGTTCCAGCCTGGGGTACTATTACAGCCCGAGTGCTGGGCTGGTCTTTGCCACAGTGCCGGGTCCAGTCCAGGTGACCTGGCGGAAGAACGATGCCGCAGCCGCCGTGCTGAGTGGCACCAATAAGGTGACTCTCGGCGGGCTGGATTACGCCCTGACCAACGTTTCCTATGTGGTATCGGGCGCGCCCGTGAAGACGCCGCGCAAGATCTATTGGACCGAGAAATCCTTTGCCGGCACGGGCAAGCCGGTTTCCGTGCCTGCCGCGAGCGTCGGGGCTGTTCATTTTGTCTACAACCCCGCCTTGCCCCAGACCGTGGTCACCCAGTTCGACGACGGTTACTCCAATGCTGGGGCCGGAAGCACGAACGCGACCCTGCCCGAACTGCGCACGGTCTGGTATGATCCAGGACAAGGACTGATCCTCGCCTACAATGCGGAGGGTCGGGTGTTTATGGAGCTCTTGGGGGATTCGATGCCCTCGGTGCCCGGGGCGCGTGAGTTTTTGGGGTTCGAGCTCGTGGATGTATTCCGCCAACCGGTGCCCCAGGGGCTGACCAACGAGCTGGGGGAGAAGATCATGGCGTATGCCAACGGACAGTCCGATGCGGACTTGCTGCCGTTTCCGTTGCAGACCACCTTGAGCGGACCGTTTCTTTACCAGGACGCTTCCGGGACCAGTGGTCGCACCGAATACTATTCTGCCGCCCTGACCCAGAACGGGAATGACGTGCTGGTACATTGGCTGGAGGCAGGGGCTGTGGGATTGCGCTGGCCTTTGCTTTATAACCGATACCAGCAAGTCTGGCCGGACGATCCGGCCAAATACAGCCATTACCTGCGCCCCACAGTGGCGACCCCGGCCGATGCCAGCCTTACCGCTGTCCAGCTTTCGGCTGACAACGTACCCGCCATTCAATATCAGGATGGGCTCGACTACCCGCGAGCATTCTTGGATGAGAACGCGCGGTTCTACACCTTTCTGGATGCGAACCATCCCCAGCATCGCACCTTGCTGCGCCTCAGCTCCGGGACAGCCGTGGGGTTCGAGCGGGTGTTCTCCAGCCTGAGCACCAGTTTGGTTCGAGGAACCAACAGCGCCTTTGCGGACGTCAGCGGAGTGCTGCCACGGCCCGGCCAGCTCTCCGCCCTGATCCTGGATGGGACCACCGGCTACGGCCAACTGCCCAGCGGGGTCTATTTCGATGGCGGCAGCTACACCATTGAGGCGTGGGTCAACGTCGGCGAATTTCGGACTTATTCGCGGCTGTTGGATTTCAGCAACGGTCCTGGGTATCAGAACGTTCTGCTCTGCTTGGCCGGCCCGGTGGGGATGAGCGCATTCCATTTTAACGACGGAGTGGCCGCCGGCTCCGTTGAATGCAGTACCATGCTGCCGACCAACCAGTGGGTGCATCTGGCGTCGGTCTTCGACGCCTCCAGATCGAACCAGACACTTTATATCAACGGGATCCAGAGCGCTGTTGGGTCGAACATACCGCCGCAAAACATTACCCGAACGCTGAACTACATCGGAAAATCCGCCTGGAACGATCCCTTGGCCAAGGCGCAAATCGACAGCTTCCGCATCTGGACGGTCGTCCGTACACCGGGTGAGTTGGCCAACGACATGCAAGTCAGTGGTTACCCGGCCGGAACCGCCGGCTTGAAGGTGCAGTACACCTTCGATGAAGGCGGCCGAGTCGCCTACGACAGCAGCGGAAACAATTTGCACATGACGCTCTTTGGAGGAGCGACACTGACCTCTGCCAGTCTGAGCAAGAGCGCCACGCCCCGCTACCTCTACCAGACCGCCTACGTCGGCGACCGCATCAGTCCTCCGTCGGGTGAACTGGGCAGCACCGAAGGTTATGTTGCTGGCTCTCTGCTACAGAGCAGCGGGACTTTGTTTCATCCGGGGGCCTACCAGGACCCATTCGTTGCCGGTTTTGGCGCGGCGAATCTCGGCGCCATCATTCCGGTCAACGCAATTCCTGGCAACAACACGCTGGAAGTCTGGTGGTTCCGCCAGAACGCCACCAATTCAATCAAGAACCCCGGTAACGGGTTCGACCCCATCTACTGGCCCGCGATCCTGGCGCGTTATGCGCTGGCGTGGCCGGATAATCCGGCGAATCAAATCGTGATGGCCGGCAACTCCGGGAGCGGCGCGCTGTCCAGCCTCCAAGCCAAGGGGACCATCTACACACAGAACGATCCGACGCAAGTGGGCTACAATCCAAACGAGGAGCACGCCGTGATGATCGGCGGCCAGGCCTATGCGCTGCGGGACGATCTTAATATCACCAGCGGGACGGGTTTCTCCTCGCTGCCCTTCGTGCTGCTGAACTACACGGAGGCAGACGGACGCGCCGCGATGCGCGCCTTCAAGGTGCAGCGCGAGAACGCGCTGCAGGGCCAGGTGTTTGACTACGTGGTCGAGGCGGGCAAGCAGGTGCAGGCGCCGATGCCACTGCCTTTGCTGTCGCTGCCCTTGCAGACGCTCACCAACCTCACCGCGACCAGCACCAACATCTACACCACCAATTACAACGCCGAGACTTCCGGCAACGGCGGCGATCTGCCGTCGGGGTGGACGAGCAGCGAAGCCAGCGGGGCCTTTGGCAGTTACACCACTTTCACCTACCGCGATCGGAAGAACGGCTTTTGGGTGATGCGCGGTCCTCATGCCGGATTGCCGGCGCTGGCGGCGGGGTCCTATTCCTCGTCCACCAATGGCTTTGCCAC
>CAIMTB010000585.1 GCA_903844265.1 uncultured Verrucomicrobiota bacterium
ACCCCTGACCCGACAAACTTCAACCTTGACGAAGCAACCACCGCTTCAGCGTGTCTCGCCCAACTCCAGGACTGCGACCTTTGCGCACGGGTGCTCGCCAACCGCCGTTCGCTTTGGTCTCTGGAAGAAACCCTCCGCACGGAAGAACTGAATCGTTCCATATATTCCCGTGTCTTCAGGTCGGACCGTTCGGCTCGCACTGTCTGGCGTGCGGTCCAGACACAGCGCGTTGTTATTGAGAGCATGCAGGGCGATGCACGGCACAGCGCCGGCATCCGCAAGGCATTCTTTGAGAATTGCCGCTGGCTCGTTCTGAATCTTGTCTTCCTCAAGCTGCGTCCTGAGCAGGCGGATGAACCAACACTCACGCCCGACGAGGAGGCGGCCATAGCAAAGACCGCTGTCGAGGTTGCCGAAGAACTTTGGAATATCAGCGAGGCACTGGGTTTTGTCTCCAAACGCGTGGGCACATCGGTGGGAGTCGAGGCCTACGATCAAACACGGCACTTTCGATCCGTCTTTAGTGCGGCTGCAGACTGTCGTCGGCTTCGTGACGGTTATCTGGCGAAAACCGCGCAACCGAGAACAATATCTGCTGCCGCACCCGCACTGACGGGGGCAGCTGCGCTGGCAAGCCCGGACTCGCCGAAACCACAACCACCGCCTACCATTTGATGAGCGTGACCAAAAAACAACAACTGGAACTAACTTGGATTGGGAAGGAAAACCGGCCCCGGCTGGAGCCGCGCATCTTGCTCGATGACCCGGAGAAGGCATCTCGCCCACCGGAGTCTCGACTCAGCCCACTGCACCGCCAACAAATTACCGCTGTATGAAATTGGAATCCATTCGGCTGAAAAACTTTCGTGCCTTTCGGGACGCTGAAATGCGTGATATCCCTCGCTTTTGTGTTCTCGTGGGAGCCAACGGCACCGGCAAATCCACGCTCTTCAGCGTGTTTGGGTTCCTAAAGGATGCCCTTACCGAAAATGTCCATGTGGCACTTACCCGCATGGGCGGCAGCCGGGGGTTGGCAGAGGTCCGCAGCCGCAACACCACCGGCCCCATCGAAATCGAAATTAAATTCCGCGAAAGCGCCTCTTCTCCTTTGGTCACCTATACCCTCGCCGTCAATGATGAGGATGGGGTGCCTTTTGTGGAGCATGAGGTTCTGAAATATCGCCGTGGCAGCAGCGGCAAGCCCTGGCACTTCCTTGATTTTTCCCGTGGCGAAGGCGATGCGGTCACCAACGAGCCCGACAAAGTCACCGACGAAGTCCAACTCGACCGCGAACGCCAAACGCTCAAATCCCCTGACACGCTTGCCGTCAAGGGACTCGCCCAGTTCAAGAAATTCCCGGCGGCCATGGCCCTTGGTGAACTCATCTCCAACTGGCACATCTCCGATTTCCACATCCAGCGTGCCAGACCCGAACAGGAGGCCGGTTATGCGGAGCACCTTTCACGCGAAGGCGAGAATCTGGCGCTCGTCACCGAGTTCCTCTACAAGCGCCATCGTCCGATCTTTGATCGCGTGATCGAGAAGCTGAAACAGCGCGTCCCGGGGATCACCAAAGTCGATGCCAAGACGACCGAGGAGGGTCGCGTTCTCCTGCGCTTCCAAGACGGCGCATTTACCGATCCATTCCTGGCCCGCCACGTTTCGGACGGCACGATCAAGATGTTTGCCTATCTTGTCCTGCTGCATGACCCCAAGCCCCATCCGCTCATTTGCGTCGAGGAACCGGAAAACCAGCTATACCCCAAACTGCTGGCGGAACTCGCCGAGGAGTTTCGAGATTACGCGCGCCGTGGCGGGCAGGTCTTCGTCTCCACCCATTCCCCGGACTTCCTTAACGCGACCCAACTCGAAGAGGTTTTCTGGCTGGTGAAACGGGACGGCTACACCGCCATCCAGCGGGCGGCTGGCGACGCGCAGGTCGCCGCCTACATGAATGAGGGCGACCAGATGGGCTATCTGTGGAAACAGGGCTTTTTTGAAGGAGCAGATCCCCAATGAGCGAAATCGTTTTCTTTCTGGAAGAACTTTCCGCCCGGGCAATGCTGGAGGGTTTTCTACCAAAGCTAATACCGGACACGATCCGTTGCCGTTACATTGTTTTCGAGGGCAAACAGGATCTCGAAAAGCAAATGGTAAAGCGAATGCGCGGCTACCGTGTGCCGCACGCCCGCTTTGTCGTGCTGCGCGACAAGGATTCCGAGGACTGCCGGCAAGTGAAAGACCGGCTTGTGGGGAAATGCAATGAAGCCCAACATCCTGGCAGCCTGGTGCGCGTGGCCTGCCATGAACTGGAAAGCTGGTATCTGGGTGACTTGGCTGCCGTCGAAGCTGGATTGGGTGTCACCGGCCTTGCCCGGCACCAGCACAAAGCACCCTACGACAAGCCGGACGGCTTGGCCGCGCCCGCCCGAAAACTTCAATCCATCGCCCCCGCCTACCAAAAAGTCGGCGGCTCCCGCGCGATCGGTCCTCATCTTGACCCTGCCAACAAACGGTCGCACAGCTTCGGCGTCTTTGTCGATGGGGTGCGAAAACTCACCGCTCCATGACCAAAAAACAAAAACTCGAACTGACTTGGATTGGGAAGGAGAACCGGCCCCGGCTGGAGCCGCGCATCTTGCTCGAAGATCCGACCCGGTCGTATCACGCCCAGCAGCGCGTCACGGACCACGACCTGTTCGATAACCGCCTCATCTTCGGCGACAATCTGCTCGCCCTCAAAGCGCTCGAGCAGGAGTTCACCGGCAAGATCAAGTGCATCTACATTGACCCGCCTTACAACACCGGCAGCGCGTTCGAGCATTATGATGACGGAATCGAGCACTCGCTTTGGCTTTCCCTGATGAGAGAGCGGCTCGCTATTCTGTGGCGGCTCTTGGCCCCGGATGGCTCATTTTGGGTGTCAATTGACGATTACGAAATGCCTTACCTTAGGGTTCTGCTAGACGAAGTGTTCGGCAGAAAGCACTTCCTTGCTACAAACGTCTGGCAAAAGCGTTATTCGCGCGAGAACCGCGAAGCAATTGGCGACGTCCACGAGTATATCGTCCTGTATGCAAAGTCTTCCGATACCTTCAAAGAGTCGCGAAACCTGCTACCCCTAACTGAGGAACAAAAGAAAGTTTACAAGAACCCTACCGGTGACCCGAGGGGGCCGTGGAGAACGATCCCCATCACAGCACAAGCAGGGCATGCGACGAAGGCTCAATTCTACACGATTACCGCACCAAGCGGGAAAACCTTCGACCCCCCTTTGGGGAATTGTTGGCGCTATTCGAAAGATGCATTTGAAAAACTGCGAGCTGAGGGGCGCATTTACTTCGGCAAAGACGGCAACGCCCAGCCAACGACGATTCGATACCTGTCAGAAGTTCCGGGTATGGTTCCCTGGACATGGTGGCCCCATGAAGAGGTTGGAAACACTGACGAATCAAAGAAGGAGATGCTGTCGTTGTTCCCGAAAGATGAACTCTTTGACACTCCAAAGCCCGAACGGCTGGTGCAACGTATTATCCACATCGCATCAAACCCCGGCGATTGGGTGCTCGACTCGTTCGGCGGCTCCGGCACGACGGGCGCCGTAGCGCACAAAATGGGGCGTCGCTGGATCATTGTGGAGTTGGGCGAGCATTGCCACACGCACATTATTCCCCGGCTCAAGAAGGTGATTGATGGCGCGGACTCCGGAGGCATCACGGAGGCCGTGGGCTGGAAGGGCGGCGGCGGTTTCCGTTATTACCGGCTCGCGCCGTCGCTGCTGGAAAAGGACAAGTGGGGGCAGTGGGTCATCAGCAAGGAGTTCAACGCCGCCATGCTGGCCGAGGCCGTGTGCAAGCTGGAGGGCTTCACCTACGCCCCCAGCGACACGGCCTATTGGCAGCACGGCCATTCCACCGAGCGCGATTTCATCTACGTCACCACCCAGCACTTGAGCGCCGACCAGCTCGCGCAGTTGAGCGACGAAGTAGGCCCGGAGCGCACGCTGCTCGTGCTCTGCGCCGCTTTCCGTGGCTCCAGCAGCGGTACGGAGCGCCATCCCAACCTGACTGTTAAAAAGATTCCCAAGCAAGTGCTTTCCCGCTGCGAGTGGGGCCATGATGATTACAGCCTGAAGGTGGAGAATTTGCCCAAGGCCCCGCCACCGCCTCCCAAGTCGGACAAACGCGGCCAACAGGTTATGGACCTGGACTGTCCGTAAGAATGAGCCAAAGCCCCCAAATTACCATGTTGACACCGGTAAGCGCCCATGGCAGCCTATCTCCAGCATACCTGCCAAGCCTCTGGTGCAAACCAAGCTCAAATGTGGCGGGTTTTTTATTGCCCGTAGACGGGCAGGGAGGCGGGAGTGAACTACAATAAAGCGGCGCTTTCCTTTGAGCAGCAGGCCGACCAGCTTTTGAGCCGGGGCTTTGTGGCCGACCGCGCCCGCCTGATTGAAGCTTTGAGCCGCGTCAGCTATTACAGGCTCACGGCCTACTGGCATCCGTTTAAGCGCGAGGACGACACTTTCGCACCAGGCACTTCGTTGGAAATAATCTGGCGGCGTTACACCTTTGACCGCCAATTGCGCCTCCTGGTGATGGATGCGGTGGAGCGCGTGGAGATCGCCGTTTTGCGGACCTTGATGGTGGAGCAGCACGCCCTCAAATACGGCCCGTTCGGCTATCGTGACGAGAAAAATTTTCGCCCGGAATTCGCCGGAAACGATCATCGTCGGATGGTGGAGGACATTGACCACGAAACCAGCCGCAGCCGCGAGGCGTTTGTGGCGCATTTTCGCACCAAGTATTCCAGCGAAGCGGGTTTGCCGCTCTGGATGGCGGCAGAAATCGCCAGCTACGGCAGCCTGTTCACCTTCTTTCGTTTCCTGAATCTGCCGGAACAGAAGCAGCTCGCCAGCCAGCTCGGTTTGTCGGCCAACGTCTTGCAGAGTTGGCTGCTGACCTTGAACTACATACGCAACCTGTGCGCGCACCATTGCAGACTTTGGAATCGCGAGCTGGCCATTCGCCCCTTCGTGCCGGATGCCAAGAATATCCCCGGGTGGCACAGGCCCGCCCCGCCGGACAACCGGCGCGTATTTGCCGTGCTGACGCTCCTCCGGTGGTTGCTCGAAAAGATCGCCCCTGCCAGCCATTGGCCAGCCCGCTTCCGCTCGTTGCTGAACACTTATCCCGATGTTCCGCTGCACCTCATGGGTTTTCCGGCAGGCTGGGAAACATCGCCCGTCTGGACTGAAAAAGCATAATGAAACCACAGGTCAACGCCATAGCCGGTCGCCTGAGCCTCCGGCCACCCCAACGCCGATCACTGGAAATCCTCGACCGCATCACGGAAATCGTTCCGCCCCGTAAAAGCGCGGACCTTGCCGCCGCGTTGGATGTGATTCGTGCCGAGTTCCCCACCGTGACCGATTTCGAGCGCGAGTTTCCCTCCCTCTGCTTCGCTCTGGCCACCGGCGTGGGCAAGACGCGGCTCATGGGGGCCTTCATCAGCTACCTGCACCTGGCACACGGCATCAACAATTTCTTCGTCATGGCCCCGAACCTGACGATTTACAACAAGCTCATCACCGACTTCACGCCGAACACGTCCAAGTATGTCTTCAAGGGCATCGCGGAGTTCGCCACCGACGCGCCGGAGATCATCACGGGAGACAACTACGAGGCGAGGGCCGGCTCCCTGTTCGACCAGTTGCTCCGCTGCAAGGTCAACATCTTCAACATCTCGAAGATCATCTTGGAAGTCCGGGGCGGCAAGTCACCGCGCATCAAGCGCCTATCGGAATACATCGGCGAGAGCTACTTCGAGTATCTGGCTGGACTGCCCGACCTCGTGCTGATCATGGATGAGTCGCATCGGTACCGCGCCAGTGCCGGGGTGCGGGCCATTAACGAGTTGAAACCGGTCATCGGGCTGGAGCTCACGGCCACTCCGTTCGTCGAAACGGCCAGGGGAGGCGTGCCGTTCAAGAACGTTATCCTCGACTATCCGCTGGGTAAAGCGATGGCGGATGGATTTGTCAAAGAACCCGCCGTCGTCACACGCAAGAATTTCAACCCAGCCGGCATGCCGGCAGAGGCCATCGAAAGGATGAAGCTTGAGGACGGAGTCCGATTGCACGAGCAGGTCAAGGTCGAGCTGGAAACCTACGCACGCGAAAGCGGCAACGTGATCGTGAAACCGTTCGTCCTGGTCATCGCCCGCGATACCACGCACGCGAAGCAGTTGGTTGATTTGATCCAGTCGGACGAGTTTTTCGAGGGGCGCTACAAAACCAAAGTTATCCAGGTGGATTCCAGCAAGACCGGTGCGGAAGAGGACGAGATGGTGGAGCGGTTGCTCAAGGTGGAGCACACCGACGAGCCCACGGAAATCGTCGTCCACGTCAACATGCTCAAGGAAGGCTGGGACGTGACGAACCTCTACACCATCGTCCCACTGCGCGCGGCCAATGCCCGCATCCTCATCGAGCAGTCCATCGGGCGCGGCCTGCGCCTGCCCTACGGCAGGCGCACCGGCGTCAATTCAGTGGACCGCCTGAACATCATCGCGCACGACAAGTTTCAGGAAATCGTGGAAGAGGCTAGGAAGCCCGACTCGCCCATCCAAATGAAGGAGCTTAAACTGAGTCCGGAGGAGTTCGGCGAAAAAATGGTGACGATCGTCTCACAGTCCCAATTGGCGAGCAAGCTGGGGTTGCAGCCCGAGCAGGCGTCGCCCACCACACTGGTGCCGAAAGGCGTGGAGCCTTCTTTATTCGCCACGCCGGAAGACCAGAAGGTGGCGCAGCTCGCGTATCAGGTGATCTGCAAGATGGAGAACCAGCCGCAGGTGCTGCCCAGCGTTTCCTACCTGACGAATGCAGATGTGCAGGCGGCGGTATTGAAAGAAGTTGCCGCCCAGTATCGTCCGTCGCAGTTGGATCTGGAGGGGGTGACGGCCAAACCAGACATCGCAGCGATTGTGGCCAGGACCACAGAGTTGGTGGTTCAGCAGACCATTGATATTCCGCGCATCCTCGTTGTGCCTACGGGTGAGGTGCAGTCCGGTTTCCATCCGTTCACTCTCACGCTGGGCACGTTGAACTACCCACCGGTCTCGGAGGAACTTTGGGCCAAGCACCTGCGGACGGACCAGATCGATGTGGTCTCCATGGGCGGCGGAGGAATCCAGGAATCCCGGCTGGAGGACTACGTTGTGAGCGGCTTGGTTGATTTCGACGATGTTTCCTACGATGCCCATTCTGAACTCCTCTACGACCTGGCAGGGCAGGTGGTGAAGCACCTGAACGGCTACCTCCCCGATGAAGAGGAAACGCGCAAGGTGCTCGTGGCATTCCAGCGCGACATTGCCCGCTTTGTTCACGTCCAGATGCAGGCTCATTACTGGGAAACGGCAACCGGCTCTGAAGTGACGATCAGCAAGGGTTTCTCCAGGCTGAAGCCCAGCGCCTACACCGCGTCAGCATCGGAGCCGGTCCTGGATTACCGCCAGCCGCCCGCAGATAAAAGCAACATGGCGAAGTATCTTTTCGGTGGGTTCAAGCGTTGCCTTTACCCGGTGCAGAAGTTTCAGGCCGACGGCGAGCGCAGACTCTCCGTCATTCTGGAACGCGAGGCAACCAAGTGGTTCAAGCCTGCGAAAGGCCAGTTCCAGATTTTCTACAAGTCCGGCGCCGACCATCCCGAATACCAGCCCGATTTCGTGGCCGAGACGGATTCACTCATCTACATGCTGGAGCCGAAGAGCCGCGCCGAGCTGGCTGCTGACGACGTCGTTGCCAAGCGCGACGCGGCGGTGAAGTGGTGTAAGCAGGCGAGCGACCATGCCAGCACTTACAAGGGCAAGTCGTGGAAGTATCTGCTCATCCCGCACGACGCCATAACCGAGAATATGACCCTTGCCGGCCTTGCAGCGGAATTCACTATCCACCCTGACACAGAGCCGTAAAAAGCAACCACGATGTGTCGCTCGGTTTTACCGCCTCACCGCCGCCTTGCCCGCCGCGCCAACCGGCGTTTCCATCAGAGCGCCCAGGTCTGTTCCGGCGTTGGATTCTGCGGCGAGGTTCCCGACACGGATCGCCTGGGTCTTGTCGGTCTGGCTGGCCCTCCCGCTCGCAAGGGCTGCCTTGCCCGGGGAGAGCGTGCTGGCGGTGGCGTGCGTGGTGGTCTCCCGATTGGGTTTTCTCGCGTCATAGCTGGTATCCGTTTGCGCCATTCAACCGCGCACACCAGACTGTCAGCATGAGCGCAGGGCTGCCCATCAAGGTGCTGGTTTGTTTCGTCGTTTTCTTTTCCAAGTGCAACTCGCACTGGTCAACACCATCGGCTCGGCTATTATGCATCGGCCAAAAGACAGCAACCTCCCGTTTTGGCCCAGTTCATCCCGGCGTTCCTCCAACCCTCGAGGAGAGTTGAGAAATCGTCTTACCTTTGGCGATTTTGTCCAAAGGCGTCCAGGGCAGTCTGCTTAAAGGCCTCCTGAGCCTGGCTACCACCCGCTGGAAATCCGTTATGCTGGACCATCCAAACGAGAACCAGTCCCTGTTTGTGGTCGATCTGCATATTTGTGGCGTAGGCACCCCCGTGACCGCACCAATCCGGGCCCACCGCCAACCCTAGTCCGTAGCTGTCCTTGAGGTCTGGAGCCGTTTGCCGGGTTGTCAGTTGCTTGATCGATTCTTCGGACAAGAGTCGCCTGCCTTTGTGAACGCCCCCGCTCAGGATCATCTGGCAGAATGATGCCGTGTCTCCCGCAGTGGAAAAGAGCCCGCCTGCGGGCATCGGATGGCGATTCGCCCTGTCCGACAGAGGGTAGCGCAACTGGGTGATCGTCGTCTCTTCCAGTCCCGTCTTGCTTTG
>CAIMTB010000586.1 GCA_903844265.1 uncultured Verrucomicrobiota bacterium
CATCCACGCCATGCAGGCCGGGCTCGATGTGTATGCCGAGAAACCGCAGAGCCTCACGGTGACGGAAGGGCGGACACTGGTGAAGGCCGCGCACAAGTACCGGAAGATCGTCCAGACAGGGTCCCAGCAGCGCTCGATGCCGATCAACCGCCATGCCAGCGAACTCGTCCGGAGCGGCGCGATCGGCAAGATCCACACGGTTATCACCTGCAATTTCCAGGGTCCCAAAGTGTGGAACCCGAAGGATACGCCGAACGAAATGCCCGCAGGGCTCGACTGGGACCAATGGTGCAATCAAACCCCGGTCCGCCCCTACTACATGGATCTCCAGTTCAAGTGGGGTGAGCTTGAGGATTACGACGGCGGCGGCCAGATGTGGGGCGTCACAGGCTGGGGCACCCACAGCCTCGACCAGGTCCAGTGCGCGCTCGGCACCGATGATACGGGGCCCGTGGAGATATGGCCTGAGGCGCCGGGCGGTCGCGATTGCAAAGTCACGATGCGCTACGCCAACGGCACGCTGCTCAGGCTGGAAGGCAAGAACCGGAGCATGGACGATCTCGGCGCCATCTTCATCGGGGACAAGGGACGCATCGAAATCCTGCGCGGCGATTTCACCACCGACCGGCCCGAGCTCAAGAAGGGCGCCCCGCCTCCGACGCCGCAGGGCAACCGGGAATCCATCCCGCACTTCGAGAATTTCTTCGCCAGCGTGCGTTCACGGAAACCTCCCCATGCCGACGTCGAGACCGGCCACCGGGCCACGACTCTCTGCCATCTCATCAACATCTGCCGCAAGGTGCAGCGACGGCTGCATTGGGATCCGAAGGCTGAGAAGTTCGTGGGCGACGACCAGGCGAACGCATTGCTCTCGCGTCCACGCCGCGCCGGCTACGAGCTGCCGAAGCTGACGTGAGGAGGGAGGGCACCGGTCCCTCGACCTCCGGCGCTGGCCGCCGAGGAACCGCAGGAACCGACGTGGGGAGACTCGGGACTTCATCCAGACGCGGATGAATGGAGCCTCCTCACGTCGGCTGCTACGACGAAGAAGGCCTCACTTCTTTCCGAAGCAATACAGGACGCCGTCCTCGGCCCCGATGACGATGTGGCCGTCCACGACCGCCGGTGAACCCTGCACGGCCTGCCCTATCTCGTGGTTCCAAACCTCCTTGCCGTCGGCGAGATTCACGACATAGACGCGGCCGTCGTCGGATCCCACCACCACACGGTCGCCTGCAACCACGGGTGAGCTCTCAACCTTGCCGCGGGTCGCGAAGGTCCAGACCTGCTTGCCGGATTCGCGGTCGACACAGTGCAGGCGCTTGTCGCGACCGCCGAACAGGACGCGGTCCTGGGTGACGGCGGGCGATCCGCCATACGGGAAGTTGCGGTCGTGGTAGCGCCATTTCATCTCGCCCTTCTTCAAGTCGACGGCGAGGAACTCATTCTCGTAATGGCCGACGTAGCCCACTCCATCGACCACGGCGACCGAGCCGATGATGTAGGCGCCGGCTTCGATTTCCTTGGCCTTCGTGCCATCGGCGAGATTGAGGACATGGATCATGGCGTCGCAGCCGCCGAACGCGGTGATGCCGTCGCCGACGGCGGGAGCGCCGTTCACGAAGTTGCCGGTTTCAAAGACCCAGTTGGATTTGCCGGTGGCGGCATCGACGCAATGGAGCCGGTTGTCATAGCCGCCGATCACCAGCCAGTTCGCGTCGCCGCGGGGCGACTTGAAATAGCTGGGACTGCTCTTCACCTCGCCGTCGGTGCCGTAGCGCCAGACCTCGGTGCCCTTGGCGGCGTCGAGCGCGAGGAGGTTGGTTCCCGCGGTGCCCACGAAGACCCGGCCCTCGAGAAACAAGGGCGAGGACACCACGGGTCCGTCGGTCTTGCGCGACCAGACCTCGGAGCCGTCGGACAGGCGGACAGCACGGATCGTCGCGTCCTCGGAGCCGAAGTAGACGATGCCACCGACGATGGCGGGCGCTGATTTCACGGGGCCACCGGTCTTCACCGTCCACTTCACGGAGAGCGAGTCGGGAAGGCGGGCCGCGGAGGTGGCGTTGAGGGACGGGGTTCCGCGAAAGGACGGCCACTCATTCCGGGGCGCCGGGTTGGAGCCGGGGCCGGGGGCCGCGGAGGAGGGCGCGCAGGCGAGCCAGGAGGCCGCGGCGAGGGTCAGCAGGGTGGAGGCTGGGGAGGCTTTCATGGGAAGAGATGGGGTGGATACCGGCCTAGGAAAACCTCTTGCCAACCTGGCCTCGTCGAAGTTATCACGTGGCGTTCCCGGCATTGTCGCAGTTCACGAACCGTCGTGACGAGGGCACTTTGGTGTCTGGATCGACACGTCAGCAACGTCAGGTCCGACGGCACGCCGGCAAAAGAATAATTTCCTTCCTCGGGGAAGGAAGGCGGGCTTTGGGTTGAATATTTGTTCCGTGTGTAGCCCAAGGCCCGCCTCTTTTCTTTTCCAGTCCCGGGTTGGGCCGGTCTGGCTCAGACCGAGTAGGTGGAGCTGGCGACGCGTCCGCCGGAGCCGGTCCAGTTGGTGTGGAAGAACTCCCCGCGGGGCTTGTCGATGCGTTCGTAGGTATGGGCGCCGAAGTAATCGCGCTGGGCCTGGAGGAGGTTGGCCGGCAGGCGGGCGCTCCGATAGCCGTCGAAGAACGCGAGGGCCGTGCCAAAGGCGGGCGCAGGAATGCCACGTTTCACGGCCGTGCTGACGACGTTGCGCCATCCCTTCTGGCAACGCTTCATCTCACCGCGGAAATAGTCGTCGAGCAGGAGATTCAACAGCTTCGGGTTCGCCTCGAACGCCTCCTTGATCTTGCCGAGGAACCGGGACCGGATGATGCAACCGCCACGCCACATGAGCGCGATGCCGCCGTAGTTCAGATTCCATCCGTACTCCTTGGCCGCGGCGCGCATCAGCATGTAACCCTGCGCATAACTCACGATCTTCGAGGCGTACAGGCCGTCGCGGATGTCATCGACGAACGCCGCGCGGGACTCGGGTTTCTTCCCCTGCGGCAGCGCCATGCGCGGGCCCTGGAGCTTGCGCGATGCCTTCAACCGCTCCTCCTTCAGGGCACTCACGCACCTCGAATAGACGGCCTCCGCGATCAGCGTGATCGGGATCCCGAGATCCGCCGAGGTCTGCACCGTCCACTTGCCCGTCCCCTTCTGTCCCGCCGTATCGAGGATCTTCTCGACCAACGGGCTGCCGTCCTCGTCCTTCTTGGCAAGGATGTCGCGGGTGATCTCAATCAGGTAACTCTCGAGATCCCCTTCATTCCACGTCCGGAAAACCTGGTGCATCTCGTCGGCCGACATCCCCAGGCCGTCCTTCATGAGCTGATACGATTCGCAGATCAGCTGCATGTCGCCGTACTCGATCCCGTTGTGGACCATCTTGACAAAATGCCCGGCACCTCCCTCGCCCACCCAGTCGCAGCACGGCGACCCGCCGTCCACCTTGGCAGCGATGGCCTGGAAGATGGGCTTCACGTGGGGCCACGCCGCGGGACTTCCTCCCGGCATGATGCTCGGGCCATGACGCGCCCCCTCTTCCCCGCCCGAGACACCCGTCCCCACATAGAGCAGTCCGAGGCTCTCGACACGCTTCACACGACGCGCCGTGTCCTCGAACAGCGAGTTGCCGCCGTCGATGAGGATGTCCCCCGGCTCGAGCAGCGGAAGCAGGAGTTCGATGAATTCGTCCACCGGCTTGCCGGCCTTCACCATCAGCATCACCCGACGCGGCCGTTTGAGCTTCGACACCATTTCCTCGAGCGAATGGGCGCCGATGATCTGGGTCCCCCTCGCCTCGTTCGCGAGGAAGTCGTCGACCTTCGAGGTCGTCCGATTGTAGGCCACGACGGTGATGCCGTGGTCGTTCATGTTGAGGATGAGATTCTGGCCCATGACGGCCAGGCCGATGACTGCGATGTCGCCTTGCATGTCGGTGCGGGTAACCTGCGTGTCGGATCCAACCCGGTGTATTCCGGGACCATGAGCCTAGCCGGCGGAACGCCAGGTGTCAGCCCCGGACTCGACACCCCCCCATGCCGGCGCATCCACAGGCTGACGGTAGGGCGTGCACGCCGTCCCTTGCGGACACAACCAGGCACAGCGCATTCGCCGGGACATCCTGGAAGCCGCCCCTATCCACGATACTCCGCCACCGCTTCCATCATCGCCACCACGTTGGCTGGCGGCACTTCGGGCAGGATGTTGTGGACGGTGTTGAACACGAAACCGCCGCCGGGCATGAGGATGTCCAGCCGACCACGAACGTGATCCTTCACCTCCGCAGGAGTTCCGCGGTTCAGCACCGACTGCGTGTCGCAACCGCCGCCCCAGAAACAAATGTCCCGGCCAAAGTCCCGCTTCAACCCCTCGGCTTCCATGCCGCGGCAACTGGTTTGAACCGGGTTGATGACGTCGAATCCCACCTCGATCAGGTCCGGCAGGAGCGACCGGATCGAGCCGCAGCTGTGAAGGAACGTCTTCATCCGGCTGTTTCGGCGGACGAACTCGCAAAGCCGCGCGTGTCTGGGTTTGAACAGGGACCGGTAGGTGGCGGGTGACATGAACGGCCCCTGGTTCGTCCCCAGGTCGTCCCCGAACCGCACCACATCGACGACGTCCCCGACCGCCTGGCAGACACGGCCGAGGGTGGCGAGGTGACGTTCCATCAGGGCCTCCAGCAGGGCCTCGACCTGCGCCGTGTTGGTTCGGAGGTCCATGCAGAACTCGTCGATGCGCCGGAGGAACGTGCCCCACTCGAAGAGATTGCAGCCGACCACGATCATCAGCGCGCGGTCGCTGCCAGCGCGCATCGCGAGGGCCTGCTCGCGCAGGGACTGCCAGAACCCGGGTTGCGACGCGCGGTCCCAGGGGCTGTGCGCCAAAGCCGCCCATAAGACCTTGCCCATCGCCTGATCGAGCCCGCTGTACTCCGCCGGATAACCGTCCAGGTACGGAAAGAGGGTCTGGTCGAAGAAGGTTCCTTCCGAAGGCATCCGGGCCACCTCGGTTCCGTCCGCGATGCGCGCGATGACCGAGCCATCGGGTTGGGACTCCGGGCGAAACCATGTCGGGTAGAGACCCGGCTGGCCATCGGCCAGCGTCACGGGGTACCAGTCCGCGGGATTCGTGTTGAACGACCGGCCCACGTCGAGGACGTCGACGCCGAAGCGATCGAGGATGACCTCCTCCGGTTCGGCAAGTTGCTGGACGACATCGTAGACGCGCGGGGGCGGGCCGCCGAGGCCCAGATGGCGCTTGAGGTTTCCGTAGGCGATGGCCGAGATGCCCGAGCTCGGCGTGGCGCCGAGGTCGAGCGGCACGCGGTCCGGTTCACGATGCCCGATGGCGGCAAGGATGCGATCCCTTGAGGTCATGGCAGGAAGTAGAGTTCTTCGGTGTCGGACCAGATCTTGCCCTTCGCGGCGGCATCCGGGAGGGCGAGCTGGCAGGGGTCGGTCTCCTTCCACCACCGTTGGGTCTCGGGGTCTGCGGCCATGCGCTTCATGTCGGCGTCGAAGTCGGAGCCCACATACTCGAGATAGGCGAACAGATAGAATTTCCCTTCTATCTCCTTCAGGTGGATGGAGAAATTCCGGATGTTACATTCGCCGATCATCCGGTTGACCGCGGGCCAGGGATGCGCGTGCAACTCGCGATATCGGGCGGCCTTCTCGGGGCGGAGGCCGGTGACCCATGCAAAGCGGCGCGGAGCCGGCGCAGATTTCGTGGCGACGGGGGCCCGGCAGGCGCAACCCGCGATCCAGGGGGCGAGACAGACCAGGAGAAGCAGTCGACGCGCCTGGGACACCAGTCCCGGCGGGGTTTTCTTGGCATTCATGGAAAGATGCGTGCGAGAAGCCGCCGGGTTCATCGGAACACGATATAGAGACCGAGCATGAGGGCACACACGACGGCGGCGATCACGCGGTAATCGGCGAGGCCCGGCCATCCTGGGGTCCTCAAGGCGTCGAAGGGATGCACCCAGAAGAGCTTCTGCGGATCTTCAGCGGCTGTCTTGGGGTGCAGTCCGGTGATGACGACCTGGACCGCCACGCAGGCCAGGAAGAGATAGAACGCCATCAGCATGAAAGGGGTGGCGTGGAGGAAGGGAGGGATCCAGCCGAAGGCCGTGGCATCCCATTTATGAAGTGTCTTCAAGGCGAAGACGGCTGTTCCAAGGGCCGAGCCGATCCACATCGTCCAGCGGGCGCCGGTGGCCGACGCGGCGGGCCAGAAGATCCCGAGCAGGAAGACGCAGGTGATCGGGGGCGCGAGGTGGGCGATGATGTCGTTGATGCCGGCGAAGATGCTTTCATAGCGGTCCAGCAGCGGCACGAGCGCGATGCCGAGGACGAACGAGACCCCGGTGGCGAGTCGGCCGATGCGGACGAGGGTGGCGTCGGGGGTTGCCGGCTGGAACCGTTTCCAGAGGTCGTAACTGAAAAGTGTGGAGATGGAATTGGCGGCGCTGGCGAGGTTGCCCATGAGGGCGGCCATGAGGGCGGCGGCCATGACACCGAAGAGTCCCGTGGGAAGCAGGCTTCGGATCATCACGCCGTAGACCTCCTTGCTGTTCTCCACCGCGACGCCCGGCAGCGCCTTCTGTGAAACCAACACGTGGAACATCAGACCCGGCAGCACGAAAATAAAGACGGGGAGCACCTTGATCGCCGCACAGAACAACGGACCCATTCGCGCATGCTGCTCGTCGCGGGCGCCCAGGACCCGCTGGACGATGGTCTGGTCCGCACACCAATACCAGATCCCGAGCACCGGATAGCCGAGGAAGATGGCGTACCAGGGGAAGTCAGGCTCGACGGAAGCGGGCCGCAACATGGAGAGCTTGAGCAGCTCATTGTTCGCCGCGAGGCCACGAACCATCCCATCCCAGCCCCCGACCTTCACGTAGGCAAACCCCGTGATGAGACACGCGCCAGCGATGAGGACCATGGCCTGGACAGT
Organism: uncultured Verrucomicrobiota bacterium; assembly: GCA_903844265.1. GTDB lineage: Bacteria > Verrucomicrobiota > Verrucomicrobiia > Limisphaerales > CAIMTB01 > CAIMTB01. The sequence continues at coordinate 6,997 of CAIMTB010000586.1, forward strand.
TTCCGTGACGACCACGGCCGCGAGTCCACCGACGACGGTGTACAGCGCGGTGAGCGAGCAGAGCGTCAGGATGCAGACCCACTTGTCGATTCCGAAGATGCCATGCAGCACGAGCCAACCCGTGGCCAGCGGAAAGGCGATGTGGAAAATCACGGCCGCCACGATCGACACCACAGCGAGCCAGTCGCGGCATTGCCGGCAATAGCGGCGCTCGAGGAAATCGGGGAGCGTGGCGACACCTGAGCGGATGTAGAACGGGACGAAGAACAGGGAGAGCAGGACGAGTGTGAAGCCCGCCATCCATTCGAAGTTCCCCATCAGCAGGCCCTGATCATATCCGGCCTGGGCCAGGCTGACGAGGTGGACGCAGGAGATGTTCGTCGCGAAGAGCGCCAGGCCGATCGACGGCCAGCGAAGCGAATGGGCGGCGAGAAAATAGGAATTCGAACCCGATTCACGGCGCCGCCGCAGTCCCGCATAGCACCCGATGCCGACGATGCCTACGAGGTAGGCGACGATCACAACCAAATCGAGGGCACCGATGCGGTCCGTCATAGGAAGGCCACGACACTGGCACACGCGCCCCCCGGGCGTCGAACAGTTCGACGCGAATGTGCCGCGGCCAGGACGCGCCCTGCCCCGCGGGCCTGGAATTACTGCGGCGCCGCGCCATCGGAGGTCTCGGACACGGGTCGCTCGATGCAGCGGCGGATTGCGGCCGCGAGTTCGCGGGCGGTGCAGGGCTTCGCGATGAACGCCATGTCCTTGCCTTCGAGGTCGTTCTGATGGACCAGATCGGCGCTGTAACCGCTTGAGATGAGGACCTTCAGTTCCGGCCTCTCGGAACGCAGCTCGTCGGCCAGCTGGAGTCCGTTGATTCCATGGGGCATGACCATGTCCGTGAGGAGCAGGTCGATCTCACGCCAATGAGTCGTCCAGACCCGGATGGCCTCACGTCCGTCGGCGGCCTCGAAGACCCGGTAGCCGTACATGCGCAGGATGCTGCCAACGCTTTTGCGGAGGCCGGCTTCGTCCTCGACGAGCAGGATGACCTCGCGACCGCCGCGGGCGGGTGGGGCTGAAGCTTCCGAACCGGGCCCCCCGCTCTCGCCGGCGAGGGCGGGAACGAAGACGGAGAAGGTGCTCCCACGGCCGGGCTGGCTGTCGACGCCGACCCAGCCACGATGCTGCTTGGTGATGCCGTAGACGGTGGCAAGACCCAGGCCGGTGCCCTTGCCGGCTTCCTTCGTGGTGAAGAAGGGCTCGAAGAGCCGACGCAGGACCTTCTCGTCCATGCCGCATCCCGTATCGCCGACGGTCAGCCGGACGAAGCGTCCGGGCCGGGCTTCGTTGTTGGACCGGGCCTGTTCGGGTGTGATCTCGACGAGCTCGGTGGCGATCGTGATTCGTCCGCCTGCGGGCATGGCGTCGCGGGAGTTGACGACGAGGTTCATGACCACCTGTTCGAGCATGCCGGCGTCGCCGGAGACGGGGGGGAGGCTCTGTTTGCCGAGCCATTCGAGGGTGATCTGCTCACCGATAAGGCGGCGCAGCATCTTGAGCAGGTTCTCCACCACGCTGTTCACGTCGATGGGTTGGACCTGCATGACCGAGCGTCGGCTGAAGAGCAGCAATTGGCGGGTCAGATTGGCTGCCCGCTGGATGTCGGTTTCCAGTTCCCGCAGCGATTTCCGGACCTCGTCGTCGATGCTGGGGGCCTGCTGGAGCATGTTCAGGTTCAGCATCGTGGCGGCGAGGATGTTGTTGAAATCGTGGGCAACGCCGCCGGCGAGCTGGCCGACCGCCTCCATCTTCTGAGCCTGGCGCAGCTGGGCCTCGAGATGTTTGCGGCCGGTGATGTCGTTGAATGTCAGCACCGCGCCGACCACTGTGTCTTCCTCCAAGATGGGGGTGCTGACGTACTCCACCGGGAAGCTCGATCCATCCTTGCGCCAGAACACCTCGTCGTTCCTGCGGCGGACGATGCCGTCGCGGAACGCGGCGTGGACGGGACACTCCGACTGCGGGTAGGAATGGCCGTCGGGCTTGGAATGGTGCCAGGTCGAATGGCTGGGTAGACCGAGCAGATCTGCGATCTCGTAACCCAGCATCCGCGCCGCGGCAGGGTTGGCGAAGGTGTGATTACCGTCGGAATCGAGGCCCATGATCCCCTCGCCGGCGGAGTTGAGAATCATCTCCTTCTGGCTCGTGAGGCGCCCCAGAGTCTCTTCCGCAGCCTGCCGTTCGATCGCTTCCCCGAGGATGTTGGCAGCCGCCTGGAGCGACTCGACCTCCCCCGAATCCCAGACCCGCTCGGCCATGCATTCGTCGAACGCGAGGAAACCCCACCAGCACCCACCGACCAACACCGGCACCACCACGATCGAAATGATGCGATGCGCAGTCAGGGCAGGCTGCTCGCTGTCGGGAAATTCCCGCGTATTCCCGCGCACCACCTGCCCCGCGATCAGGAGATCCGCCCAGCGCCCGAAACCACCCGCCCTGACGGGGATGTCTTTCAGCGTGGGATCGTTGGTCCTCAAAGGCAGACCCGGCATCGCCCATTCGCCGGTCTGACTCATCAGGAGGTCGCCGTCAGGTCCATCCCGCACCTCGAAGAGGACCGCCCTGCTGACGTGCGCGGCCTCTCCGAGGCGCATCAACAGGTCGGTGATGCTCTTGCGCCAGTCGGCCACCATCAGGAATCGCTCAGCTGCGAAACAGACGGCCGCCAGGATCCGTTCGCGGCGCCGCAGTGCGGCCTCCGTGCGCTTCAGTTCCGTCAAATCGACATCGATGCAGAAGAATTCAGCCGGACGGCCCGGCGGCATGACCAACGCATGGCTGGAGAACACCGCCACCCGCGATCCGTCCTTCCGCATCAACTGCCATTCACCCGAGGAAATGGGGCGCGATGCCTCCGCCATGCCGCGCATCACCTCCCGGAATTCGTCCCTCAGATCTTCAGGCACGATCAGGTCCAACAGGTTCCTGCCAATCGCCTCCTCCGCGGTGTAGCCGTACAGGCGCTCGCTCGCGTGGTTCCAATACTGGGCGGTACCGTCCGGCCCATAGCCTTGGATCGCCACCGACGGGGCGTCCTGCAACACCATGCGGAACCGCTCCTCACTCGCCCGCAGCGCCGCCTCCGATTCCCTGCGCTCGGTGATATCCTGCGCCACACCCAGCGTCCGGATCGCCCGGTCATCTGCATCCAGGTCCACCTGGCCGATGACATGGACATGGCGCTCCGAGGCATCCGGCCTGTGGATGCGGTATTCCAGTTCGTAGCCCTGGCCCGAAGCCACACACGCACTGATCACCCGCGCCACCCGATCCCTGTCCTCCGGGTGAATCCACCGCAGCTCGCGCTCCCAGGAGGGTTGAAACTCGTCAGGCGAGGTTCCGAAAATCCGATACATTTCCCCCGACCACGACACCTCCCCCGTGGCGAGGTCACGCCACCAGCTGCCGACCCGTGCGATCCGTTGCGCCGCCGCCAACTGGGCCTCGCTCGCGCGCAGTGCGGCGTCCGCCTCCCGACGCAGCTCGGTCTGGCGCAACTGTTCCAAGCCGAACGAGATGTCCATCGCCATCTCCTCCAACATCGCGATCTCGCGGTCCCGCAGGACATCCGCCTCGTTCGCGTAGACCGAGAGAAAACCCCAGAGAACACCCCCGAAATGAATCGGCAACGCGGCCCCAGCCCGGAGGCTGTGGACCGACGCGAAATGCTGCCACACCATCAGCCGGGGATCGTGCATGGCATCCTGGGTGACGCACGACCGCCCTTCCTTCAACGCGAGGCCGACCAGGCCGGAGGCCTCCGGGAGATCGTCGGGGCCGACGCTCAACGACTGCGAGAACCCATCGGCATCGCCCGCCTTCGACACCGCCACCACCCGCTTGGCCGCGCGATCCAGATAGCCAATCCAGACAGCCTTGAACCCTCCGAATACCACGGCGACACGGCAGACCTCTGCAAACACTTCCTCGCGCGTCTGGCTCCGGTTGATGCTCTGGTTCACCTCGCTGAGCGTCGCCGAAAGCTGGTTCAGACGCCGAATCTCCTGCTCGGCCGCCTTCCGCTGCGTGATGTCACGCAGCACCGCGCGAATCCGCTGCATGTGCCCCTTCTCGGCCAGCACCGCGGTCGCGTTCAACTCCACCTCGAGCACCCGGTCACCCACGACAGGAAGGTCGAACTCCAGCTGCCGAATTTCGCCCGACCATCCGAACTGTTCCATTGCCGCGTCGATCCGCGACACGGAACGCGGATGGCAGATCGACGAAAGCGGCCGGCCAATGATCGCCTCCCGCGTCAAGCCCGTCCGCTCCAGCAGCGTCTCGTTGCAGGTCAGGATCCGGCCCGTGGCCGACTCCATCAGCAGGAACATGTCCGGCGCGTGTTCGTAGAAATCGGCCAGCTCGATCTCCACCGCCTTCACCCTGGCGGCCGCCACGTCGCGGTCCCGGATACGACGCAGGACAATGAGATGCCCGCCTCCGAGGCCACACAACCCCACGAGCCAAAGGCCGGCATGGAGGTACACATCACGGAGGATATGGGTCGTTGAACGTGCCTGAAACGGCGCCACATCCACCGAGATGCTCATGCCGCCGTGCAATTCACCCTCGCGATAGCCCTCGGACACATGGCAGGTCAGGCAGCTCCTATCGATGACCATGGCCCGCATGTACCGCAGAAAAACCTGGCTACCCTCGTGTTCCCGCGAGCTGAATTCCTGCTCCCCATGCTCCACATGCTGCAGCGCATTGCTCTCCCACTGATCGGCCGCATTCTCAGGCCGCTTCGGCAGGAGGCTTGTCAGATGACTGCTCCCGATCCCGAACCGCAGGCCCAGATCATGCACCTGCCGGTTCATGTAGGCCGCGTTGATGAGCGTCAGCCGGACGCCTTCCACGGTCTTCAGGTCCCGGTCCGCTGAATCCGTCAGGTAGGGATTCGGAAGCGTCTCGTTGGTCACCCGCGCATACACGCCGCCCAGGTTGCCGATCCAGTGCCGGTACAGCATGTCCTTGTCGACACTCGCCCGGGCCTCCAACCGCGCGAACTCGAGCGTCGTGCGGGATTCCTCCCGGTAGGCGACAAAGAATGACAGCCCCAGCACCAGCGTCCACGCCACCCCCAATGCCGCCGTCGCCACGGGAAGCAACTGCTGATCCTCTCCCGGGTCGGAAGGATCCTCAAACCGCCGTCCGCCCTCACGACGTGATGCCGCTGGCTTGGTCACGATCTCTCCTCTTGAGTGAAAAACCCTTGGGCTCCATGACCGATCCCGGTCTGGCGGGCTTGCCGCGGATTGTCATTTGCACTGCGGATCTTGGCCTCATGCCACCGCCGCGACCTCAGCGCGTCGCAGCCATCAATCCCTTGAAATAGCCCACCGACTCGGCAACGCCGGTCAGCGGATTCTCCATGTCCTTCTCGTACTCGAGACCGCAGACCCCGGGATACCGGATCCGCCGGAGCGCCTTCACGAACGCAAGCAAATCAATCGCACCCCGCGGAAGTTCCACCCCGCGCCCCCCCTTGTCGGCTGAGGTCACGTTCTTGATGTGGATGTCATGGACCCGGTCCGCGTAGTCGGTCACCGCTTTCACGGGATCCTTCCCATCGCGCAACTGATGCCCGATGTCGAGGCACAACCCCACCCGACGGTCGAGCGCCTGGATCATGTCCATCGCGCTGTCGGCGCTCGGAAACAGCTCCGGCATGTCGGGCCCGTGGTTGTGGATCGCGTACAGAATGTCGAATTCCTGGACCTTGTCGTGAATCCGACGAAGCAACTCTGGCGACGCCGCCCGCTTGCTTCCCGACATCTTGAACGGCACCCCAACCAGCAGGCGCACACCCACCCGCCGCGCATAGGCAAACGCATCGTCCACCTCCGCCTCCGTCCCCATGTAGATCGGCCCGACTCCGTATCCCGTCACATCGAAGCTTTTGCACTTCGCGTGGAACGCCGCGATTTCCTCGTCGGTACTCTTCAGCGGCAGGTGGAAATCCTTGATGCACAGCAGGCGGACGTCGACCTTGCGCAACATCTCCAGCGTCGGGTCGAGCTTGAATTTGTGAAACGTGTACCCGGCCATCCCAAGCCGAAGCGTGTCCTTCACCGCCCCGGCCGCCACCCCGGCCGCCGCAGTCCCAACGGTCAAACCACGACCTCCCACCGCCGCCGCGACCGCCAAGCCCGCGCCCTTGATGAACGAACGTCGCTGGATCATGGCCCGAGCCTACTGCGCCCACCGCCCGCAGGAAAGCACCTTGATCTGAGATCCGGAGGGCGGTGGCCATGCCACCGCTTTTCTTCTGAGGTCGCCTGGCCTACGGCTCTGCTCGCACGCTCGAAAGCGGTGGCAAGCCCTCCTGTTGGCCGACAGAAGTGCCTTCCAAACAAATTGAGAACCTCGAAGAGGTTCCGTCCCTTAGCCCAGGGTAGCCCGCGCGCGGGCTACCCTGGGAGATCCGATCCCCAATCATTCATCAACCCCAACGGGGTTGCGTCCGACCCAACGGTGGTGACTCCCCACGCCCTGGCATGACGAAACCCCGATGGGGTTTTATGACGAGGGTGCCGC
>CAIMTB010000587.1 GCA_903844265.1 uncultured Verrucomicrobiota bacterium
CCCACGATTTCTTCGGCATCGTGTTCACCGGGCATCCGGACCTGTCGCCGCTCCTTTTGCCGGAGGACGCGGACTTTCACCCCTTGAGAAAGGATTTCGTAGGTGCTCCTTGAGAAGACCAATCTGGTGAAGTCCGGCGACAACGAGACGTTCGTCCTGAACCTCGGGCCGCAGCATCCCGCGACGCATGGCGTGTTGCGGGTGAAGCTGACGATGGACGGTGAGTACATCACACGTGCGGAGCCGGTTCCCGGCTACATCCACCGGATGCACGAGAAGATGGGTGAGAACCGGACGTGGGCGCAGTTCCTGCCGAACACGAGCCGGATCGACTACCTGTCGGCGATGCACTACACCCACGCCTATGTCGCGGCGGTGGAACGTGCGGCGGGGATCGAGGTGCCGCTCCGGGCCGAGTATATCCGGGTCATTACTTCGGAGCTGAACCGCATCTCGAGCCATCTCGTCTGGTTTGGCGCGTTCATCCTCGATCTGGGCGGGTTCACGCCGTTGCTCTACGCCTTCGACGACCGGGAGAAGATCCTCGACCTGCTGGAGAGCGTGACCGGGGCGCGGCTGACCTACTGTTATTACCGGTTTGGGGGACTCTGCAACGACGTCGATTCCGATTTCATCACAGGCACCAAGGAATTCATCGAGTACCTGAAGCCGCGCCTGGAAATGTACCGTCAGCTGGTGACGAACAACATCATCCTCAAGAAGCGGCTTGAAGGGATCGGACCGATCAGCGCCGAGATGTGCCGGAAATACGGGGCGACGGGTCCCGTCATCCGCGGCGCCGGCGTCGCGTGTGATGTCCGACGGGTGGAACCCTACTCGGTCTATCCTGAGCTGGATTTCGAGATACCGGTGTATCACGAGGCCGACTGCATGGCACGCTATCTGGTCCGGATGGACGAGATGTACCAGAGCCTGCGGATCCTTGAGCAGGCCATCGCCAAGCTTCCCGAGGGTCCGATCATGGGGAAGGTGCAGAAGTCGGTGAAGGTGCCGGCGGGGGATTACTATTTCGCGGTGGAGGCGTCGCGCGGCCGGTTCGCGGTCCGGATCGTGAGCGACGGCAAGGAGATTCCGTACCGGCTGAAACTCCGGGCCCCGTCCTTCTCGAACCTGAGTCTGTTCGAGGAGGCGAGCCAGGGGATGATGTTGCCGGATGCCCTGGCGCTCATGGGATCGCTGGACCTTGTCATCCCGGACATCGACCGTTAATCCGCCGAGCCACTTCATGTCCTTTCTCGCTTTCAATCTGTTGGAGCCGTGGCCGGAACCGTTCCGCCTCTTCCTCTATCTTGCGGGGGTCATGGCCTTCGTCGGGGCGAATGCCGCCTACCTGGTGTGGGTGGAGCGCAAGGGCGCGGCACGGTTCCAGCGTCGGCCGGGCCCGACCGAGGTGGGACCCGCGGGCCTGCTGCAGCCGATCGCGGACGCGATCAAGCTGATGTCGAAGCAGGTCCATGTGCCGCCGGATTCCGACCGGATCCTGTTCCGTCTTGCGCCGGTGATGGTGATGTCCCCGGGCCTGATGTGCCTGGCGACCATTCCGTTCAGCGACACCATTGGGGCTCGGAACCTGGATCTTGGGCTGGTGATGGTGTTTGCGTTTGGCTCGATCAACGTGATGGCGATCATGCTGGGTGGGTGGGCGTCGCGTAACAAATACGCCATCATCTCGTCGGCGCGCATCGTGTCCCAGAACGTCGCCTACGAAATCCCGATGCTGCTGGTGGTGATCACGATGCTGATGATCACGGGCACGACGAACCTGCACACCATCGTGGAGCAGCAGGCGGGCGGTTTCTGGCACTGGAACATCCTGAAGGTCTGGGCCAACCCGCTGATGCCGGTGACCTTCCTGATCTTCTTCACCTGCATGCTGGCGGAAACCAACCGTGCGCCGTTCGACATGGCGGAGGCGGAGAGTGAGCTGGTGGCGGGTGCCTTCACCGAGTACGCGGGCATGGGTTTCGGCGTGTTCTTCATGGCCGAGTACGCGAACATCCTCGTCGGGTGCAGCCTCGCGACCGTTCTCTTCTTCGGAGGTTGGCAGAGCCCGATTGGGGTGTTCTCCGGTGTGGTCTGGTTCCTGGTGAAGCTCTATCTCCTGATCTTCACCGTGATCTGGATCCGGTGGACCTTTCCACGCACCCAATTCTACCGGCTGCTGAACCTTTCCTGGAAAATTCTCATCCCCATCTCGCTCGGAACGCTGATGCTGACCTGCGTGATGTTGAAGATCTTCTGAAATGGCCATGAAAAAAGCCCTTGGCGAACTATTGAGCGGTTTCGTGAGTCTGCTGACCGGGATGCGCATCACGCTCCGGCAGTTCTTCATGAAAGACGTCACGGTGCGGTACCCGCACGAGGCGTTGAAGATGCCGAAGCGCTACCGCGGTCACATCGTGTTCGTGCGCGACGCCGAGTCCGGCAAGTCGCTCTGCATCGCCTGCAAGAGCTGCGAAAAGGCGTGTCCGAGCGATTGCATCGTCGTCGATGGCATCAAGCGCGAGGGTGAGAAGCGGAAGTCGGTGACGGACTTCAACCTGGACTTCACCCGATGCAGCCTCTGCGGGTCGTGCGTCGAGGTTTGTCCCGTCGATGCTCTCGAGTTCTCGAAGAACTACAACCTCGCGAGCACCCGCAAGGACGTCTACCAGATCGACCTCGTGAAGCGGATGGAGGACGGGCCGAAATGAACGAAATACCCGGAACCACCTTCCTGCTGAACGTGGTCTTCGCCGTGTCCCTGCTGGCCACGGTGGGAGGAGCCATCATCGCCGTGCTGAGCCAGCGCATCATCCGCGGCGTGTGCGGCCTGGCCCTCTGCTTCATCGGCCTTGCCGGGGTCTATTATTTCCTGCACGCGCCCTTCCTGGCGCTGATGCAGATCCTCATCTATGTCGGCGCCGTGTGCATCACGATCATCTTTGCGGTGATGCTTGCGGAGCCGGATGAGGCGGTTTCGGACCAGTCCTCCGCCTCGTCCAAGGTCTGGGCGGCGCTCGCGTTGATCGCCTGCGTGGCCCTCGGGTGGGGGGTGGCGTCCCTCGCCCTCGGCGGGTCGTGGACCGTGCCCGCCCAGCCGTTGGCGAACGATGGCTCGTTGCGGGCGATGGGCATCGCGCTGTTGACCACCTACAGCATGGCGTTCGAGGTGATTTCGCTCGTGCTGCTCGTGGCTGTCCTGGGTGCCCTCGCGGTGGCCCATGGTGGAAGGGTGCGCTCTTGAACAATCCGACGTTCTATGACCGTCCGGCAGCCTATCTCATCCTCGCCGCGGCCCTGCTGGCGATCGGGATTCTGGGTTTCGTCCGTCGCCGCACGCTGATCGGGATGCTGATCTCGGGCGAGGTGATCTTCGCGGCGGCCTCGGTGAATTTCATGGCCCTGAACCGTTTCTATTCGCCCGACCCCGTGGCGGGGCAGGTGGTGGTGCTTTTCATCATGGGCCTCGCTGCGGCGGAAGTCGCCGTGGGCCTGAGCATCATCATCGCGGTCTATCGCAACTACCGGTCGATCCGTTCCAAGGACGTTTCGGAAATGAACGGATAATCCATGCCTGTCCCTGTCCAGCACGATATCCGACTGCTCCTGGCCCTGCTCGCTCCGCTCGTTGGAGCGGGACTGGTGATGGCGACCGGCCGCCGTCCCAACATCCGCGAGGGCTGTTCCTTCCTGGCCGCCGTGGTGCTCTTCGGCCTGACGGCCTCGCTCGTGCCCGACATCCGGGCCGGCAAGACGCTGGATTTCACCCTTTTCGAGATGCTCCCGGGCCTTGCGATAAAGCTGCGGGCCGATTCCCTCTCGATGATCTTTGCGGTGGCGGCGTCGTTTCTCTGGATCCTCGCGGTGTTTTATTCCGCAGGATACATGCGCGGGCTGCACGAGCATGACCAGACCCGCTTCAATGTGTGCTTCGCGCTGGCCCTGTTCGGCGCCATCGGCTGCGCGTTTTCCGACAATCTCCTGACTCTCTATCTCTTCTACGAGATCGTGAGTGTCTGCACCTACCCGCTGGTGGCGCATCATCAGGACGAGGAAGGTTATGAGGGCGGGCTGAAGTACATGATCTATCTCACCACCACGGCCAAGGCGCTCGTGCTGCCCGCGATGGTGCTGGTCTATGTGCTTGTCGGGAACCTTGATTTCGCGAGCAACGCGCACACGGGCATCCTGCCGGCGTCGGCGAGCTCAGGCGTGGTGACGGCGCTGTACATCTGCTTCCTGCTCGGGTTCGCCAAGAACGGCATCATGCCCTTCCACCACTGGCTCCCCGGCGCGATGGTGGCCCCAACCCCGGTCAGCGCGCTGCTGCATGCCGTGGCGGTGGTCAAGGTGGGCGTGTTCTCGACGGTGCGGGTGATGCTCTATGTCTTCGGCATCGACCGCATGGATGCGTTGAATCTCGGGATGCCGACGGCGTGGTTCGTCTCGGTCACCATCCTGGTGGCGTCGGTCCTCGCCTTGAGCAAGGACAACCTGAAGGCGCGCCTGGCCTACTCCACGGTGAGCCAGTTGTCCTACATCATCCTCGGCGTTGCCCTGCTGACACCCCGGGGGATCGAGGGCGGTCTGGTCCATATCGCCAACCACGCCTTCTCCAAGATCACCTTGTTCTTCTGCGCCGGCGCGATCTATGTCGCCACGCATCGCAAGAACATCTCGGAGATGAGCGGGCTTGGGCGGGCGATGCCCTTCACGTTCGGGGCTTTCGCGATCGCGGCCCTGAGCATGATCGGCGCGCCGCCGGTCGCGGGGTTCGTCACCAAATGGAACCTGCTCTTGGGCGCCATGGACGCCGGTTCGATCGGCATCGTCTGCGTCCTGCTGGTGAGCACGCTGCTGAATGCGGCCTATTTCGTGCCAATCATCATCACGGCGTTCTTCGGCAAGCCGGTGGATGACCACGGTCATCCGCCGCACGAGGCGCCGCTGGTGATGGTGATCCCGCTCTGCATCACCGCCGCGTTGTCGGTGGTGTTCGGGCTCTATCCGGATTTCTTCATGGAATTCACTCGGGCGGTCGTGAAATGAAGCTTCTCCAACTCATCGAGTGGCTGCGGCGAAACCTCCGGACGGTGGTGCGGTTGTCCTACGTCCTGCTGGCCCTGCTGGTGGTCGTGGACGCCGTACCGGCGCTGGTCGACAAGGAACACGCGCATACCGCGATCGAGCGGATCCCGGGGTTCTGGGCCGTGTTCGGGTTCGTCGCCTGTGTCTTCATCATCCTGGCCTCGAAGGCATTCGGGCATCAGGGCATCATGAAACGGGAGGATTACTACGATGAATAGCCTCTGGATTCATCCCGCGGCCATCCTGCTGGTCGGCGCCATCCTGCTGCCGCTCGTCCCCGCGGCCCTGAAGAAGGCGTGGCTGATCCTCGTGCCGGTGCTCGTCTTCGCACGCACCGTGGGCCTGAGCGAAGGCATGTTCGGGGAGGTTCACGTGGTGGAGTGGACGCTGGTCTTCGGGCGGGTTGACAAGCTCAGCCAGGTGTTCGGCTACATCATGGCCCTGATGGCGATCATCGGGACGCTGTACGGACTCCATGTCCGTGAGGACGCCCAGCACATGGCGGCTTGGATCTATGTGGCGGGGTCGATCGGGGCGATCTACGCCGGGGACTATCTGACCCTGTTTCTCTTCTGGGAACTCATGGCGTTTTCGTCGGTGTTCCTGGTCTGGTTCCGGCGGCGTCCGGAGTCGATGGCGGTCGGGCTGAGATACCTTCTGGTGCACACGGCGGGCGGGTTGGCGTTGCTGGCGGGGATTGTCATGCATGCCAAGGAGGCGGGTGGGAGCCTGACATTCGGGCCGCTCGACGTGCATCACGCGACACCGGCGTCGTGGTTGATACTTGCGGGATTTCTATTGAACGCGGCGGTGCCGCCCCTGCACGCCTGGTTGCCGGACGCGTACGGCGAGGCGACCTTCAACGGGTCGGTGTTCATGTGCGCCTTCACCACGAAGACGGCCGTGTACGCGTTGTGCCGCGGGTTTGCGGGGATGGAGATCCTGGTGCCGCTGGGGGTGGCGATGGCGCTTTATGGTGTCGTCTATGCGGTGCTTGAGAACGACTGCCGTCGGCTGTTGGCCTATCACATCATCAGCCAGGTGGGCTACATGGTGGCGGGTGTCGGGATTGGGACGCATCTGGCCATCAACGGTGCCTGTGCCCATGCCTTCGCGCACATTCTCTACAAGGGTCTCCTGTTCATGGGGTGCGGCTCGGTGTTGCACATGACCGGGAAGAGCAAGTTCACCGAGCTGGGCGGTCTGTATTCGCGGATGCCGTGGACATTCCTGTTCACCCTCATTGGCGGCCTGTCGATCTCGGCGTTCCCGTTGTTCAGCGGTTTCGTGAGCAAGTCGATGATCGTCACGGCGGGGTTCGAGGACGGCAAGAAGACGGCCGCTTTCCTCCTGATGCTGGCCTCGGCGGGCACCTTCCTGCACACGGGCCTCAAGGTTCCCTATTTCATCTGGTTCAGCAGGAACAAGTGCAGTGCCGAGACGTGGGAGAAGGCGAAGGAACCGCCGTGGAACATGATGGCGGCGATGGCCGCCGCGGCGGCGCTGTGCATCCTGATCGGTTGTTACACGCCGTATCTCTACCGGATGCTCCCCCACTCCGAGGAGTACGTACCCTACACGGCCTACCACGTCACCGAGTCCCTGCAGATCCTGCTGTTCACGGCGGTCGGTTTCTTCCTGCTCATCAAGAAGCTGGAGCCGACGGCGACGATCAGCGTGGACCTCGATTGGTTCTATCGGCGCGGCGGGCAGCTTTTCCTCCGCCTGGCGCGCGGTCCGATGCGGGTGATCGACGACCTGGTTGGGACGATCTACCGGGTGGTGGGGCTGAATCCGCTGATGAAGTCGTCGCGGCAGGTCGGTGTATTCGACGGGAAGGTGATTGATGGCGCGGTGGACGGTCTGGCGGGCGGGGTGAAGGGGATGGGAGGGAAGCTGCGGTTCCTGCAGCGCGGGGCGTTGCAGGAGAGTCTGCTGGTGGCCTTCGGGGTCATCGCGGTGCTGGTGGTGGTGTGTCTTCTGTTGATGTGACCGGACCCCATGAGATGAGTGCAGAATTGTATCCAGGTTTACTGACCCATTGCCTTACATGACCCAGTTGACATCCGATGGCGGGTTCCCCCTGCTCAGCGTGCTGATATTCAGCCCGCTGGTGGCGGCGTTGGTGGCGGCGTTGTTGCCCGGGGAGAAGGCGGTACGGTGGTGGACGCTGGTCTCGACGCTGTTGATCGGCGTGGCGTCGCTTGGCTTGTTGTCCGGGTTCGACGCTGGGAAGGCGGGGTTCCAGTGGGCGGAGCGGTCGGCGTGGATTCCGTCCTTGAAGGTGGAGTATGCCTTGGGGATCGACGGGATGAGCCTGTTGCTGATCCTGCTCACGACGCTGGTGACGCCGCTGTGTGTGATGGCTTCCTGGTGTTACATCGGGAAGCGGGTGCGGGAGTTCATGGTGTGCCTGCTGGCGATGGAGACGGCGATGATCGGGGTGTTCAGCGCGCTCGATTTCGTCCTCTTCTTCATGTTCTGGGAGGCGATGCTGATTCCGATGAGTTTGATGATCGGCGTGTGGGGCGGGCCGAGGAAGGTGTACGCGGCGCTGAAGTTCTTCATCTACACCATGGCGGGTTCGGTGCTCCTGCTGGTGGCCATCGTGGCGCTACGCCTGAAGGTGGGCAGCTTCAGCATCCCCGAGATGATGGGGAAGACGTACCCTGAGAGCTTCCAGTGCTGGGTGTTCGCGGCATTCCTTCTCTCGTTTGCGATCAAGGTGCCGATGTTCCCGTTCCATACGTGGCTGCCGGCCGCGCATGTCGAGGCGCCGACGGCGGGTAGCGTCATCCTGGCCAGCGTTCTGCTGAAGATGGGGGCCTACGGGTTCATCCGATTCTCCCTGCCGATCGTCCCGTATGCCGCGAAGCTGTTCGCGCCGTGGCTGATGGCATTGTCGGTCGTGGCGATCCTGTATGGCGGCTTTGCGGCGCTGGCACAGACGGATCTCAAGAAGCTTGTGGCCTACTCCAGCGTGGGTCACATGGGCTTCGCGACGCTCGGTATCTTCAGCCTGACGCGCGAGGGGCTTGAGGGTGCGACGCTGGTGATGATCAACCACGGCGTCACCACCGGGGCGCTGTTCATCTCGGTGGGCATCCTTTACGAGCGGTTGCACACGCGGGATCTCGACGCGGCGGCGGGCGTGGGGAAGGTGATGCCGGTTTTCGCAGCCTTTCTCGGGGTGTTCTGCCTCTCGTCGCTGGCCTTTCCCGGAACCAACAGTTTCATCGGGGAATTCCTGGTGCTGGCGGGGGGTTTCCGGGTCTCGAAGATACTCATGATCTGCGCGGTTCCCGGCATCGTGGCCGCCGCGGCCTACAATCTGCGGATGCTGCAGCGCGTGGCCTACGGCGGAACGTCGAACCCGAAGCACGAGGGCGTGGCTGATCTGGGATGGCGCGAGATCCTTGCGCTCGCTCCGCTGCTGGTGCTGGTGCTCTGGATGGGGCTTCAGCCAAAACCTTTCGTGGACCTGATCCACACGGGGATCACCCAGGTGGTGGCGCAGGTGGCCAACGCCGCGGCGACCGTTCCGGGACCTTAGAACTTAGAAACGATGTTTCCCATCGCCGCATTCCTTCCTGAATCCGTGCTGCTCATCGGAGCGCTGGTGCTGTTTGTCATCACGCTGGGGCCGTCCGATGCCCGCAAGTCCGGTCGTGCCGCCCTGGCGATTGCGGTCGTGACCGTGGTTGCGGCGCTGGCCGGCCTGGGCCAGCACGCGGTCCTATTCGACGGGGCGTACCGGGTGGATGCCCTGTCGCAGTTCCTCAAGCTCATCTTTGCCATCGGGTTCGTCCTGGTGGTGCTTCTCAGCGGCGGGTTGAACGACATCCGCCAGGACATACGGAGTGAGTATCATCTTTTCCTTCTGCTGAGCCTTCTGGGATTCAACCTCCTGGTCAGCAGCATCGAGTTGGTCACGCTCATCGTGTCCCTGGAACTGTCGTCGTTCCCGTTGTTCCTTGCGGTGGCGATGCGGCGTGAGCGGGACGGCCAGAGGAAGCAGCTCGAGTCGGCGATCAAGTACATCATGTTCGGCGTGGCGGCGAACGGGATCATGTTTTTCGGGTTGAGTTATCTCTTTGGCCTGACGGGGACGACGTCCCTGCCGTTGATGGCGGAGAAGCTGAAGCCGGTGATCTCGACGCCGTTGGCGGTGGCGGGGCTGCTCATGGCGCTGGCGGGCATCTGGTACAAGCTGGCGGTGTTCCCGTTCCATTTCTGGACGCCAGACGTCTATCAGGGCGCATCGAATGAGACCGCGGGCCTGGTGGCGTCGCTGCCCAAGCTTGGGGCTGTTTTGGTTTGCTACCGGTTCATGGCGTTTTGCGCGCCGGACAGCCGCGTGGTGCCCATGGTCCTGGCGATATTGGCGGGTGCCTCGATGCTGTACGGAAACCTGATCGCGATGGCGCAGGACGATTTCAAGCGGCTGCTGGGGTTTTCGGGCATCGCGCATGCCGGCTATGCATTGCTTGGCTTCGTGGCGCTGGATGCGGCGGGTTACGGGGCTGCCTTCTATTACATGACCGGTTATCTGCTGATGGTGCTGGCCTGCTTCACCGTGATCAGCCGGGTTTCGAAGGATGGCGAGAACATCGCCATCCAGGATCTCGCCGGGCTGCACCGCCGTTCACCGCTTCTGGCCGCGACGTTGCTGGTGGGTGTCTTCGGCCTGGCCGGGATTCCGCCGCTGGCGGGGTTCATGGGCAAGCTGGCGTTGTTCACCGCCGCGTTGAAGCAGGGGCATCTGGCGCTGGTGATCTTCGCGGTTCTCAACGCGGCGGTGGCGGTCTATTACTATCTCTCGGTGGTGCGCGAGGCCATTTTCAAGGATCCGGGTGACAAGGGGGTCATCACGCTCGATCCTGCGACGCGAATCCTCTGCGTGGTCCTCATCGTGGCGGTTGTGACTCTGGGTGTCGTGCCCGGCCCTGTCTTCAACACGATCGGCGCGGCGTTGGTCGGGCCCGTGGGAAGATGATCGATGGGGACTGCGGGGACGCGCCCCGACCCTGCATCACTTCGCGGAGTCCGGTTCGGGAATGCGGACGATGCTGAACTCCTGGATGAGGGGCGGATTCTCGGGGGTCAGGGTGAACGTGAGCCTGACGTCTCCCTTTTTTCCGTGGACCAGGAATGTCCCACGCAGCTGGTTTTCCGGTTCCACCTCGCCCTCGGAGACGACGTCCCCGATCCCGTCGAAAAGCCCCTGGGCGTCCCTTCTCAGCGAGGCGATGGGGTAGTCGAGGAAGAAGTTCTGGGCAAAGAGTCCGCTGTGTTCCGCATCGGCCCAAGCGGGCAGCAGGCGGGTGAGTTCGCGGGCTCGTTGGCGGAGAATCCCGGACGGAGGGAGCCTGCGGGGATGCAATTCTCCCACGGTCAGGAGCAGGTCGGCGACCTTGCGATTGGCGCGTGAGATGCCGGCGTAGGTGACATTGCCGAAGGACACGACGCCGAATCCGTGCTCAGGATAAATCCGCCAGTTGCTGCCGAAGCCGGGAAGACCGCCGCCGTGGCCGATGCTGACGCGTTGTTGGCAATCCCTGGACCATCCGAGCCCGTAGGCGTAGGCGCCCGCCGTGGGACAGGGTTTTCCTTGTGGGTCCATGGCTCCGGTATCGAGCGCGTTCATGCGCCACGGATGATGCATCTCCCTCAGCGAGGAGCGCCGCAGCGGGCCGTTCTCGGCGTCGTCGCGCGGCGGCCAGGCGGCCAGGTGCAGCGCCATGTATCTTGAGAAATCCTCAATCGAGGTCATGAGCCCGCCCATCGGGGCGTAGCTGCCGTCGGCGAGAAGGGATTCCTCCCGCCACTCGCCGTCGAGCCACCGGTAACCGTGGGCAAGCAGGTCGGGCGGCACCTTTGCGGGCTGCCAGTAAGTCGATGCCATTCCCAGCGGTCGCAGGACATTCCGGTCGATGTAATCCTGACACGTGCTCCCGGAGACCCGGTGCACGAGACGGCCCAGCACCGCGAACCCGACATTGCTGTATTCGTATTCCGTGCCGGTCGAAGTGGAGAATCGGATCGGGCCTCGAATCAGGTCGATCAGTTGCTGCTCAGTGTCGGCGAGTTGACGGTCGCCCCACGGGTTGTCCTCGGGAAACCCACCGCCGTGGGTGAGCAGGTGACGTGCGGTGATGGCGGGCGAGTCGGAGGTGAGTCCCTTCAACCCGCGCATCTCGGGGAGATAGCCGGACAATGGCCGGTCGAGGTCGATGCGGCCTTGATCGCGAAGCCGGAGAACGGACAGCGCGGTGAAGCTCTTGGTCATCGACGCGATGCGGAACACGCTGCGTGTCGTGGCGGGCGTCCTGGCCCGGATGTCCGTGTAGCCCAACCCGCCCGAGACCACCAGGGCATCATCCACCACCACGCCGAACGCCACGCCGGGGCAGTGGGCCTCGGCGGCGAAATCGGTGTAGATCTTCGTGATCTGTCCGGTGAGTGCGCGGACCTTCCCGGCCCGGTCGGGGTCGTGGAAGGTCGGCGGCAGGTATCCGGCGGCCTGTGAGGCGGGTCGTTGGGGGTGAGTCGCGGCGAGCAACTCCGCCGGGTGCGCGAGCAACAGGGCGGCGATGGCGAGTGCCGCCCGTTGAGCAGGAACAAGTCTTTGGTTCATGGAGCCCAGCTCAGCGCCCACTCACACGTCAGATTTTCCAGCCCGGCGCGTACTGGTGATGGATGAACTTATCAGCCTCGGGGCAGTTCGTCGCGCGCATGTTCCTGGCGTCCCAGTCGAGGGCCTTCCGGCTTCGGTAGGCCACGCTTCCGAGCAGGCCTATTTCCGTCAGTTGCGCGCCGTACCCGAAGTGGCAGAGAGTTCCGGGCCCGCCCTTGATGGCGCGGATCCATTCCTCGTGCTGGCCGGGGGAGTCGGCGATCCAGTGGGCCGGCGCGGCATGGTTCGCGAAGTCCTTCTCGGGGAAGAGACGGAGCTTGTCGTAGTCGGCGAGCAACATGCCCTTGGAGCCGACGAAGAGCGAGCCGTTGCCCCACTTGGGGAGCTGGTTGGCGGCGAATTGGGGGGGACGCTTGCCGCCCTGGTGCCACGTGAGTTTGACCGGGGGCAGGTTGACGGTCTTGCCCGAGCCACCCCAGTTCGTGCCCTTGCGGGCCGGGAAATCATACCGGACGACGAGCCAGGGCGGGGCGCATTCGTCGTCGGGCGGTTGCGGGCCGTCGGCTTCGACGCGTGTGGGCAGGCCGAGCTGGAGGGCCCAGACCCCGAGGTCGATGTGGTGACAGCAGAAGTCGGAGAGTGTGCCTCCGCCGAAGGCCCACCAGCGGCGCCAGTTGAAGGGGACATACTGGTCGCTGTAGTCGCGGAACGGCACGGGGCCAAGCCAGAGCGGCCAGTTGACGTGGGCGGGGACGGGGTCGGGCTCGGGATGCTTGCGGACGTCCCATGTGCCGTCGACCCAGTGATGGACTTCCCCGACGTCGCCGATGGCGCCGGCCTGGATCATCTCGACCACCCGGCGGTAATTGGAGCCGGAGTGTATCTGGTTGCCCATCTGGGTGATCAGGCCGCTGCTTTTGGCTATCTCCGCGACGCGGCGGGCCTCCGAAACGGTGTGGGTCAGCGGTTTCTCGCAATACACATGGCGACCGCTGCGGAGCGCGGCGATCGAGATCACGGCGTGTGCGTGGTCGGGTGTTCCGACGGTCACGCCGTCGAGGTCGTTGCGGTCGAGGAGACGGCGGAAATCGTCGTACTTGGCGGCTTTCGGAAATTTCTCGGCAGCGGCGCCGAGCTTGAGGGAATCGATGTCGCAGAGGGCGACGATGTTTTCGCTGCTGACGCCTTTGACGTCCTCGCCGCCCCGGCCGGCGACGCCGATGCAGCCGAGGTTGAGTTTCTCGTTGGGCGAGATGCGGCGGGTGGCGGTGCGTGTGCCCGGCGTGGAGCAGCCCGAAAAGGCGGTACTTCCGGCGACGGCGGCCGCTGTGACGGCGGTGCTGAAGAAGAAAGAACGACGGCTGATGGCGTCACGGGGTTGCATGCGAGGAGCGAACCACGCCGGTGGGTCCGTGACCAAGTGGAAAGCGATGAACAGCCCTGTTTGGAAGAGCAGTCGGCGCGCTGGCGGGGGCAGGGGGCGGGCTGCTGGCGGGTCAAGGCGCCGACCGCGGCGGGAGTTCTGTCAGCGCGAGTTTCGGGTTCTTCTCGATGAAGTAATTGCAGCTCCAGATATTGGGGAACAGGAGCACGAGGTTGTCGGCGGCGTCGCGAGCGGCCCGGGCCCCGGTGGGAAGCGTGGTTTCGTCGACGGGAAGCGGCTTTCCATCCTCGGCGTTGCCGACCCATCGGATGATGCTCCACGTGGCCTGCTCGAGGCGCGACTCGGCCCCGTATTCGCTTTGCAGCCGGAATTGGACGACCTCGAACTGGAGCGGTCCGACCGCGCCGAGCAGCGGCACGCGCTGGAGGCTGTCGACGATGAAGAACGATTGCACCACGCCTTCCTGCAACAGTTGGTCCAGGCCCTCGCGGAACCGCTTGAACTGCGCGGTGGTCGGGCTGTGGAGCCACGCGAAGCATTCGGGCGTGAACCGCGGGATCTCGTCGTAGGTCAGTGCCGCGTTCTCGGCCAACGTGTCTCCGATGCGGAAATCGCTGTGCCCGATCAACCCCACGACGTCGCCGGGATACGCCTCGTCGACCGTCTCGCGGTCGCGTCCGAAGAGCTTCTGGGACGACGACAGGCGCAGCTTCCGGCCGGTGCGCGTGTGGACGACGTTCATGTCGCGTTCGAACTTGCCCGAGCAGATGCGGACGAAGGCGAGCCGGTCGCGATGGCGGGGATCCATGTTGGCCTGGATCTTGAAGATGAACCCGGAGAACCCCTCGGTGGCGGGGTCGATGGTCCTGCCGGCGATGGACCGGGACCGCGGCGATGGGGCGAGGTCGAGGTAGGCGTCGAGGAGAAGCTGCACGCCGAAATTATTCACGGCGCTGCCGAAGAAGACGGGAGTCAGCTGGCCGGCAAGGATGGCGGCGTGGTCGAAGTCCGCACCGGCCCCGTCGAGCATGGCGAGCTCGTCCAGGGTGCGGGTGTAGACGTCGGGATCCATGCGGTCCCGGACCTGGGCGTCGGCGATGTCGAGGACCGAGACCGGGGCCCGGTATTCGCCGCCCGGGACGCGCTCGAAGAAGTGGACCTGGCGGCTGCGGCGGTCGAAGACGCCGCGGAAGTCAGCGCCGTCGCCGAGGGGCCAGTTGACAGGGAATGCGTGGATGCCGAGGACGCTCTCGAGTTCGTCCAGCAGCGCGAGCGGTTCGCGCGAAGGACGGTCGAGTTTGTTCATGAAGGTGAAGATCGGGATCCCGCGGCGCCGGCAGACCTCGAACAGCTTTCGGGTCTGGGCCTCGATGCCCTTGCCGGCGTCGATGACCATGATCGCGGAATCGACGGCGGTGAGGACGCGGTAGGTGTCCTCGGAGAAGTCCTTGTGGCCGGGGGTGTCGAGGAGGTTGACGCAGAAGCCGCGATAATCGAACTGGAGGACGGTGGATGAGACGGAGATGCCGCGCTGACGCTCAAGTTCCATCCAGTCGGAGGTGGTGGCGCGCTGGTTCTTGCGGGCGGTGACGGAGCCGGCGAGTTGGACTGCGCCGCCGTAGAGCAGGAATTTTTCGGTCAGCGTCGTCTTGCCGGCGTCCGGGTGCGAGATGATCGCAAACGTCCGGCGTCGGTTGATTTCCTGGGTGGTTTTGTCCATGCGGCGTCCCGGGCTTCTGGGGTTGACGTGCCCGGGAGGGGAAGCATGGCAGCGTGGGGAAGATCGGGGGAAGTCTCATGTTCCGGGATTGCCGGTTGCGGCGCGGGGCGGGGTCGGTTAGATACCGCGGGCCATGCGCTTCATTGCGAGTGTCATCGACAAGCTACAGCGGCATCCGAAGCGGATCGTCTTCCCGGAGGGGACGGAGCCGCGGGTGCTGTTGGCGGCGCGGCAGTTTCATTCGCTGCGACTTGGGGTGCCGATTCTCCTGGGGGATCGTGGTCGGGTGAAGGCGCTCGCCGAGAGCCTCAACGTGCCGATTGACGGCATCCGCATCATCGATCCGGAGTTGAGCGATGACCTGCCGGCGTTCGTGGCGCGTTATGAGCGGTTGAGGCGGCTGAAGGGGATCGAGGATTCGGACGCGCGCAGCGTCATGATCAAGCCGAATTTCTTCGGCGCGATGATGGTCGCGATGCACGGGGCGGATGGGTTCGTGTCAGGGACGAGCGAGATTTCAGGAAGCGTGCTGCGGCCGTTGTTCCAGATCATCAAGGTTGCGCCGAAGGCGACGACGGCCTCGAGCTGCATGGTGATCGAGGTTCCGGATTCGCGGTTCGGCGAGTCGGGCGTGATGTTCCTTGCGGACTGCGGCGTGATTCCTGAGCCGACCGTGGAGCAGTTGGCGGAGATTGCCATCTCGACGGCACGGCTTGCGCGTCAGTTGCTCGGCCTCAGGCCGCGGGTGGCGATGCTTTCGTTCTCGACCCATGGGAGTTCGCGGCACGAGGCGGCGGGGCGTGTGGTGGCTGCGACGGCGCTGGCACAACAGCGCGCGAAGGAGGCCGGCCTCGAGGTGGACATCGATGGCGAGCTGCAGGTGGACGCCGCGCTGATCCCTGAGATCGCCGCGCGCAAGCTCCCCGAGAGCAGGGTCGCCGGGCGTGCCAATGTGCTCATCTTTCCGGATCTGAACTCAGGCAACATCGCGAGCAAGATGGTCCAGCACATCGCCCGCGGGAATGCCTACGGTCAGATCCTGCTCGGCCTGGACCGGCCGGCTGCGGACGTCTCGCGCGGTTCGAATGCGCATGACATCCTCGGCGTGGCCGCGGTGGTCGGACTGCAGTCGATCGAATACGCCAACCTGTACCCGGAGGCGGGTCACAGTCTACCCGGCGACAATCCCCACTGAAGAATCAAGGATGTTGAAGAATGTAGCGACTCCGCGGGTGTTCGTGGCCGCCACCCGCATGAACGATGGCAAGACCACCTCATCGCTCGGCCTGGTCTCAGCCATCCAGCAATACCACCCGCGCATCGGCTACATCAAGCCGGTTGGACAGCGCTTCGTGGAGATCGAAGAGCAGAAGATCGACGAGGACTCCGTCCTGATGCAGCGCGTCTTCCGGATCGAGGCGCCGCTCGTCGACATGAGCCCGATCGCGGTGGAGCCCGATTTCACGCGGCGCTACCTTGAGATGTCGAACAGCGACAGCCTGGTCCGCCGCATCGAGAAGGCGTTCGACCGGGTCGCGTGGGAGAAGGACTTCGTGCTTTGCGAGGGCTCGGGCCACGCGGGCGTCGGCTCGGTGTTCGACCTCTCCAACGCGACCGTCGCACGCCTGCTCCATGCGAAGGTGATCATCGTCTCGCAGGGCGGCATCGGCCGGCCCATCGACGAGGTCGCGATGAACCAGGCCCTGTTCGAGCGCGAAGGCGTCCAGATCCTCGGCGTGATCCTCAACAAGGTGCTCCCCGACCGGATCGACTACATCTCCAACTTCGCGCGGAAAGGGCTCAAGCGCCGCGGCCTCGAGTTGCTCGGCGTGATCCCTCACCAGCCCATCCTCTCGAGCCCCACGCTGGCTGCGATCCGAGATGAACTGCGAGCCGAGACGCTCAACTCCGACGACGCCATGAACAACATCGTCGGACGCGTCGCGGTCGGGGCCATGAGCGTCCACAACGCGATGAACCATTTCTCGCCGGGCGCGCTCTTGATCACGCCGGGCGACCGCGAGGACATCCTGCTCGCCGCGGGCGCCAAGTTGAGCCAGAACCGTGGTTCGGGCGCGCTGGCTGGAATTGTCCTCACCGACAACATGCGCCCCTCGTCGGCGGCGATGAAGATCGTGCGGGACCTTCCGTACCCGGTCCTCCTCGCCGGGAGCGACCTCTACGACGTGGCCTCGCGCGTCCACGATCTCAACGTGAAGACACGCCCCGCGGACACCGAGAAAATCCAGATCATCCGGAACCTCGTCAGTCAGAATGTCGATGTCCGCAGGATCCTGAGCCTGCTCTGATTCCACCGATGAATGCGCTGCCCCTGAATCCCACGCTTGCGAGCCTGCCGGTCTATCAACCGGGCCGGCCGATCGACGAGGTGGCCCGCGAGCTCGGACTCGAGCCCTCCAGCATCATCAAATTGGCCTCGAACGAGAACCCGCTCGGTCCTTCGCCACGGGCTCTCGCCGCGATGCAGAGAATCCTCCCGCAGCTGCATCTCTATCCCGACGGCAGCGCATTCCATCTCAAGCAGCGCCTCGCCACCGGCCTCGGGTTGCGTCCCGAGAACCTCATCCTCGGCAATGGTTCCAACGAGATCATCGAGTTCGTGGGGCACGCGCTGATGCGGCCCGGGGCCGAGATCGTGGTGTCGCAGTACTGCTTCGCCATCTACCCGATCATCGCGAAGATGATGGGCGCCTCGGTGATCACGGTGCCGGCCCGCGATTACGGGCATGATCTGGCCGCCATGCGGCGCGCGATCACACCCGCCACGACCGTGGTGTTCATCGCGAACCCGAACAACCCCACCGGCACCCTCGTGCCCGCCGCGGAGGTGCTGGAGTTCGTCGACCATTTCCCGCCGCATGTGCTCCTCGTGATGGACGAGGCCTACGTCGAGTTCCTCGATGAACCCGCCGACCTCGTCGCGCGCATCCGCGCAGGCACGCACCCGAACCTGCTGTTGATGCGTACCTTCTCGAAGATCCACGGGCTGGCCGGACTTCGACTGGGCTACGGCATCGGCGTGCCGGACCTGGTCGCGTCGCTCGAGCGCGTACGCCAGCCGTTCAACATCAATTCCCTCGCGCAGGCCGCGGCGATGGCGGCCCTCGAGGACGCCGAACACGTCAACCAGACACGCGCCAACAACCGCGCCGGTCTGGCCTGGTGGGACGCGGAGTTGAAGAAATCGGGGCTCGCGTCCGTTCCCAGCGCCGCGAATTTCCTGCTCGTACGGGTCGGTGATGGACAGCGCGTGTTCGCCGAGATGCAGAAGCACGGCGTCATCACCCGGCCGATGGGCGGCTACCAATTGCCCGAGTTCATCCGCATCACCGTGGGGACGCCCGCCGAGAACGCGCGGTGCCTCTCCGCGCTGCTCGCGGTGCTCGGCCTTGCCTGAGTTCGCGCAGTGCGTCCTTCACGATCCAGCCGGAAGTCTCAAGCGCCGCGTGGGCGACGGATTCCTCGGCCTGGGTCAGTTCACACACGATGCGAACCGCGCGTTCGCGCAGCTTCGCGTTCGCCGGGTTCACGTCGATCATCAGGTTCTGCTCGACCTTGCCCAAGCGCGCCATGGCCAGCGTGGTCAGCATGTTCAACACGAGCTTGGTCGCCGTCCCCGCCTTGAGCCGCGTGGATCCGGTGAGGATTTCCGGCCCCGTTTTCGGCGCGATCACAACGTCCGGCCTTCGTCCCCGTGGAAACGTGAGATGCGGATTGAAGCAAAGCAGGACGGTCTTCGCGCCGCTCTCCCGCGCCGCAACGAGAGCGCCCCACATGAAGGGCGTCCGACCGCTCGCAGCAATCCCCACCACCACGTCACCCCGGCGGACCCCGCGAAAATCAACGGCCCGCGCACCGGCATCGAAGTCGTCTTCCGCGCCCTCCACGGATCGGAAGATCGCCGGTTCGCCACCCGCAATGATGCCCTGCACGAGTTCCGGCGGCGTGCGGAACGTCGGCGGACATTCGCTGGCGTCGAGGATCCCAAGCCTGCCGCTGGTGCCTGCGCCGGCATAAAACAGCCGGCCTCCGTGCTTGAGCGCGCGGATCACGAGCCGGAGCGCGCGCTCGATCGATGACTTCTCCGCGCGGAGCGCATCGGATATTCGCGCGTCCTCGGACAGCATGAGCTCGATGGCCGCGCGGGGAGAGAGGCTGTCCAACTTCACCGAGCGTGGATTGCGCTGCTCGGTGGGGGAGAGTTCCCGGCTCACAGGAATGAACCGCCCGGGTGTGCTGGCGACGGATGCGGATGTCGCGCGCCGCTGGGGGCGTGGTCCTGGCGCGGCTTCGTGTCCCAGATTGCGCGCAAGTTCCACGGCGCCCGCCGCGCCGGGGCGCTCGAGCAGGACGACCACGGCCTCGCGTCTGCCGCCGCGAATCGCCTGGGCCACGAGTTCCGCAAACCTGTCGCACCCCTGCAGGAGTCCGCCGGACAGAAGGAACCGAACTGCCGCCCCGCGCTTCGCCAGACGCCCAGCGCAGGTGAGGGCTGCGGTGGCGATCGCGGTCGAGGCGGATCGAAGCACATCCCGGGCGATTGGGTCCTCCCGTTCCGCGTCAAAGATGACCGGCGCCAGCGCGGCGATCTCGGTCTTCGTGGCTCGGGCTGCCCACGGGATGAGCTCGTTCGGTTCGTTGAATTGCAGGTCGGCGAGGAGTCTTTGGCCAAGCGGTCCCCAGCGGCCCGTATCGTCGAAGGCCAGGATCACAAGCCGCAGCGCACGGATGGCGATGTCGTACCCGCTGCCATCATCACCGAGCACGTGTCCCCAGCCGCCGATCTTCGCCGTGCACCCGTCCAAGGCGCGTCCATAGCAGCAGGAACCCGTCCCACACAGCACCAGCACGGTGGCGTCGGTGCCAGGGTCGCAGCCCGCCGCCGCAAACGCGGTCTCCAGATCGTTCGTCGCCAGGCACGGCGCGTCCGGCCATGCCACGCGCGCCGTGGCCCGGATGCGCTCGCGGTCGGACTCCGTTCGTGCACCCGCCATCCCGATGGCGACCGCTCGTGGTGAAGGGAATCGCGCCGCGATCGACAGGAAGTGCGCGACCAGCGACGCATCGTCGATGAGCTGGAGGTTGGCGGGACCGAAAGCGTCCTCCGAAATCCGCGTGCCATCCTCGCTCTCCCATCGGGCGGTGGTACGCGTGCCTCCAGCCTCGATGCCGAGGAATCCTGAGGGCGGTAGGGATCGGGAAATGGCGCTGCCCATGCCCCACGAGCATCGTCGCCTCGCCACCGGCATACGAGGTTTCAATCAGAATGGCGACAGCCATCGCACCAAAGACCTGGCCCTCTATGCGCACCCTCTCCGGTGCATCCATAGGCTGACGGTAGGGCGCGCACTCCGCTGCGCGCCGTCCTTTGCGGACGCAAGGCGCGGCGCCCTCGGAGAGGCTGCCTACCGACAACTCGGCGATGCACCGAGCTCGGCCGTCCGAAGGAACGGGCGTGGCCATCGTCCGCGTGAAACGGCAGGCTGCGAACTCGTCCGCGCCATGAACACCCCGCTGATCGTCGTCCTGCTGATCCTTGTCCTTGCGAATCTCATCGTGGCGATCCTGGTGCTGGTTCGCCGCGGAACGGCGGAATCCGAGCCGGTCCGCCCGCTGCTCGAGGGGCTCATGGGAGAGACGCGCCGGGTCGAGCAGTCGCTGCGTGACGAGTTGGGCCGGCAACGCGAGGAGGCAGCGCGTGGGGGCGGACTGTTGCGCGAGGAGCTTTCCGGGCAGGTCCGCACCGGCCTGGAATCCCTGCTCGCCCGGCAGGACGAGGGGCGCCGAGGCACCGAGGAGCGGCTCGATGCAAGCCGGACGGCGACGGAGAAGTCACTCCAGGTCTTCGGCGACTCCATCGACCAGAGGTTCATGTCGGTCCGACGTGAACTGAACGACAACGCCACCCAGACCCGGACGGATCTGCGACAGGCGCTCACCGATTTCCAGAAGCAGAACGAGACGAAGCTCGAGGAGATTCGGCGGACCGTCGACGAGAAGCTCCAGTCCACCCTCGAGAAGCGTCTTGGTGAATCGTTCAAGCTGGTCAGCGAACGCCTCGAGGCGGTCCATCAGCGGTTGGGCGAGGTTCAGTCCATCGCCAGCAGCGTGGGCGATTTGCAGCGGGTGCTGACGAACGTGAAGACCCGCGGAACATGGGGCGAAATCCAGCTGGGCGCGCTTCTCGAGCAGGTGCTCACGGCGGAGCAGTACTCGGCCAATGTCGCGGTGCGCCCCGACTCGGGCGAGCGCGTCGACTTCGCGATCCGCCTCCCGGGACGTGACGATCACGGCACTCCCGTCTGGCTGCCGGTGGATTCCAAGTTCCCGCAGGAGGACTATCTGCGCCTTCTCGATGCCGTGGACCGGGCGGATGCGGTGGCGGCGGCGGAGGCTGGGCAGGCGTTGGAGA
This sequence comes from uncultured Verrucomicrobiota bacterium, assembly GCA_903844265.1. Lineage (GTDB taxonomy): Bacteria > Verrucomicrobiota > Verrucomicrobiia > Limisphaerales > CAIMTB01 > CAIMTB01. The sequence continues at coordinate 21,266 of CAIMTB010000587.1, forward strand.
ACCGCATCCGCTCACAGGCCCGGGAGATCCAGCAGAAGTATGTTGCGCCACCGCACACAACGGACTTTGCGATCTTGTTTCTCCCTTCGGAGGGACTCTATGCGGAGGCTCTCCGGCGCCCGGGCCTGGCCGACGTGTTGCAACGCGAAAACCGGATCGTGCTTTCCGGGCCGACGACGCTTGCGGCTCTGCTCAACAGCCTGCAGATGGGCTTCCGGACCCTCGCCATCCAGCAACGCTCGGGCGAGGTCTGGACGTTGTTGGGGGCGGTGAAGACGGAGTTCGGCCGTTTCGGCGATGTGATTGCCAAGGTGAAAAGGAAACTCGACGAGGCGAGCAACCAGATCGACGAGACGGCCCGACGCTCACGGGTGATCGACCGCAAGCTGCGTGCGGTCGAGGCGTTGCCCGCACCCGATGCTGCGCGGCTGCTGCCCGATGTCGCCCCCGTGGAGGGTGGGGAAGGGGAGTGACGCGCGGTGGAGTGCGACAGGCCGCACGCACTCCACCAGCACGCGCCTGTCATTTCTCGGGACCGGTGGGCGCGCCTGGCCGCTTGGTTTCGTCGAGCACCAGAAACCAACCGCGTTTGGGGGCCACTCGGATGGCCTCGCCCGGCAGCCACGATCGTTGCACCTGCATGCCGGGGATGGGTGGGGCGTAGATCGCGGCGTTGCGGGGGTCGAGTCCCAGGGCTTTCCAATCAATATCCAGCCGCGCCTCGATGTCTTTGTCCGCCCAACTCGCCAGGGCCACGATCGTGCGATCCTTCCTTCGGAAAGCGGACGCGAGAATCCCGGGGGCCGCGACTTTCACCGGGTTGTTCGTGACGAAGAACGGCAGGAATTCCGTGCCCTGGATCCCGAACTCATCCCATGCCTTCCAGAGTTCGCGCGGATCGCCGGACCAGGGCAGGCGTGCGGTCTCGCCGAAGACCATGCCGCGCCAGGGATTCGCGCCATCGAGCATCTCGCTCATCATCCCGAATGGAAGGCCGGACATCTCGACCAGCCAGAATTCCGGGGAGACCGCGCCCGCGTCGAATCCCTCGCCCAGCCAGAGCCGGTCGAGATAGGGCAGGACCTCCATGTAGAGATTGAGATTGTTGGCGAACCCGGCCCAATTGTTGAAATGATTCCAGGTATGGAGGTCGATCAACCGGCCGGGCCGGCGGTCCAGGATCCGGCGTGCGCGACGCAGGCTGGTTGCATCGAGGGCTGTGTCGTCGATGTACATCCCGTCGAAATCGGACTTCTCCACCAGCCAGTGCAGGCCTTCGAGATAAAAGTTGTTCCACCGTGAATCGGGCGTGGTGATGACCGACAAGTCCTGCTCGGCATAGGGTGGCCCAACCTTGGCTTCCCAGGCTGGCACGAATTGTTCCCGCAGGTTCTCGTTGAGCCAGGCCGCCGGCCCCTTCGGATGGAGCAGCGTTCGCGCTTCCGTGCCGGGCCCGGGGAGGATGATCTCGCCGTTGAAGGAATGGAGCGGAAATAGCTCCGGCATGTTCTGGGTGATCTCGCGCGTGGTGTAATAGACCCGCAACCCTACCCCCCGCGCGTGGGCGCGTCCGACCAGTTCGCGGAACGCCGGGAAGGAATCATCGCTGTAGGGATAATTGATGTAGGGCGAGTAGAAACTCGCGTGATGGACGTTGACGACGTTGGGACCGTGCCGGGCATCGGCCTTTTCCACGGCCTCGTCGATCGCTGCGCGTCCGGGTCCGCCAAGGTGGGTGAACCGGGTGGCCCATTGCTTCTCGGTGTCCAGGGTCCGGAAGGGCGTGAGAAAGAGGTCGAAAACGTAGTCGAGTGATTTTCCCTTCCCCAACTCCCGCGGGCCGCTGGTGGCACGGACCTTCACAACCCCGCCCAGCTCGGGAGCCACGTCCACGCCGCCGCGCCCGCCATTGCCCCACGATTGCGGCAGTCGCAGCGGACGGAACGAATAGTAGATGTTCACCGGCGGACGGAGATAGTCGCCGTCCTTGAATCGGAGCATCAGCCCCGCGTTGATGTCACCCATCCAGAAGCAATCCTGGTGCCTGGCCACGTCCCAGCGCCAGTGGACCTCCTCGGGCCGGCGGCCCCCCGGGTGGTTGAGTCCCATGAAGTAACGGGCCGCCTCCTGTGCGAACGGTACTTCGAGTCGGACGTCTGCCAGGGAGATATCCTGGTCGGCGACCATGCGAACCCGGATCTGACCTGAGCCGGTATAATCCAGGCGCCCGCTGGTCTCCAACCGGAGGCCCGCGGCGCTGCTCCGTGCGCTCCACGTGGCTTCCAGGTCGGTGTGTTGCAGGGATCCGAAGTCATTTGTCCAGGCGATGGCACCCGTGATTGTCTCCACCACGAACGCCGCGGGATGGGCGAGGATTTCACGCCCGGAATTCTCTATCCGCGTGTTGGCGCCCGAGAAATGACTGGTGATCCGCGAAGGCAGGCCGGCGTCACCCAGGGTAAGTTCGCGACCCAGAACATGAATGCTCCGGCCCGCGGTCGTCACGGCCTTGAACGGCGCGGTCAGGGTGGGTTCGCTTCCGATCGTCGAATCGAGCCAGCGCAGGCGGGAGAGGTTCCTGGCGTTGGAGTCGCCTGAGTCGGTCACCGGTGTCCCGTCCACGTCCATGGTGAGGCGGATAGGGATCGGTGAATAACCGCCCGCGCCGGCCGGGCTTGGGATGAGTGACAGTTCCGCGGTGCCCGTGAATTTTCCTCGCGCATTCGGAGGCACCTGCACGCCGACCCAGAGTACCTGGAGTCGTCCTTTCTTGATGGGAAGGATCTTCTGGAACGGCCGACCCTGGCTGTCGATTCCTTCGAGGCTCAGGCAGCGCGACGCCGTCGCCGGGATCGTGCCGCCGTCGCCGGTCAGTTCGGGGAGCTTCAACCCGATGGGCGCAAGATCCTTGAACGTCCGGATGCCAATTTGAAACACATGAAACTCACCCGGTCGCGCACGGCCGGAGTAAGTCGTGGGGCCCGCCGGGGCTGAAGGAATTGCATCCGGCGCAGGAGCCGGCTCGGGATGGATGGGCAGGTCCCGGGACTGCGTGAATACCTGGGCCGCTCCGGGAGGCGCGGGAGGAAGGTCCACGGCAAGGTGCTGCGGCGTGAAGACCGCGCCTCGGAGGAGGAGTGGCAGGAGAAGGGCCGCTGTGAGGAGACGGATCGCGGAGCATTTCATGGGTACGGAGAATCAGGGATTGCGGGCACCCGCCGCGGTGGTGGCCGCGGTCCTGAGCGTCCACGCCGTGCCCTGCCTCACCCGCCACGTGTCTTCCATCATCCCCATATCCGCGAATGGAATGCTGCCGAGTCCGAACTTGGCGGCCTGTTCCATGGACCATGCCAGCCGCCCGTCGGGGCCCTCGGGGAATTCGGTGCCCTGGGGCAGCTCGCGGTTGTCCCTGGACTCCGTGACCTGGGGTGCGCGAAGGAACAGCGCGCCGCAGCGCACGGCCACATTGCCGCGGATGGTGTTGCGGTCGTTGTCCTCGGCGAGCTTCGCAAGGGCCGGATAACGGAGGAGATAGAGCTGTCGGTCGATGGCGGGGGCGTTGAGGGATTGGGCCACGAAATCGTGCCAGCGCTTGTCGCCCCACGGCGTGAAGCTCACCGCGGCGGCGGTGTCGATGAACAGGTTTCCTTCCACGATGTTCTCCTTGCCGCCATGGATTTGGACACCGCCGAAATGGCTGCGGCCGGTCGAGCATCGCTGGAATATGTTGCCTTGGATGACGACGCCGCAGATGGCGTCGTCGAGGCGGATGCCGGCGCGCTGGGTGTGCGAGGCGTCACCCTTGCCCTCGTAGTTGCCGAGGTGATGCCAGTAATTGTGGCGATAGACGTTACCCCGGTAGGTTGGGTTGCCGAACATGTCGACGGCACCCTGGTCGTCGGATTCGAGGATGACATGGTGGACCTCGTTCAGTTCGACCAGATGCTCGTTGCCTTCGACCCGAAGGGCGCTGCTTGCGACGTCATGGATGAGATTGTGCCGGATCACCTGGCCGACACCGTCGACCCACACACCCGGGGTGTAGGTATGGTCGATGCGGGACAGGTGGTGGATGTCGCAATTCTCCACCCGGTGCCCGCCGCGAGTGAGTGTCCTGCGATCGCCGCCCGCGAGTGCGATCCCGCCACGGCCGAGCGTGTGGATGTCGCAGGAGCGGATTACATGATTCAGGCCGCCGCGGACTTCGATGCCGGTGCCGGCCATCCTGCGAACCGTGCATCCCTCAAGGGCGACACCTTCTCCTCCCCGGATTCTGATTCCGTCGGAGGCGCCGCATTCCCACAGGATGCCCTGGAATCGGACGTGCGATGTCCCGTCGGTCTCGAGCATCGGCTGGGGATTCACGGATAACTCGATGTCGGCCGCGCCGGGGTCTTTGTGTGGCATCAGGAGTACACAGCCTCTCTTGCGGTCGAGATACCATTCCCCGGGGGCGTCGAGTTCGCTGAGAAGGTTGATGGCGAAGTAGCGCTGGGCTTTCCGATAACCGTAGTTATGCCAGGGTTTCGCGAGTGTGATCTCGTGCGCATCGAGGTCGATACGCTCTATCTTCTCATAGGAATCAGCCCAGTCCCAGAACCAGTAGCCATAGAGCCATGCGTCGGGTTCGTTGATCCAGGCCTTCGGTCGGTCGCCCTCGAATCGGAACCTGCCCTCGGGAGATCCCGGCCGCTTGTCCCACGCCGTCAGGGTCTGCGGACCGGGGACGTCGCCGGTTTTTACAAATTCATCGTTCGGCCAGCGCGCCAGTGTCATCGGCGAACCGTCCACGTACAATTCCATCGCCGGATGGGTGACGAAGCCGCGTCCGCTGGAGAACCCTCCAAGCTCGAACGGGATGAGACGGGTCACGCCCGCAGCCTCAAGGCTGGCTTCCCAGACTTTGCCGCGCGCGGCTTCGGGAAGGCGGGCGAGGATCTCGGGGTCGGTGGTGATCTTCATTCCGCGGAGGCGGGCGCCGCCGCTGAACGTGGGCGCTTCAGCCCCGGCGGCGCGGTAGCGGATCGGTGCGGTGGCGGTGCCTGAGTCGGATGCGTCCAGGCGCAGGGACTGGCGCACCGTGTACCGGCCCGGATGGATCCGCACCTCGACGCCGCCTGCCGGGATCGTCCCCCGCTGTTTCAGGGAACGGATCTCATCGCGTGCCCGTTCGAGCGTGAGGAAGGGGAGCGTCGCGCTTCCCAGGTTGGAATCCTTGCCGGTTGTGGCGACATGGAGTTCGAGGGGGATGGGGGATGGGCCCGGTTCCGTGGCGGGATGGCACGGGAGAAGGAAGGGCGCCTGAAACCAGAACAGGCTGAACAGGGCGATGAAGCGGGGCATTGAGGGCGGGGGCATGGTGGGATCGGGTGCAGTGGGTGGACTTTGGAACAGTCCGCGGCTGCCGACAAGGGGACAGGGGCTGGATGCCCCCAAGGGAAGGCTTGCGTGCGGCGGGGTGTCACGCTATTGGCTGGAAGTCATAACCCTGAAGAAAAGCGCCATGCAACCTCCCCGCGTCCATCCGGCTGCCGTCGTTCGGCGCCGTTCGGCTTTCACCCTGATCGAACTGCTCGTCGTCATCGCGATCATCGCGATCCTTGCGAGCATGCTCCTGCCGGCCCTCGCCAAGGCGAAGAACAAGGCCACCGGTGCGGCCTGCCTCAACAACCAGAAGCAGATCCAGCTCGCCTGGCTCCTGTACGGGGACGACAACGACGACAAGATGCTGCCGACGAGTTACCGGGGCGAAAAGGGCCAGATGGAGCTCGTCGCCGGCGGCTACTGGCTCGGGCCGACGCCGGCCATCGCCTCAGGCATCAAGCTCGATGTGGCCCTGCAGCGTGTCTACAATGGCCTGAGCAATTCGCCCCTCACGAAGTACGACTCCGCCTACGCCTCTTATCATTGCCCCGGCGATCTTCGCACGAAGAAGCGCAAGCCAGGCGCGGGCTGGGCCTACGACAGCTATTCCAAGGCCAACGGCATGGCGGGCATCGCATGGAACGGAGCCGAGGTCCTGTACACCAAGATGTCCGAGATCACCTCGCCCTCGCAGTCCTTCGTCTTCATCGAGGAATCCGACCCGCGCAGCTATAACAACGGCACCTGGGTCATCGATACCAACCCCCCCGGCTGGGTCGATCCGTTCGCCATCTTCCACGGCAACGTCTCCACGTTCTCCTTCGCTGACGGCCACGCCGAAAACCATCGCTGGCTCGATGGCGCGACCATCAAGGCCGCCACCGATTCCGCTGCCGGCGTCTCGAGCTTCTACTGGACGGGCGGCAACTCGAAGAACCCCGACTTCCGCTGGGTCCACTACCGGTACCGGTTCTCGAACTGGAAAGAGCTTCCCTGAGAGTCCTCTCGTCGAACGCATCACCGGTCCGGCCCGTCACCATCGCTGCACGCTGGCCCGGAGAAACACCGCGCGGCGAGCGCTCGGCGGCGTTCCCCAGGTCTCCAATCCCTGACCCTCGCCGGTCACCCGCCTGACCCTTGGCACGGCGGGTGACCACAACTGCAGGTCGTCGGACACCTCCACGCGGATACGGACATCGTCGGCGGCGAGGCTTCGCGGAAGGGTGAGCGTGAACCAGCCTTCGCCGTCGATCCCTCCCTGCGCCATGTGCGGACCTTGCCCCGCATCGTTGTCGGATGTCCCCATCGCGTACTCCAGCAAGGCGGGTACACCGTCGTGGTCGGCGTCCGCCATCGGATCCCCCACGAAGACCGTGGCATCGGACGTCCCGGGCGTGCCGTAGGCCTGGACGCTTGCGCGCCACGCCTCGGGGTTCTCGAGACCGAGCTCCGGGTGCGCGAGGACGAGCGAATGACCTCCGCTGCTCGCCGTTTCGGACCAGATGTTCCCGGCATCAAGCCTGAACGAAGTCACCGTGACGCCCCCGGCGTTGAGCAGGGTGAGTGTCTCCCCGTTGCTCTTCAGGCGACCCGAGAAGATGCCGGCGACCTGGATCTCGAGCCCGTGTCGCTTCCGGAATCCATACATGTCGTTGACGAGCACCAATCGCCCACCCGGGGCGAGAGCCGTGTCGTGATCGTCGGGAAACCGGAAGCGAACAGCGTTGGTGAGGCTCGCGCCCCGAAGATTGACCGCGTGCGGGCTGATGTTCTGCAGTTCGAGATATTCGGAGGCGTTGGTGGAGGGTGGATGGAAGAGCAGTTCGCGGACGAGCACCTCACCGGGGGCGAGGGGTTCTGGCGAGGTTTGGAAGAACGCCTCGTTCAGGGCCGACCACTGCGTTGCATTCCGCGCGCGGGCCTTGACCAGCGAATTGCCACCGACCTGAAACGCCGGAGGTCCGGGAGCCAGGGCACGATCCAGGATCAGCTCGAGATCGAAGCTGGCATCGCTGGTGGTCGGACCGGATTGATGGAGTTCGACCGCGAGGGTGTTGGTGCCGAGGCTGAACACATTCGACGGGAGCGCGAACGAGGCGAATCCCTGTCCGTCATCGGAGGCGTTGCTGGCCAGCGTGGTGCCGGTGACGGTGCCGATGGGCATCGAACTTCGCAGGATTTCCGAGCCGTTGAGATACACGATGGCGCCGTCGTCGCACTTCAGCCGGAGGCTTGCCCCAATCACGTCCGTCAGCCTGGACACCACGAATCGATGCCGGAAATAGGACGAGGTCCATTTTGCCGTGGCCTGGCCGAAGGGAATCACCGTGGCCTCGTCGCCCTCACCGTATCCCAGTTGGGCGACACCTTCCGACCACGCACCCTCAATGAAATCCGGGTGCTTCCAGTTGGCGGCGGACCAGGCGGGATTCCCGGCCACGAGATCGCTGGATCCAAGCCCCGTCGCATCGGTGAACCACCGCCAGCGCGCGCCTGCGGGCACGACGGATTCCGCGCCGCCGCTGGTTCCGGTCTTGAATTCCACCGCGGACGGTGAGACCGCGCCGCCCGGCAGGCGCGGATCCGAGCCGTCGGTGGTGTACCAGATCGAGGCGCCGTTGGGACCGACGAATCGCGGGGCAAAGCCGTTGGTCACCCGCCCGCCCTGTCGCGACAGCGTGGGCGCAGCCAGCGCGGGATAGAAACCGGCGCCCCGGAACTCCGACAGGACGGCGCCGGTCCGCGAGGGGAACCAGGAATTGAGCACCGAATCCCGGCGGGCGACCCATTCGGTGGGTGAGAGATAACCCCAGCGGGCGGACTCCGCGAGGAAGGCGCGCTCGAGTTCGGCGCAGCGCAGGCGCAGGCGGGCGGCGTTGCGCGCGGGCGTGAGTGCGCCGTCATTGAACAACGCCTTCTGGATGCGGTCCGCGAGCAGGAGCCGGTACTCCGGGTCGCCGCCAGCAAAGAGCATGGAGAAAAGACTGCCCGGACCGTCGCCAGCCTGGCGACCCGGCGAACCGCGTGCGGTCCGGTTGCCGGAAGCACAGTATTGCGGGATGCACAGCCAGCCGTCGGCGTCGTTGAGATAGAATTTGAAGCCACTGCCCGGGGCGCTCGGACCCACGCATCGGTACTCGTCCTCCGCACCACCAAACATCCACATGATCATGTAGTCGACGAACTGCGGGACATCGAGCAACTGCCTCGCTGCGGTGAAATCCTTGCGGATGGACTTCAGCCTGGTCCAGGTCGCGCCTGTGCCGTCGTAGGGAGTGCCCGGGTCGGCCCAACCCCCGACATTCCAGTTGCCATTGATGGACTCATAGACCTCCTTGGGGCCGCCGAGATACGATTGGTGCATGGCGGCACCCCAGCGCTCGCGGAGATGATAGACACCCCAATAGGTGCCATTGAGATAGAGATGAACCCATCGCCCATGCGGATTGAGCTGGCCCATCGCGAGAAGGGTGTCGTCCGTGAATATGTTCGAGAGATAGAACCCGCGCATGACCATGTCATGCGAGCAGTTCCGGAGCTCGATCTGGTCGAAGTCGGACGCCGCCTCCAGACCCCGGTCGAACCCCGCGAAAAGCGGCGCCCGGAATCGGCTGGCTCCATATTCAGCCCGGAAATAGAGCCGGAAACTCTTCTTGGCGAAATCGGTATAGGCCCCGCCGAAATGCTGGATGCCACAGTCGATCTGCCGCGCGGGAGCATTCGTGGCCTCGCCGGACGAGGGGATCCACTCGAGCGAAACACCCACTTCCGTGGTGTCGTTGATGGTGGCGGTGGTGACCAGCGAGAACGTGGGAAGGTCGCGCAGGGACTGCGGTAGCTGCGGTCGGTAGATGGCGTTGGTGGTCACGGCTTTCCGCATGACCGATGAGGCGATGATGTTCGAAGGAAAAAGGTACGTCTGGGTGTCCACGTCCGTCGGTGCCCACCCGTCCTTGAAGGCGGCAGACCGCAGGATGGTGGTGTTGGTGATGGTGACCGGGCCGGCGTAGACCTGGCCATGGCTCGAGGTCGGCGCCGTGCGGTCCGTGGTGTATCGAATCACCGCACCCGCCGTGGCGGTGGTGAGTTCGATGACCACCGGCGCGTCATAAATTCCGCGGTCCCGGCTGAACTTCGTGTCGGCAACGACCCCGGCGAACGCAGGGCCGTTGGTCGCCCCCGGTGTTGCCGGCCGAAGATATCCAATCTTGCCGTCGCTCCCCAGGCCGTAGCCCACGCCGGCGGGTTGCCTGGGATAGATCGCCGTGGCCGGGTAGTCTGACGGGTATTGGCCCAGGACGGTCCGGCCGTCGCGATCGACAAGCGCAAGATAACCACCTGACGCGCGCAGTTGGAAATTGGCATGGAGTTCGTTCGTCGGGTCGCTGCGATCCTTGCCCGAGGCGAACACCAGAAGATGGCCGCGGGGCGGGATCCGGGCATCCGGAAGTAGCCATCGCGTGCCCAGGGTCGGGTCGTCGGTCAGTGAGTAACCGGTGAGGGATAGGGAAAAGCGATTGGGATTCCTCAGTTCGATCCAATCGGATGTGTCTCCATCCGCGTCGCGCAGGCCCGAGGAGTTGCTGGCCACGAACTCGGTGAGAACCGGTGGAGCCAACGGCACGTCGACACCGATCGTCACGGTGGCGCTGCTGGCGCCGTTGATGTTCGTCGCGATCAAGGTGTAGGTCGTGGTCGCGGTGGGGGAGATGAACATCGTTCCGCTGGCGGCATTCACCCCCCCGCCACCCGGCGAAATGGAGGCGCCGGTGGCGTTGGCTATCTCCCATTGCAACATCGTCGCTTCGCCCGATCGGAGCGAATCCTCGCCCGCCGCGAACCGCCGGATCGACGGCAACTCCCCCCCGTAGACTTCAATCTCGGCGAGCTGGGGATTGTAGGCCGCACCGGATTCATTGATGACCCTCACAAAGCGCCCCGAAAAGTCGCCCCCTGGATCAAGGTCCGCCGTGATGATGTCGATGCCGCCCACGCCGGAGTTCGATGCGTCGGCGCGGAGGTGGCCGGTCCACTGAAGTCGTCCCGGAGAGGCGCCGCCACCATCCGTCCAGATCTCGACCCGGCATTGGGTAAGGCGCTCGCTGCAGCAACCATCGTCGCGGTTCCTCAACAGGACCCGGTCGAGATGTCGCGTGCCGCCGAGATCGACCTCGTAGTAGAACCCAAGGGTGCCGGTGTCAGCGGCAGGGTGCGTGAAGGTCGCAGGATCGCCGTCGGTCAGTGCTGCGGGCTTGAAGCTTCCCCAGTTGGCTCCCGAGGAGACGACGGGTTGGTTGAGCGCGAGATTCGGGGAACTGGGGCTCCCGGCCCAGGCCACCCCGCTCCCGGACGACAACGCGAACGCGATGGTGATGAAAGCCAGATGGACCGCAGCTGCAACAGGATGGGTCATGCAACGACCCCACTGTATCACACCACGGCCGCCGCGGTGCATCCAGAGAGTGATGGGCAGGGCGCGTACGCGCCGCCCACCGACAACTCGGCGATGCACTGCACCCTCCCCGAGCCACCCACAGACTGACGGTAGGGCGTGCACTCCGCTGCGCGCCGTCCTTTTCGCGGACACACCCAGACACGGATCCTCGGAGAGGCCGCCGTGACCGCGACCGCAGCGTCTTGCGCGCGGCTCCTGACCACCCTCCAAAACGCGGTACGTACGTACAACCACTGAGGCCGGTATCAGGGCTTCTACGGATTTCACGCGATGTAGAACCACTTGGAATACAGATACTTAACTAATCTAGGGAATGCCACTATCTGTAAAAATATCATGAATCTAGTTAGTCCTATTACCCCATTGACTGGAGGGGCTGAGTCTGGGCTAATCCTTGCGTTGACGCTGACTGGATTCTTGGACTGCTACCGACGCGAGTGGGGCCTTTTCAACGGCTTTATCGACAGTGGGCAGGCGAAGGCCGAAGGCATGAAATGAAAATCTACAATAAAATCTCGGCGTGGATGTTGTCCATCCTCGCTGCCGGGATGCTCGTATCCCCGTTGACCCGCGCTGACGACGATCGGGAGCGCGTGGATGTCATCATCCAGGCGGGTTCCGAGTCGGACACGATCAGTGAATGGGTGGAGTCGAATGGCGGGGCCGTCCGTTATCGGTATCAGAACGTGTCAGCCCTCGCGGTGAGCATTCCTGCCAGCCAATTGACCGCCCTCAGCCAGGTGGTGGGGGTCGCCTTGGTCGAGCGCGATCGGTTGTTCAATCTGCATGACGATCTGGGTCGGGATCCCGAGGGATTGCCGGAGGCTCTGGCTCAGGTGGATCCATCCGAGTACGAAGTGGAGGCGTTGGATCCCGGCACCGAAATCGCCGCGGACGCCCTGAGCGCGAATGCGGTGATCGCGGACGGCTACGCGAATTATATCTACTCGGGAGCTGTCAGCGTCTGGCCCCAGATCGGGAAAGGGGCCGGGTCCGTGGTTGCCGTGGTCGACTCAGGCGTGGCCCGCAACGCCCCACTCTTCAATGCCGTCATTGGCGCCCCCGGGTTTCCCAACGGATACAATGCCTATCCGGATGGCTTTGCAGCCACCGACCCCAGCAATTTCTGGCATGGCACGGTCGTCGCCGAAGTCATCGCAGGCTCGGCCACGGTGACGATCAGTAGTCCCGCCAACCCCCTCTACAAGGCGATCGCCGCCTACCTCCCGCTCTGTCGTCCGGTGGTGCCCGGCTCGAAGATGACGGTTTTCTTCAAGGGACAGGCGCCCGAGGCGAGGATTTATCCGGTCAAGGTGTTCCCTCATTCCGGCGCCGGAACGCCTACCTCTGTGATCCTCGACGGACTGGATCACGTGCTCACGTTGAAGAAGACGGGGCTGCTCGACATCGATATCGTCAACCTGAGCCTGGGTGGGCCAACGGTGGCGGATGGACTGAACACGCTGGACCGATTTCTGGCCGAACTCACCACCGCCAACATTCTGGTGGTCACCTCCGCTGGCAATGATGGTCCCGCGCCGAACTCGGTCGGATCACCCGCCACATCCTTCAGCGCATTGCGTGTTGGAGGTCTGGATTACCCTGAAACCTCGAGGGTTTACTATGAGTATCTGGGGCTGATCTCCAAGGACAAGGCGCCGGGAATGGCGATGATCATGAGGCCCACGGACGAGGTTCGCGTCGCGAATTTTTCTGCCCGCGGCCCCTTGAGCGACGGCCGCTTGGGTCCTGAGATTTCCGCGCTTGGACTGTGGAACTTCGGTCTCACTCCGGGAAATGCCCTGACCTGGGTGTCGGGGACCTCCTTTTCTGCGCCAGCCGTGGCGGGAGCCGCCGCTCTCCTGAACTCGTATTGGGAAAGCCTGGGGAACGAGACCGCGCCCGGCATCCTGCGAAACGTCCTCCTCAGCGGAGCCAACCCAAACCTGGTCGGCGCACAATGGAGTGACGCGAACGCCCAAGGTTATGGCGCGCTGGATGTTGTCGCCGCCCTCAACAATCTGAAGAACAACTTCCTGGCCGCACCTCCCCTGAAGGACGGCGGTCGCTTGCAGGCGAACATCCTCGTGGATGTGGAGCGGCACGACGAGGAGGGCTCCTCCCATGATTCCGAGGAATCGCACGGGGTGGCCTCGGGCGAAACCAGGGACAAGATTACCGAGACCCGAAGCAACCAGGGCGAGTCCGACAGCAGGAAAACCGAGTCCAAGACCAAGGAAACTGAGTCCAGCGACAAGGTCGCCACGGCCAGGCCGAGGGACACTGACGCCAAGGGCAAGGGGACCGAGTCCAAGACCAGGGAAGCCGAGGTAAAGGACGCGGAGGAGGAATCCGTCCGGTCGAAAATATGGGAGAGCGGAGTGGTTACTCTGGGGCCGGCACAGACTTACGATACGGTATTGGCGATTGGGGAGAAGACCAGTCAGGTCACGGTCGAGGTGTTCGATATTCAGGCGCCCAACAACTTGGCAAGGGCGATTTATCCCAACGCCTTGGAGGTTCATGTCCAGAGTGCCAAGAGAGGGGCGTTTGCTCAGCCTGTGGCCCGTTATTGGTACCCCTACGTGCAAGGTGCCGCGTTCACCGTCAACATCGCCGATGGCCTGTGGACCTTCGCCGGGACCCCCGTGGCCTCCCAACCGATGGAGCCAGGCCTGATGAAGATCACGCTTGCAGGCGACTACGTGAACGAATCCCCGGTGTCGTTCAAGATGCGTGTCACACGGGTCAGTGGCCTCAAGGAACATGAGGAGCCTATCGCTGAGGGTGATCTTTTGATGGGCGGCAAGAGGACGATCGCGATCGACATACCTGAGGGCACGAAGGCGGCCACGTTGGATCTTTGCTGGGAACATGACTGGAGCCGTTTTCCGACCAGCGATTTCGACATGCTCGTCCAGGACGCTGCGGGAGCCACAGTCAGCACTGCCGGGTCAACTTTGAACGCGCCCGAGCGGACGATACTCACCAACCCTGCGCCAGGGCGGTACTACGTCGTCGTCAGTGCGTCCGAGGTCTACACCGAGGATTCCTTCAAGCTCTACATGACCCTTCAGTGACCCGCAGGTGCAGGGGGTTGGCGCGTCGTTCGTGGCCTTCGAGGCCGAAAGCCCCTCGAGCCTCGCCGCGGGCGCGCCTGAAAACTGGACTGCGCTGGGCGACGTGAGCGCGAGCGGAGGCAGCGCCTTGAGCTCGGCCGGAAC
>CAIMTB010000588.1 GCA_903844265.1 uncultured Verrucomicrobiota bacterium
AAGATGTGGCCCGAAGCGAACCACCGGTGCCCGCAGGATGAAGGGCCTCGAGGACATCCCCCTCTTCGTCCTCCGCGACCTGCAGCTCAACCTGTTCGGTTAGTCCCACGGCTCCTCTCTCACGCGTTTCCTTCCGGAAATCTGAGATGCGCCCAGTGCAAACCGACGCACGCCAAAAAGGACGGTGTCTTGCGGTTGGCTGGGCTAGGGTGGGGCCATGCCGGATCCGGATGCCGTAGCGAAGCCGCACGTGATAGCCAACGGGACCTCCATTCCTGCGGCTGTGCCGATGTCGCTTGAGGACTTCCTGGTTGCGCGTGGGCTTCCTCCACGGAGCGTCGTGGTGGAACTCAACGGCGAGGCTGTCGCGCCCTCGGAGTTTTCCGCGCGCCTGCTGAACAGCGGTGATCGGCTGGAGATTGTGCGGATTGTGGCGGGTGGTTAGCGGGCGGTTGGTTGTTCTGCCGACCCTGGATACCGGGGGTCGGATCATTGCCTGCTGGCACCGGTTGGCGGGGTGCCGTTATGCTCGACGGCCGTGACCTTGCAGGAACTTTCGAAGGCGATTCGGGGCGGTCAGATCGACACGGTGCTGGTGGCGTTTCCCGATCCGTTTGGGCGCCTGGTCGGCAAGCGGTTCCGTGCGGACATATTTCTTGCGGACGTGCTGAAGCATGGGACCCATGGATGCAGTTACCTGCTGACCGTGAACCTGGACATGGATCCGCTTGATGGGTTCAAGGTGGCGAACTGGGACGCCGGGTTCGGCGATTTCGAGATGCGGCCGGACCTCTCGACGATCCGGATATTGCCGTGGCAGACGGCGTCGGCGTTGGTGATTTGTGATTTCGTGCGGCACGACGGCGCTCTGGTGGTGGAGGCGCCGAGGTCGGTGCTTCGTCGGCAGTTGGATCGTGTGGCGGCGCGGGGGATGGGTTGTTTCTGCGCGAGCGAGTTGGAGTTCTACCTGTTCAACCAGACGTACCATGCGGCGTCGGTGGCGGGGTATCGCGACCTCCAGCCATCGAGTGATTACCGGATCGATTACCATCTGATGCAGCCGGGGCGGGACGAGCCGCTGATGCGGGCGATCCGCAACGGGATGACCGCGGCGCGGGTGCCGGTGGAGAGCAGCAAGGGGGAGTGGAGCCGGGGGCAGCACGAGATCAATTTCACGTACGACGAGCCGATGGCGATGGCGGACATGCATGTGTTGTTCAAGCAGGGGGTGAAGGAGATCGCGGAGCAGCACGGCAAGGCGGTCACGTTCATGGCGAAGTACGCGCCGTCGGAGGCGGGCAGCTCGTGCCACATCCACATGAGCCTCTGGAAGGGCGGTCGGAATTTGTTCTGGGAGGAACCGAAGCGTCGTGGTGGGGCAGGGAAGGCGGGGGAGCCTGCCGGACCGCGTGCATCCGGTGCATCGAAGCTGTTCCGGCAGTTCCTCGGCGGTTTGATGAAGTATTCGCCTGAGTTGTGCCTGTTCTACGGTCCGACCATCAACAGTTACAAACGCTACCAGCCCGGGAGTTGGGCGCCGACGCGGATGGCGTGGGCGACGGACAACCGGACCACGGGTTTCCGTGTGGTGGGCCGGGGCAATTCGTTTCGTCCTGAGAACCGCATGCCGGGTGCGGATGCGAACCCGTATCTTGCGTTCGCGGCCATGCTTGCGGCGGGCATGGCCGGGATCGACGAGGACCTGGACTGCGGTCCGGAGTACTCGGGCAACGCGTACATCGACCCTGCGTTGGCGCGTCTTCCCAGCAGTCTTCGCGACGCCACGGAGCTGCTCGAGAAATCGGAGTTTGCGCGGAATGCGTTCGGGGCGGACGTGGTTGAGTTCTATGTGCGCCACGCACGGTTGGAGCAGCAGGCGTTCGGGGATGCCGTGACGGACTGGGAGAAGAAGCGGTACTTCGAGCAGATCTGATCGGCAGCGGTGCGGTCTCAGTCCAGCCTCACGCACGACTCGATGTCGGCTGGGGTGAAGGTGCAGCGCTCGATGCGCAGTTCGAGCGAGAAGTCGCGCTTGATCTCGATCCAGAGCTCTTCGCGAACGAGCCGTAGAGTTCCCTTCAGGACCGTTCCGTCGCGCAGCACAACTTCAACACGATGGCCCAGGGGAAGGCCGAGCTTGAGGGCCATGGCCTCGAGCGCCTGGCGTCGCTCCTCCTGCCACCGCGTGTAGCCGGACGTGGGGCCGGGGTCGCCGCCGAAGGAGAATCCGAGTTGTTCGCCTGGGGATTGCATCGACGTCGGAGGCCGGCATTCACTGAGGTTATCGGGTGCCCACAGGGAGGCGGTCGTGGCCGGGAGGTTGCGCTCGGCATGCCAAGGTGTTCGCCATTCTTCGGCGCGGGTTGCGGCGGGGCATCGGGGTGCTCAGGCCTGCGGATCGATGTCGAGCGTGAGCCGTTCGCCGAGTTGCAGGACGCGATGAGGCTGTTGCAGCTCGCGGCACTCCGCGACGAATCCATCGGGCGACGCGGTGTTGAATTCGAACATGTCGTAGTGGCAGGGCACCACGAGTCCGGCCTGGATCTGGCGGGCGAGTTGTGCGGCCTCGGTGCCGTTGAGGTTGCCGGCGACGCGGCGTTCGGGGGATCGCCCGTTGATGGGCAGCAGCGCGAGGTCAACGCGGAACGGGCGCAGCATCTCGGCCATGCCCGGGAACAACACAGTGTCCCCACTGTGATAGATCTTGAACGGCCCGATCCGGATCACGTAGCCGAGGCAGGCCATGCGCCCGTACCCGTCACGTTCCAGCTGCTCATGGGCCGCGGGGACTGCGTGGATCTGGAATGGCGGCCGACGCACGAGCAGCGACGATGGAGCGGCGCCGGCGTCGAGGCCGATGATGCGGTCGTTGGTCAGGCCTGCGCGTTCGCGGGCGGTGGAGCGGATCGACTCGGGGCAGACCAGGACCAGCGCGGGGTTCTTTTCGACGAGCGGCCGCAGCGTGTCGGGGTCGAGGTGATCCGTGTGGACATGGCTCGCGGTGACGAGGCCCACGAAGTCGAGTCGTGCCGGGTCGATCACGCGGTCGGACGTGCGGACGTGCGGCTTGTCCGTCGCGGCGTATTTCCTCGTCAGCGAATCGGAGAGATACGGATCGATGAGAAGAAAGCAGTTTCTGTAATGGACAAGATAACCGGACTGTCCCAGCCACCAGAGGTGGAGGGGGGAGGTGGGTGATGGGGACGGCGAATCGGAGCGGACCCGGGTTACGTCGTCGAGGAACGCGTCATCCTGAAGGATTGGTCGGATCATGTTGGGTGTCGGTGTTGTCCCATGGGTTCCCCCGGTGGTCGTGGTCCTTGTCCGCGACTGGCCATGGGTAACGGATCGTGCCGGTGATCGCGAGGGTGAAATCCGCGATCACGGGCGCCGGCTGCGGTTGACGTCGTCATCGTCATCGTCCGCCGCGGCGAACACGAATGCGGCGCGGACGGGGGCGGGCATCGTGGAGGCTGGGCCCCGGACGGAATGCCAGATGGTTTCGTTGAGGCGAAGGTCATCGGCGGCGTCTTCCCTGGAGAAATCCATGCGGTTGGATTCCTCGGCGCCCCAGGCCGACGCGATGTTTTTCTCGGTGCGATCGGTGGTGACGGGGCGGAGTGAGTAGGGGCGTGGGTCGGGTTGGGGTTGGAAGCTGGCGTACATCGGTTTTGCGGCGGCGTCGAACTGGGTCATCGGCTTCATTCCGAGGATGAGCTCGAGCGATCTGAGCATGCTGCAGGTGGAGTACATGGAGGAGTCCACGCTGCCGCGGCGGATGTAGGGGCTGATGGCGAAGGCGATGGTGCGGTGGGCGTCGACGTGGTCGGGGCCGTTTTGCGCGTCGTCCTCGACCACGAACACCGCGGTTTGCGGCCAGAATCTGGAGTGGGTGATGCCCTCGATCAGGGTGCCGAAGGCTAGGTCGTTGTCGGCGAGCATGGCGCGCGGGGAAGGTTTGCCGACGCTGGTTCCGTAGGTGTGATCGTTGGGGAGGCGGAGGATCTGGAGCCGGGGCATGTCGCCGGTTGCCTCGAAGCGCTTGAGTTCCGAGAGGAACCGTTCCGCGCGCTTCACGTCGGGATAATCCATGTCCCAGCCGCGGTAACCGGGATCGACGTGTCCGGCCAGGGTGGCGAGTCGCGATGTGACGGGGGCGTCGAGGGTCTTGCCGTTTTCGACGAATGATCCGTAGGAACGGTACGAGACATGGGCGCGTTTGGCGGCGTCCCAGAGATAACCCGAGGCGGGCATGGCGATGGGGAAGCGGCCTTCGGCGGGGTAGGGGAATTTGCCGCGTGCATTGTGGCCGTAGTTCATCGGCCAGGTTTTCTCGACGAAATCAGTCGCGATGCCGCCGAGGGTCCATTCATGGCCGTCGGCGCTGACCTCGCTCTCGACGTAGAAGTTGTCGAGCAGGACAAAATCGCGGGCGATGGCGTGGTGGTTGGGTGTGATCGATTCGGGGAAGAGGCAGAGGGAAGGGTCTCCGTTGCCCTCGGTCATGTCGCCGAGGACCTGGTCGTAGGTGCGGTTTTCCTTGATCACGTAGATGCAGTACTTGATGGGGCTGGCGTCACCGAT
>CAIMTB010000589.1 GCA_903844265.1 uncultured Verrucomicrobiota bacterium
CGCCGCCCAGCTCCGACGACTCCTTCGTCCCGCCGGCGGACGGCTCCTCGTCGGAACGCCCCCCGCCACCGCAGGCCTCGCCAGGAACCGCGACGCCGCCAAATGGGAGGCCTGGCTGACCGACCTCCCCGGCGATCCAGCACCCCGCAGCCTCGAGCCCCGCGAAGGCTTCTGGGTCCATCGCGAGCGCCCCGCCCTCGACGGCGTCGGCGAGTGGTCCCACCAATACGGCAGCGCCGACAACACCTCCACCAGCCTCGACGAGCGCGTGAAAGGAGACCTCCAGGTCGCCTGGTGGGGCGACCCCGGCCCGCGGCCCATGCCCGATCGCGGCCCCCGCAATCCCTCGCCCGTCAGCGTCGGCGGACGACTCTTCATCCAGGGCGACCGCATCCTGTTTGGCGTCGATTCCTACAACGGCTCCATCCTATGGACCGTTTCCGCACCCGAGATACGCCGCGCCAACCTGCCCCGCGACTGCAGCAACATGACGGGCTCGGGCGACACCTTGTATGTCGCGCACCACGGTTATTGCCTCGCCTTCGATGGTGCCACCGGCCAACGCCGCCAGCGATTCTCCGTGCCCGCCCTCACCAACGCCCCGGACGCCCGCGCCAACTGGGGTTATATCGCCACCGTCGAGCACCTCCTCGTCGGCAGCCGCGTCAAGACTGACTCCCAGTATCTCGGCGACGACGGCGAGTGGTACGAGGACTTTCATCCCGACCAGATCGCCCGCGTCACCAGCGAGGCGCTCTTCGGCCTCGACCGTGCCTCCGGCGCGACACGCTGGACCTACCACGGCGGCGCCATCCTCAATTCCACGATCACCATCGGGGACGGCATGATCTTCTTCATCGAGAGCCTCAATCCCAAGGCGATCGAGGCAACCTCCTCACGACTCGCCCCGGAACTGCTCACCCTCCAACGCCTCGTCGCCCTCGACCTCCGCTCCGGATCCGTCCTCTGGACCAAACCCCAGGACTTCTCCAAGTGCGAATTCATGACTTACCTTGTCTACAGCCGGAATACCGTCGTGGTCACCGGCACGGATCGGGACAAGGTCTATCATACCTACGCCTTCAATGCACCGTCCCCGAAGAATCCTCCGGGCGACGTCGACCCGCTCACAACCGGCGGTCAGATGCTCTGGTCCGAATCCCACAAGGATGACAAGGGCCATCATAGCGGGCACCTCCAACACCCCGTCGTCATCGACGGCGTTTTCTATTCCGACCAGCGCTCGTTCGACCTTGCATCCGGAAAGACCCTGCGCACCGACCTCCCTGAACGGCGCGGTTGCGGGATCATGTCGGCCTCACGCCACGCAATCTTCTTCCGCCACCATTATCAGGCCATGTGGGATCTCGAGACGAACCGACGCACCCAGTTCGAGGGTATCCGAGCCGGCTGCTGGCTGTCCCTCATCCCCGCCGGCGGCATGCTACTCGCCCCAGAAACCAGCGCCGGCTGCTCCTGTACCCATAGCATCCAGACGTCCGTAGGCTACTTGCCCAAGACACCCTGATTACGGGTTATTGATCATTGATTACATCCCCAAACATGACCGCGTTCACCGTCAACAACCGTACCTACTCGCCCACCCGACGACCCATCGCCGTGATCTGCCTCGACGGCTCGGCCGATGAGTATCTCGACGCCGCCATCGCCCGCGGACTCATGCCGGTCCTCGGAAGCATCGGTGTCACCGGCTACCGCGGCATCGCCCGCGGCGCCATGCCCAGCTTCACCAACGTCAACAACTCGTCCATCGTCACGGGCGCCCCACCCATCGTCCACGGCATCGGCGGGAATTTCTTCTACGACGCCGCCAACAACCGCGAGGTGATGATGAATTCCGCCTCGTTCCTTCGCGCCGAGACGATCTTCCCCGCCGCACAGAAGGCCGGCCGCAAGGTCGCCGTGGTCACCGCCAAGGAGAAACTCAGGGATATCTTCGCGCACGGACTCATCGCCACCGGCGGAATCGCATTCTCCTCCGAGAAAGCCAACCAGGCGCGGCCCGAAACCCACGGGATCGGGGATGTCGAGGCCATCGCCGGACCAACCCCACCCATCTACAGCGGCGAAGCCAGCCTCTATGTCCTGCGCGCCGGAGCCGCGCTTCTGGAGAAGAAGCGCGCCGATTTTCTCTACCTGAGCACCACCGACTTCATGCAGCACAAGTTCGTGCCGGAAGCCGCCGAGTCGCTCGAGTTCTACGCCAGCATCGACCGACTCATAGGCCGTCTCATCGCCCTCGGCGCGATCGTGGGCGTCACCGCAGACCACGGGATGAACGCCAAACAGCGCGCCGACGGCACCCCGAATGTCATCTATCTCGAGACCGAACTGACCGCCCGCTTCGGCCCAGGCTTCCGCGTGATCCTCCCCATCACCGATCCCTACGTCGTCCACCACGGCGCCCTGGGCAGCTTCGCCCAGGTCCATCTCCCCCCGGACCCGACCCCCGACGTCACCGTCCCAGCCGTGATCCATTGGCTCATGTCACGCCCCGGCGTCTCCGAGGCCCTCGACCGCACCACCGCCTCGCGCCTGATGGAATTGCCCCCGGACCGCATGGGCGACGTCGTGGTCTGCTCCGCCCGCGATGTCGTCCTTGGTCGGACCACGGAATACCACGATCTGAAGGCCATCGAGGGGGGACTGAGGTCGCACGGCGGGCGTTACGAGGAAATGGTCCCCTTCCTGCTCAGCGAACCGCTGAAACCCGACTATCTCACCCGCGCCCGCGCCGACGTCCGTAACTTCGACATCTTCGACTTCACCTGCAACGGAACGATCGCCTGACCATGCCTTCCATTTCCCTGATCTCCCTGGTGGCCGGCCAGCCCGTCCAACCTTCCGGCTCACTCACGGTCCGCAGTCCCTACTCCGGCGACATCGTCGGGACGGTGGGCCTCGCATCGGCCACGGACGCCGATGCCGCGGTGGCGCAGGCGGTCGCCTTCCGCGCCACGCCGACACGTTACGAGCGCTCCGAAATCCTCGGCCGCACCCTCGTCGCGCTCGAATCACAACGTGACGATTTCGCCCGCACCATCTCCAGCGAGGCCGGTCTCGCACTGCGCGAGGCCAGGTATGAGGTTGGCCGCACGATCGACGTCCTCCGCTTCGCCGCCATGGAGGCGCTGCGCGACGACGGCCAGGTTTTCTCGTGTGACATCTCCGCCCAGGGCAAGGCCCGCAAGATATTCACCACCCGCGAGCCCCTGCGCTGCGCCGTCGCCATCACACCCTTCAACCACCCGCTGAATCAGGTCGCCCACAAGCTCGCCCCGGCCATCGCCGCCGGAACACCGATCATCCTCAAGCCCTCCGAGAAGACACCCCTCACCGCACTCAAGTTCGCCGAACTCCTCCGTCAGTCCGGCCTGCCCGGCCCCATGCTCAGCGTCCTCCTCGGCCCCACCCAGGAAGTCGCCGAGCGCCTCGTGCGCCACCCCGACGTCGAGGTTGTCGCCTTCACCGGCAGCGTCGCCATCGGCAAACGCATCGCCCTGACCGCCGGCTACAAGAAACTCGTCCTCGAACTCGGCGGCAACGATCCCCTCATCATCCTCGACGACGCCGACCTCGACCTCGCCGTCACACTCGCGGCCGAAGGAAGTTATCGCAACTCCGGCCAACGCTGCACCGCAGTGAAACGCATCCTCGTCCACCAACGCGTTGCCGAGGAATTCACGCAACGCCTCGTCGCCAGGACAGCCGAGTACGTCTGCGGCGACCCACTCGATGAAAACACCCGCGTCGGCACCGTCATCGATGAACCCTCCGCCATCCACCTCGAGACCGTCGTCCAGGAGGCTGTCGCCGCCGGAGCCAAGGTCCTCGTCGGCGGTCGCCGCAGCGGCGCCCTCATCGAACCCACCGTCATCGCCAATGTCCCGCGCGACTGCCGGATGATCGTGAGCGAAAGCTTCGGCCCCCTCGCACCCATCGTCGTCGTGCGCGACCTCGATGACGCCCTCGACGTCGCCAACTCCACGGCTTACGGGCTCAGTTCCGGCGTTGTGACATCAAGCCTGCCCAACGCCATCAAGGCTGTCCGAACCCTCCGCTGCGGCACCGTGAACATCAACGAAGTGCCCGGTTACCGCATCGAGAGCAGCCCCTTCGGCGGCATCAAGGACAGCGGCCTCGGCGTCAAGGAAGGCGTCATCGAAGCCATCAAGGGCTACACCTTCGTCAAGACGTTCAGCCTCCCCTGGTGAGGATCGGTCGCGCTCCGTCGCCACCAAAAAACCGCGTCTTTCCAAGTTATATCATTTAAGGGGACAGGTCTTTTACACGAGCCGGACGTGCCTCACACCGCCCTTGTCCCCGTGGGATTCTCGTCCACACTCCTGCCCGAACATTCCCGATGACCACGTCACGTCCACGCCCCGGCGGGTTCCTGTTGGCCTCCGTCCTGATCGCGTTCGCCGCAGCCGCCCACGCCGCGGCCACGCCCGATTTCGCCCGCGACATCGAACCCCTGCTCGTCAAGCGCTGTTCCGAATGCCACGGCCCGGACAAGCAGAAAGCCAATCTGCGCCTCGATTCCCGCGCCGCAGCCATTGCGCCCGCGAAATCGGGGCGCATCGCGATCCAACCCGGCAAACCCGACGAGAGCGAACTGCTCAAGCGCGTCACGTCCACCGACGCCGATGAAGTCATGCCGCCAAAGGGCCCGCGACTCACGGCGACGGAAGTCGAAACCCTTCGCCACTGGATCCAATCAGGCGCGACCTGGAGCGTCGCGGATCCCCGCCTGCACTGGGCGTTCCACAAGCCCGCCCGACCGGAACCGCCGACCATCAAGGCCACAACCTGGCCGCGGAATGACATCGACCGCTTCGTCCTCGCTCGCCTCGAGACCGAAGGGCTTCGTCCCCAGACCGAGGCCGACCGCGCCACCCTGATCCGCCGAGTCACGCTCGATCTGACCGGTCTTCCACCGACCGCCGGCGAGGTCCGGGCCTTCGAGGCGGACACCTCCGACTCCGCCTATGAGAGGCTGGTCGATCGGCTTCTTGAGTCGCCGCATTACGGGGAGCACATGGCGCGCGGCTGGCTTGACCTTGCCCGTTACGCCGACTCCAACGGTTACCAGGTGGACCTCGCCCGCTCGATCTGGCCGTACCGGGAGTGGGTCATCAACGCCTTCAACAAAAACCTGCCGTTCGACCAGTTCACCATCGAACAGATCGCCGGCGATCTCCTGCCCGACCCAACCCCGGCCCAGCGCATCGCCACCGGCTTCAACCGCAACACCAAGACCAACGACGAGGGCGGCGGCGACGCCGAGGAATACCGCGTCAAGGCCGTCAAGGACCGCGTCGCCACCGTCGGCACAGCATGGCTCGGACTCACCCTCAACTGCGCCGAGTGTCACTCCCACAAATACGATCCCATCTCACACGAGGAATACTACCGTTTCTTCGCGTTCTTCAACAACACCACCGACGGCGGCAACTACAGCACGGCCCCGACCCTCGACGTACCCCGGCCCGACCTCAGCCGTACCGAGGGCTATCTCAAGAGTCATCTCGAGCATGTCCGGAACGACCTCGCCGCGGCAGACTCCAAACTGGCAGCGGCAGGTGGTGCCTGGGAGAAATCCCTGGCCAGGAAGGGCAATGTCTGGCGCCCGCTCGTGCTCAAGAACCCCGTCTCCACGGGCGGATCGAGTTATACAAACCTGTCGGACTCCTCCCTGCTCGCGACAGGAGTCAACCCGATCTACGACACGATCTATATCGAGGCGGAAACCGATCTCACCGGGATCACGGCCGTGCTCCTCGAGGTCCTGCCGGATCCGAGCCTTCCCAAGAACGGCCCCGGGCGCTGGGGACAGACCGGCAATTTCATCCTCGATGAATTCGCGCTGAGCGCCCTGCCGAGGTCCGGGCCGTTGCCGGCGTCCACGAATGTTGTCTTCTCCCGGGCCACGGCCGACTGGGAACAGCTTTATTACCGTGCCGAGCACGCCATCGACCGCAATCCCAAGACTGGGTGGGCCATCGCACCGCGGTTCGGCGAACGCCACTTCCTCATCGCCGAGGTCAAGGAACCCCTTGGATTCCGCGGCGGGACCCGCCTGGTCTTCCGTTTCGAACACTACCATGGCAGCAGCCATACCATCGGCCGATTCCGCCTCTCGGTGACCACCGAAAAGGATCCGCTCGCACGCTGGCCAGCCACGGACGACCTCCAGCATATCGCCCGACTTACGGCCCCGGAACGTTCCTCCGAGCAGATCACCCAACTGGCTGAGTTCCACCGGGAAGCCTCCGACGACGCTCGCCGGCTGAAGCGAGAAATCATCCGCCTCGAGGAACGACTCAAGCAACTCGCCGACCAGAAATTCTCCACGCTCGTGGTCGAGGAACGCAAGGACCCCACACCCCGCCCGACGCACCTCCAGAACCGAGGCAACTTCCTCGACCCGGGTCCCGAAGTCACCGCAGGTGTTCCGGCCGTCTTCCCGCCCCTGTCCCAAGGGGCGGTCCCCAACCGCCTCGCCCTCGCCCGCTGGCTCGTCGACCC
>CAIMTB010000590.1 GCA_903844265.1 uncultured Verrucomicrobiota bacterium
CTGCCAATACCACGATCTCGTCGCCATCCGGAAGACGTGACCGTACAAGAACGGTTTGCGGACGGCCCTCATCCACGGGTAAAGTGACGGTCACATCCATGCCAGAGAATCCACTCACATCCGTCTCGGTCAGCAAACCCCGAGCGATCATCTCCTTCAGTGAAACCGAAGTTGGGACGTCCGACCCCTGGCGCTTAAGATCCTCTTGGTACGTCCGCGCAGCCGCTAAAACCTTGGATCCATTCACGTAACCAGCCTGGCGACTGGACGAAGCGAAGTAAAACCAGCACCCAGCGACAACAGAAAGGGTGAGCCCCAGTATAACTCCTAGGATTCGCTTCATATCACCTCCATCGACACCGCTCGTCGATTTGTGCAAGACTCTCGACTCGAAGTGGCGGTAAATTATGTCGAGCCGCAGCCTCTCCTCGGGCTGCGACAATAGCTGCCACGGCCGACACGTTGCTCCTGCGGCGTCCGCTGTCCAGTGAGAAGTTGCAGTCCAAGCGTGTCGCATCTGCCAGAAGAAGTGCCGCAGCAAAATGAGAGCCCGAGGCTGGATTCCACTCCTGAAGCGTCGATCTGCTGAACTGCGATTTGTGCGGCGGAGCACAATCATCGGATGGTGACGGTGAGGCACCCACATGCTCTCGAAGCGTCTGCGCGGAAAAATGCCCGATCGGGAACTCGAGGCTTGCGGTCCTGGTTTGCCGCTCATAGTTTCCCGTTCGGGAATATGGATGTCGTTGATTCGAAGACCTTGGGTGAAGCCATCCGGGCAACGCGCAAGCGCTTGAAGGTCACCCAGAAGGAGCTCGCACTGGCTTCCGGCACCGGTCTGCGGTTCATCGTCGAGCTGGAACAAGGCAAGCCGACCTGCCACTTGGGCAAGGCTTTGGGGATTCTTCATGCCCTTGGGATGCGCCTGAAATTCGTTGATCCATGAAGCGCCTGCTCGTGTGCCTCAACGGGGTGCGAGTGGGACTTCTGTCGGACGACGAGAATCCCCTCTTTGCGTACGATCCGGATTGGGTGGCCTCCGGCCCTGGCCATCCGCTGTCTCGACAGCTGCCGCTTCAGGCGGAGGCGTTTTCCGGGAAGGAGGTGCGAGCATTCTTCTCGGGACTCCTTCCCGAGGCGGATTCACGCGATCGCATTGCTTCGATACTCGGGGTCAGCGGTGGCAACGACTTCGCGATCCTGGAGCGGATTGGTGGTGACTGTGCCGGGGCGGTGTCGCTCTTTCCGGAGGGCACGCCGTTGCCGGAATCGCGTGTGGGTGGTCTTCGGTGGCTGGACGATTCAAGTCTGGCGTCGATCGTCGAACGACTTCCGCGGCAACCGCTCATGGCGGGTGAGGCAGGAGTTCGGCTATCGCTGGCGGGGGCACAGACCAAGCTTCCGGTGGTAATGGAGGGGGCATCGGCAACGTCGAAGGCGCGGATCGCTTTGCCCCTCGATGGAACCCCCAGCACCCATATTCTGAAGCCTGAACCCGAACGCTTTCCCGGATTGGTAGCCAACGAGGCTTGGTGCATGGAACTGGCACGAGAGATCGGGCTGAGCGCGGCCGAATGTCAGAGAAGGGTCATCGGGAGGACGCCCTGTCTATTGGTGAAGCGATACGACCGGATGCCGGCGGCTGACGGGGCGATTGAGCGGCTTCACCAGGAGGATTTCTGCCAGGCCCTTGGGTTCAGTGCATCTCGGAAATACCAGCAGGAAGGGGGGCCATCCTTGAAGGATTGCATCAGCCTGATTCGCGAGTGGTCGTCGGTACCAGTGATCGATATCAGGGATTTCCTGGATGCGGTGATCTTCGCCGCCTTGACGGGCAATGCGGATGCGCATAGCAAGAATTTCTCGCTGCTCTATCGCGGTAAGGAACGAAGACTGGCACCGCTTTACGATCAGGTTTGCACGTTGGCCTGGCCGGAACTCTCGAAGCATCTCTCGATGAAGATTGGGAGTGCGGCAACCCTGGCGGAAGTGTCGCCAGAGCACTTCCAGCAACTGGCCACGGCTGCTCGACTGAGTTGGCCGATGGTTCGCGAACGGTTGCAGGACATGGCGGATCGAATCGTGGGGGCCTGCCGGGGGTCGAATGGCTCAGACAATAGCCCAGTGGACGCTTCGTTGGAGCTGCCAAGGGGCATCGTGTCGGAGCGAGCCGAACGAATGCTGAAGCTTGCCCAGCGGGGCACGTAGAACCCGCCACGAAGAGTGGATACCGCAGGTTAAATATGGGCGCGCGCTCTGGAAGGCGTGTGCAAGGCGCTCGAGACATTGCGCAAGACCGCCGGTTGTCTCACCGACGAACAAGCCGACGCCATGCAGCACGCCATCGAGGAATCCTTCGAGCATGTCGACGGCCAATAGCCCGGGGCTCCTGGATACCAGCGTGATCAACCGCGCGATGGCCTGGCTTTGCCTTCGGTGTTCATCGGCAGATTCGTATAACACGTTCCCGAGCGATGTCACAACCGGCATCGCACCACCCGCCCCCGGCGACGGACGGTTTGTGGTCGTTTCTCACTGGCGGACGGGATAGGCTGCGGCTGTGATGAAAGTGACCATCCTGTTTGCCATGCTGCTTATTGCTGCGGGATTGATTTTCGCCGGCTGCCAGACCATGCGAGGCGGATACGAATCCGCGCCTTACATGGTGGTGCGCACCGACGGGAAGTTCGAGCTGCGCGAATACCCGGAATTGACGGTGGTGGAGACGCCAATGATTCACGGCAGCAATAGTGCTGACGGAAGTTTCATGCGCCTGTTTGGCTTCATCACCGGCGCGAACGAGGCGAAACGGAAAATCGCCATGACCACTCCTGTGTTCATGTCCGGCGAGGACACCAACCGCACGATGGCCTTTGTGCTGCCGTCGAAACTCAACGCCGCCACCGCCCCCAAGCCGGCCGACGGCGCAGTGACGGTGCGGGAGTTGCCGGGCGGCCGGTTTGCCGTGCTGCGATTCAGCGGCGGGCGCAACACAAAGCGGGAGTCGGAGACGCTTGCGCGCCTGCAAACATGGCTCGCGTCGCAAGACTTAAAAGCGTCGGCGACACCGGTGTATGGCTATTTTGATCCGCCGTGGACGCCTTCCTTCCTGCGCCGCAATGAGGTGATGCTGCGAGTCGAAGCCGATCACTGACAATCCGCTGTGCGCGACTCTGGCTGAATTTGCCCGGCGATTGAATCCCACGGTCTGAATTCCGCTTCAGATTTTCCCCGCAGGCGCTGGCTTCACTCCCTACCGCGTGTTCAGCCGTTGCAACCATTCTTTGAGGCCGGACTTGCGGCGGACTTTCGCAACCGCGCCCTTCGCATTGCGCAACGCGCGTCGCGCCCAGATAAATTCCGTCGCAAGGATCGCCAGTCCGCCGGCAATGACCAGCGCGCCCGGCCCCGGCAAGACCAGCATGGCCACGCCGATCAAGACGACCGTGCCGCCGATGAGGGCGATGAGGAGCTTTTTCATGCGACGATCTCCTTCGGCTTTCGATCGCTCGTGATGTGAGAGGAACCGCCAGACCACTTCCTCCGCAAGCTGACCAGCCGGGTCGGTGGCTCCTTCAACGCAAGCTCGAGCGTCCGGGCTGTGGCGAAACGTCTTCGAGCCAGTGAGTTGGTTGACGGATTTGATCACGGCAAGTTTCCCTCCCGGCTGACGAGTACCTTGTCGATGCGACTGCCATCCGTGTCGATGATTTCAAAGCGCACGCCCTCACGGACGAACATGGCGCCTTCACTGGTTGCCTGACCAAGCTGTGCTGCGGCATACGCGGCGAGGGTTTCACAGCGATGCGCCAGCGCTTCTGCCAGCGGCGCTTCGCCCAGCAACGGCGCGAGCTTGGCCACGGAAAAACCGCCGTCCACCAGCAGTGAACCGTCGTCCCGGCGCACGGCTTGGGGCCGCCGGCGCTCCTCCAGCGAAGGAATTTCGCCGACGATGGCCTCCAGCACATCCACCAGTGTCACCAACCCAACGACCATGCGCGATTCGTCGGTGACGAGGGCGATATGGCGGCGCGTTTTCTTAAACCCTTCGAGCAAACCGGTAATGGTCTGCGTGTCCGGCACGAGCAGCGGCGGCGTCATCAGGTCAGCGAGCTTGACGCCCACGCCCGCGGCGAGATTGGCGTAGATGGCTTTTACCGAAATCATGCCCACCACCCGGTCGCGGCTCGCGGCATAAACCGGAAAATCCGAGTGACCGGATACCACGATCTTGTGCCAGACCGCCTCGTGCGGGTCGTCCTGGTTGAGGAAAACGACTTTCTCGCGCGGCGTCATGATGTCCTGCACGGGCCGCTGGTCGAAGGCGAGCACGGACTCGACCATGCGCGGTTCGCTCTTGTGGAATACACCGGTCTTCATGCCTTCCTGCAGCAAGAGATTCACCTCTTCATTGGAAATCGCCTCAGCCGCTCCTGCCCGCGCGCCGAGCAACCGCAGCACCAGGTCGGTGGAAGCGCCGAGCAACCGGACGATGGGCCGGGTCAGCCGGCTCAGGAGATCCACCGGTCGCGCCATGCGACTGGCGATGACCTCGGGGCGGGCGAGCGCCAGCCGTTTGGGCACGAGCTCGCCAATGACCAGCGAGAGATAGGTCAGCGCCACCACCACCACACCCACGCCAATGGCCTCGGCATATTGGGCAAGTTTGGGCAGCGGCTTCAACCTGGCGGCAATCTCCTCCGCGATGGTGATGCCGCCAAACGCGCCCGCCAGCAGCCCGACCAGCGTGATGCCCAGCTGAACCGACGGCAGGAAACGGTTGGGGGCGTCGGCCAAAGCCAGCGCCGCTTTTGCTCCGGCGTTGCCGTCCGCCGCCATCACACGCAGCCGTGATTTGCGCGACGACACCACCGCCATTTCGGTCATGGCGAAAACGCCGCTCACCACCAGGAGCAGCAGGATGACGACGATTTCGATAATCAATGCAGTCATGGCTCCATTGGCCCAACCTTCACCACGCTCGAACCGGGGTTGGGAACCACATGCTTTGCCTTCTTTGGTCGCAGCAGCGACATCACCACGCTCGACGTCAGAATCGCCACGATCACGCCGAGCGACACCAGCGTGTCAATTTTCCACGCCGTATGCGCGAGGATCATCTTCACGCCCACAAACGTCAGCACCACTCCCAGGCCGATCTTGAGGTAGTGAAACTTGTCCATCACGCCGGCGAGCGCAAAGTAGAGCGAGCGCAGTCCGAGAATAGCAAAGACGTTCGAGGTATAGACGATGAACGGGTCTTTCGTGACCGCGAAGATTGCCGGGATGGAATCCACCGCGAAGATCACGTCAGAGATTTCCACCAGCAACAGCACCACCAACAGCGGCGTGGCCATCCGGATGCCGTTTTCGCGCACGAGAAATTTGTCCCCGCGATAGTCCGGCGTCACCGGCATGAGCCGCTTGAACCATTTGACCACCGGGTTGCGTTCGGGATGAAATTCCTCCTCGCGCTTCACGATCATCTTGATGCCGGTGAGGATCAGGAAGCCGCCGAACACGTAGATGATCCAGGCGAACTTCGCGATGAGCGCTGCGCCGAGGACGATCATGATGGCGCGCATGATCAGTGCGCCGAGAATGCCCCAGAACAGCACCTTATGCTGAAACAGCGGCGGCACCGCGAAATACGAGAACAGCAGCGCGAAAACGAACACGTTGTCCACGCTGAGCGACTTTTCGATGAGATAACCGGTGAAGAACTCCAGCGCCTTCGTCGAGCCGGCGTAGTGCCACACGCCCGCGTTGAACACTAGCGCCAGCCCGATCCAGACGAACGTCCAGGTGAGCGATTCCTTCAGCGACACGACGTGCGCCTTGCGATGGAACACGCCCAGATCCAGCGCGAGCATCGCGAGGACGAACACGTTGAAGCCGACCCAGAGCCAGATTGATTCATTCATAGATTCCCAAAATCTCGGGACAGTCTAGCTGAACTCCGATAAATGACGAACTGGTAGTTCAGAAGGGTGGCTGGGTTTAATCCGGCGTGATGTCTTCCACCTCGGGTTGAAATGGCGTCTAGTCGCGTTGGCGTCCGGCTTGTAGGCCCGCGCGTGCTGAATGGCGTGTCCGCACTCGTGGGCGGCAACGCCCAGCGCGGCGGGCGAGCGGCCATGGTAATTGTCGGGTGACAGCACGAGCCGCTTGTGGATCGGGTCGTAATGGTCGCCGAGCATGCCTTCGCCCACGGTGATGTTCACGTCGCGGATGCCGGTGCGCCGGAGGATTTGCGCGGCCACCTCGCCGCCGGTCAGGCCTGAGCGGACCGTGCCCTGGCTGTAGCGTTTGTAAACCGACTTCACGCGCCACATCGCCCAGAGAGAGAGAGCCATCGTGCCAATAAATATCATCCAGATCATAAAGGACCTTTCGTGCTTGTGTCCCGCCGTCAGGCTGCCCACTTGGACTAGGGCCTTTCCGGTGGTCACAGGTGAAGATAGGCGCGGCAGCGGCAGGCCACTCCTACGCGTTTCCGAATGGACGGTTAGGTTAATCCGAAGTATCACGGATGCATCATGGATTGGCTCAATTATCACCACCTGCGTTACTTCTGGACCGTGGCCAGGGAAGGCAGCCTCGCCCGAGCCGCCGAGAAGCTTCACGTTTCCCAGCCCTCGATCTCGGAACAGATCCGCGAACTGGAGTCCGCGTTCGGCGAGAAACTTTTCCAGCGCCAGGGTCGTAAAAATAGGCTCACCGCCGCCGGGCGGGTCGTCTTCGGCTTTGCCGAGGAAATCTTCGCCCTCGGCCGCGAGCTTATGAATGCTGTCAAGCAGCGCCCCGGCACGAAGGCATTGCGGCTCTGTGTGGGCGTGGCGGATTCCTTCCCCAAGCTGGTGACGAACGAGATTCTCAGGCCGGTCTTCGCCATGCCGCAGGCCGCGCACATCATCTGCCGCGAGGGCAAGATGGAGGATTTACTCGCGCAACTTGCCGCGCACCGGCTGGACATCGTCCTCGCCGACGAACCCGCGTCCAGCAGCACCAACTTCAAGACCTACAGCCATTCGCTCGGAGAAACCGGCACAACGTTCTGCGCCGAGAAGAAACTAGCCGCCCGACTGAAGCGCAATTTCCCCAAGTCGCTCCACGACGCCCCCGCCTTGCTGCCGACGGAGAACACCAGCCTGCGCCGCGCGTTGGAGACGTGGTTTCGCGAGCAAAAGATCCAGACGCGGATCGTGGCGGAGTTTGAAGACCTGGCGCTGATGAAGGTGATGGCCGCCGAAGGTCGCGAGTTCATCGCCCTGCCCAGCGTGGCGGTGAACGATGCGGTGTGCCACTACGGTTTTAAAACCATCGGGCGGACCGAGAAATGCCGCGTGCAGTTCCACGCCATCACCGCCGAGCGCCGCATCGCCCACCCCGCGGTGGCGCTGATCACCAGCCAAGCGCGCGTGATGATGAAGGATTGAGCTGCCAACCGAGCCGGTCCTCATCTCCAGAACTGAGAACTATCCAACAGGTTGTGGCGCAGCTATATCTGCCTAGATGCCAAGGCGGGGAATAGATCGTGCGCGATAGAGGGTTCGAACCTCTGACCCCTTCCGTGTCAGGGAAG
>CAIMTB010000591.1 GCA_903844265.1 uncultured Verrucomicrobiota bacterium
CGTGTCGGGGACGATCACGTTTGATCCGCAGTCGCCGCTGCAGGAGATCACGGGAAAATTCCTGTATCGGGATGCGGGCGTGGAGGTGCGGGGGGACAAGTTGATGTCGGGTGGGAGTTCGGTGACGAACGACGGGATCCGGTCTCGTGAGGTGGCGTTCATCACGCGGGTGGCGTTGGTGGACGACGACGTCAAGGACTTGCAGAGGAATCCGAATTTCGAGGTGAAGGTGCCGAACACGCTGTTGATGAACGTGTTTGTCACGGTGGTGCTGCCGTTTCTCTTGCTGGCGGCGCTCATCTATTTCTTTTTCATCCGGCAGATCAAGATGGCCGGACGCGGGGCCATGAGTTTTGGGAAGAGCCGGGCCCGGATGCTCGCGAAGGAGAAGAACCGGACCACATTCAAGGACGTGGCCGGTGTTGAGGAGGCGAAGGACGAAGTCTCCGAACTCGTCGAATTCCTCAAGGATCCGAAGAAATTCCAGAAGTTGGGCGGGCGCATCCCGAAGGGGATCCTGATGGTTGGGCCGCCGGGCACCGGGAAGACGCTGCTTGCGAAGGCCATTGCGGGCGAGGCCGATGCGGCGTTCTACAGCATCAGCGGCTCGGATTTCGTGGAGATGTTCGTGGGTGTTGGCGCGAGCCGGGTGCGTGACATGTTTGAGCAGGCGCGGAAGAGCACGCCCTGCCTGATATTCATCGACGAGATCGACGCGGTGGGCCGGAGCCGTGGGGTGGGTTTGGGTGGTGGCAACGACGAGCGCGAGCAGACGCTGAACGCGCTGCTCGTGGAGATGGACGGTTTCGATACGCAGGAAGGCATCATCATCATCGCGGCCACCAACCGGCCTGACGTGCTTGATCCCGCGCTTCTCCGTCCTGGACGATTCGATCGGCAGATCACGGTCAACCTTCCGGACGTGAAGGGACGTGAGGCGATCCTCAAGGTGCATGCGCGCAACGTGAAGCTGGATGTGAACGTCGACCTCGGCGTGACGGCGCGTGGAACCCCCGGGTTTTCGGGGGCGGAGCTTGCGAACCTCCTGAACGAGGCGGCGCTTCTTGCGGCCCGCACGGGCAGGAAGGCGGTCGGGATGAAGGAGCTCGAGGAGGCGCGCGACAAGGTGCGCTGGGGCCGTGAGCGTCGCAGTCTGGCGATGACGGACGAGGAGAAGCAGTTCACCGCCTGGCATGAGGCAGGCCACGCGCTGGTGAACGTGATGCTCAATCACACGCATCCGCTGCACAAGGTCACCATCATCCCGCGCGGGCAGTCGCTGGGTTCGACGATGTACCTGCCTGAGAAGGACGTCATCAACCAGGGTCGGAAGCAGATGCTGGACCTGATCGCCGTGATCATGGCGGGGCGCATCGCGGAGGAGATGGTGTCCGGGGACATCTCGACCGGGGCTTCCAGCGACATCAAGCAGGCGACCAACCTGGCCCGTTCGATGGTTTGCCAGTGGGGCATGAGCGAGAAGCTCGGGATGGTCCAGTATGGTTCGGACGACGAGTATTTCCTGGGGCGCGACATGGTGCGCCGGAAGGATTACAGCGAGGCGACGGCCCGTGAAATCGACGAGGAAGTGCGTCGGATCATCGAGGAGCGCAACCGGGTTGCGAAGGAGTTGATCGCGACGCACCGGGACAAGCTGGAGGCGATTGCGAAGGCCCTGCTTGAGTTTGAGACGCTCGACGGGCGCATGGTGCAGGAGATCATCACCACCGGCACGTTCACGCCGCCCAGCAATCCTGAGGCGAACGTGGAGCCGCCTTCCGGGGCGCAGGCCGCCACGTTGCTGCCTGAAGTTCCGAAGCCAGTTCCGCCGAAGCTGCCCGGGTTTGGTGCGCCGGCGCCGGCGGCGGCCTGAGTCGCGTCCGGTATAATTTCAGGAAAGCGAGGCCCCGGGTTCAACCGGGGCCTTTTTCGTTGGGATCCGTGCTTTGGCGCCTCCGGCTATTCTGGGTCGGCTCTCGATTCCGTCGTGGATGATCTTCAGCACCTGCTTGCGTTCCGGGCCGGTGAGAGGCAGTCGCGGCGCGCGGGTCCATTCCTGGCCAAGTCCGGCCTCCTGGACGGCGAGCTTGATGTACTGGACGAACTTGGGATGGGTGTCGAGGTGGAGCAGCGGCGTGAACCATCGGTAGAGTTCGCGTGCCTTGTCCCATTCGCCGCGGCGCGTCAGCTCCCAGAAGTGCTGGTTTTCGGTGGGAAATGCGATACCGGAACCCGCGACCCAACCGTCGATTCCGAGGATCGCGCTCTCGAGCGCGAGGTCGTCGACCCCGGTGAAGAGGGCGTAGCGGGAGCCGACGGTGTTGTGGAGATCGGTGATTCGCCGGGTGTTTCCCGAGCTTTCCTTGAGGGCGACGAAGTTGGGTTGGTCGGCCAGTTCCGCGAAGAGATCCGGCGTGATGTCATGGCCGTAGCTGACCGGGTTGTTGTAGATCATGATGGGGAGGCCGGTGGCCTTCGCGACGCTCCGGAAGTGGTGGAGGGATTCGCGGGGGTCCGGCGACTTGTAGATCATCGGCGGCATGAGCATGAAGCCGTCGACGCCGATCTGTTCGAGGTCGCGGACGTAGCGTGTGGCCTCCTGGAGACTGGATTCGGCGACGCCACTGAGGACGGGGATCCGTTCATCGGCGACCTCGATCATCGCGGCCATGACGTCGCGTTTTTCGTCGGAGGTCAGGGATTGGTTCTCGCCGAGGGAGCCCAGGAAGATGAGGCCACTGATGCCGCTCTTGATGAGGGCTTCGGCGTGGGTGCTGGTGGCCGCGAGGTCGAGGGAACCGTCGCGGTGCATTTGGGTGGTGATGGCGGGGAAGACGCCTGACCAATGGGCGGGCATGGGTGGATCGTGGCCGTGCGGTGGGCGGTGTAGAAGGCTGAAGTCTCGGGTCTTTGGTCCTTGGATCTGGGACGTCGGGTTGGTCGGGTTTGGATCGTCTGACTTTTGATCTGGAACCCGGGGTGTGAAATCTGGAACTCTGCGTTGGGGTTGCGAGAGATGAAATAAGCCCTTGAAGTATGGCGTGGGGCTCAATATATTCCGCGCTCCTTTTCGATAGACGAGGGAATTATGCGACGAAGCCGTCCGCCCAAGACCAAGAAATCAGTGGCCAAACGATTTAAGATCACGGCCACAGGCAAGGTGATGAGATCTCGCGCCGGCCGGCGCCACCTTCTTCAATCCAAAAGTCCCGGCCGCCGCCGAAGCCTGCGCAAGCCGGTGGAGGTGGGTCCGACGGACGCTTACCGCGTTCTGGCGTGCCTGCCGTTCACCCGCTGATGACGGATTCATCGGCAGCGAATAGCTAGTCACACCTCTCATACCATGCGAGTAACCAACGCCCCAGCCTCCCGTAAGCGCAGGAGGCGCATGCTTAAACTGGCCAAGGGCTTCCGCCTGAAGCGTTCCAAGTTGTACCGGTACGCCTCGGATGCGGTTGACCACGGCCTTCAGTACGCCTACCGCGACCGACGCGCAAAGAAGCGGAGTTTCCGCCAGTTGTGGCAGATCCGCATCAATGCCGCGGCTCGTGCAGCCGGCATCACATACAGCCGGTTCATCGAAGGGCTCAAGGCCGCGAAGGTCGCCCTCGATCGCAAGAGCCTGGCCGATCTGGCCGCGACCGATGCCCCAGCTTTCAGCGAGTTGGTGCGGATCGCACGTGGCGCGCTCGAAGCGAAGGTTGGCGCCGCCAAGGCCTGACCACTGGTCTTTGGGTCCCCGGCGTTTTCCGGTGCCTGGCGCCGATGATGCCGCAAGGGTCCGTGACCACGACACTCACTCAAACGGGTGGCCTACCGGCTGCCCGTTTTTTTTGGCTGGGCCTGCCCGCCCGTGCGCGGCAGGCGTCCGGTTCC
This sequence comes from uncultured Verrucomicrobiota bacterium, assembly GCA_903844265.1. GTDB lineage: Bacteria > Verrucomicrobiota > Verrucomicrobiia > Limisphaerales > CAIMTB01 > CAIMTB01. Next base: position 3,877 of record CAIMTB010000591.1, read on the forward strand.
TGCCGGAGGCCCCCTTCCTGTATGCCCTCGGAGGTCATCCGAGGCGGGCTGGGTCGACCCGAGGCGATTCGAGCCCCGTGGGGCGTTGGTCGGAGGCTGGTTGGATGTGAAGGAGCTTGCTGAGTTATGGCTGGACTGCTGGAACAGATCGATCCCCTGAAGGCGGAGGCCCGTGAGGCGTTTGCTGCGGCCACGGACCTGCCGGCGCTGGAGCAGGGCAAGGGTGTTTTCCTTGGGCCTGAAGGGCGCTTCACCGCGCTGATGAAGCAGCTCGGCAGTTTGGCCAGGGAGGAGCGTCCCGCGGCGGGGAAGGCGATCAATGCGGCCAAGGCGGAGCTTGAGTCCGCGCTGGCCTCGCGGCGTGAGGAACTCGAGCTCAAGGCCGCGCAGCCCCAGAATCCGTCGGACTTCACGGCTCCGGGTCGGCGTCGGGCGCTGGGCCATCTGCACCCGTTGACGCGTGTCACGGACGACATCGTGAAGGCGTTTCGTCGGATTGGTTTTGCGGTGGCGGACGGGCCGGAGATCGAGGGCGAGTACCATTGTTTCGATGCGTTGAACACGCCGAAGGACCACCCGGCGCGCGACTCGCAGGACACCTTTTTCGTGGATACCCCGAGCCGGCCGTTGCTCCGGACCCACACCAGCTCGGTGCAGATCCGGGTGATGGAGAAGCAGCCGCCGCCGATCCGCATCATCGTCCCCGGCCGGGTCTACCGCCGGGACAACGCGGATGCGACGCACAACCCGACGTTCCACCAGGTCGAGGGCTTGTACGTGGATCGTGGGGTCACGGTGGGCGACTTGAAGGGCACGGTGGAGTTTGTCTTTCGGGAGCTGATGGGGTCGGACACCAAGATCCGGTTCCGGCCGCATTATTTCAGCTACACCGAGCCGAGTTTCGAAATCGACTTCAGCAACGCGCTGGTTCGGAAGCTGGGCAAGGACTGGCTGGAGATCGCGGGATGCGGGATGGTGCATCCGCAGGTGTTCGAGAACGTCGGGTATGACCCGGAGGTATGGACGGGCTGGGCGTTCGGGTTCGGCATCGAGCGCATCGCGATGATCCGGTATGGGATCAGCGACATCCGGCTTTTCTACGAGAACGATGTCCGGTTCCTGCGGCAGTTTTGAGGGAGGGACGGGTCGAGGTGGGGAAACGCGGGCGGTGAGAAGGACGAACGATGAAAGTCACGTTGAACGGGTTGCGGCAGTACGTCGATTTCGACTGGTCACCTGAAGAGGTGACCGAGCGCCTTACCATGCTCGGGCTTGAGGTCGAGGGCGTGGTGAGGATCGCCGGCGATTTCGAGGGCGTGGTGGTCGCACAGGTGATCACGCGCGACAAGCATCCGAACGCCGACAAACTCTCCGTGTGCCGCGTCAACGATGGCAAGGGCGAGCGTCAGATCGTCTGTGGAGCCCAGAATTTCCAGGCCGGTGACAACGTTCCGCTGATCCTTCCCGGCGCCACGCTCCCGCCCAGGCCCGGCGACAAGGAGCCGTTCACCATCAAGGTCGGCAAGATCCGCGGCGTGGAGTCCCACGGCATGATGTGTTCGGCCGATGAACTGGGCATCGATCCCGAGGCTCTCGGGCTCAAGCGTGAGGACGGCCTCCTCATCCTTGGACCCGACGCAACGGTCGGCCAGGCGCTGGCCCTGCATTTCGGCCGCGGCGGCAGCGACGTCGTGTTCGACCTTGAGGTCACGCCGAACCGGCCCGACCTCAACAGCATCATCGGCATCGCACGCGAGATCGCGGCGATCACCGGGAACGCGCTGCGGCTCCCGGCGGTGGATCGCGCACCGGTTTTGGCCGCGGACGCCACGAACGAGGCGGCGTCTCTCGTCTCCGTGCGCGTCGAGGCTGCGGACCTTTGTCCCCGCTACACCGCGCGGGTCATCCGTGGTGTGCGGGTGGGGCCGAGCCCGGAATGGCTGCGGACCGGGCTGGAGCGGGTTGGGATGCGCAGCATCAACAACGTCGTGGACGTCACGAATTTCGTGATGTTGGAGACGGGCCAGCCGCTGCACGCATTCGACTATGGCCTGGTGGCGAAGGCGGACGACGGTCGGCCTACAATTGTGGTCCGTCGCGCGGCGGACGGGGAGAAGTTCATCGCGCTGGATGGAAGGGAATCGGTTCTTGCGGGTGGACATCTGTTGATCGCGGACTCCGCCAGGGGGATAGCGCTTGCCGGTGTGATGGGCGGGCAGAACACCGAGATCAACGATCGCACGGTGGACGTGCTGCTGGAGTCTGCGTATTTCAGCCCGACCTCGATCCGGCGGACGAGCAAGACGCTCGGGATCCGGACCGATTCGTCGTATCGCTTCGAGCGTGGAGCGGACATCGGTATCTCGGAGTGGGCGAGTCGGCGGGCGGCGCATCTCATCCTGGAGACCGCGGGGGGGACGCTGGCCGCGGGTGTGGTGGATGTGTGTGCGGAGCCGATTGTTCCGAGGCAGATCGTGCTGCGGCATGCGAAGGTGAACGCGTTGCTCGGCTTGGATCTGGCGGCGGCGGAGATCGAGTCGTTTCTCGGTCAGCTCGGCTTGAAGATCGTGAATCGTCGGCCGCGATCGTTGGATGATCCGGCACCGCCGGAGCCCGTGACGTTCCAGGTTCCGACGTATCGCGTGGACCTGAAGCAGGAGGTTGATCTGGTCGAGGAAGTGGCACGGTTGTATGGGGTGGATCGGATTCCCTCGACCGAGCCGCGGCATGCCAAGGGTGGGCATGCGTTCGATGCCCGCCACGACGAGTTCATGGAAGTGCGCCGCCTGTTGGCGGGGCTTGGGCTGAACGAGGCGCAGGGGCAGACGCTCATCTCGCGGGCCTCGATGGCGGGCGGTGATCTGGCGGCCGTGGTTCCGTTGCTGAACCCGTTGAGCAGCGACATGGATGTGATGCGGCCGAGCCTGCTGCCGGGTTTGCTGGACGTGATGGGGAGGAACCTGCGGCAGAAGAACGGGGACGTCGCGTTGTTCGAGTTGGGCCGTGTTTTCAGGGCGAACGCGGGTGGCGTTTCGGAGGGGTGGCGGTTGGCGATTGCGTTGACGGGTGCGCGGTCTCCCGCGTTCTGGGCGGGGGCTGAGCGTGACGCGCGGTACGAGGTCGCGGACCTCAAGGGGTTGATCGAGGAGTTGTTCGAGCACCTCGGCCTCAAGGGATGGGGATTCGCGCGGCGCGTTGAATCCGGTGGATTCTTTCTGGAGTCGGCGCAGATCTCGCTGGGCGGGAAGCTGGTGTTGGGCGAGATGGGGCAACTTCAGCCGCGGCTGGCGAAAAGCCATGATCTACGCGACCCGGTCTTGTTGGCGGAACTGGATCTTGACCAGATCCTGGCGCGGAGAAATGCGGGCCGATCGTTCAAGGCGCTGCCTGCGTTTCCGGCCATCCGGCGCGACGTGGCGATGGTGGTCCCCGAGTCTGTGACGCACGAAGCCGTGATGCAGGCCGTTCGGCAGGCGAAGGCTCCGAACCTTGAGGCCGCGGAATTGTTCGATGTCTTCCGGGGCAAGCACGTGGCGGAGGGGCACAAGAGCCTGGCGTATGCGTTCACGTATCGTGGTGCGGACCGCACGTTGACCGACGCCGAGGCGGGTGCCGCGCACGAGAAGGTTCTCGCGCAACTCAAGCAGTCCCTGCAGGCCGCGATCCGCGAGTGACCCGAGCCGCACGAGGCTCTGGAAAACAGGGGGGGATCGCGGAGGTATCCGGGAAACGCCCGGGATTCCGGGTGGATCCCCCGATTTTTCGATGCCCCAACCGTCTGGGGGCAGGGGGCTAGCCGACGATTTTCCTGTGGGCTGCGAAGGCTGGGCGGAGGGTGCGGCTGAGTTCGTCCTGGATCGATTGGAGCTGCTCGTAGGCTTCGAGATTCTCCTTCCGCGGCGCGGTCGTCTCTGCTGTGTTGAGCGTGACGAAGGTGTCGGTGAGTTCCTCGATGCGGATTTTTTCGCCGCGGCTTCGGCGCCAGCACCAGAGCGCCTGGAGGGCGGCGCCGTAGGCGGCACCCTCGGCGACCTTCAACGTGACGACCTCGGCATTGAAGACATCGGCCATGATCTGGCGCCAGAGCTTGGACTTCGCGCCACCGCCGGTGGCACGGACCTGCGTGGCCTTGACCCCGAGCGCAGCGAGGCGCCGCAGGCCGTAGTTCATCCCGAGCGTCACGCCTTCCATGGATGCGCGGGCGAAGTGCTGGGCGGTGAATGTTTTTGGGCGTGCACCGAAGAAGACGCCGGTGCCATCGGGGACGTTGGGGGTACGTTCGCCTTCGAGGTAGGGGAGCAGCAGCAACCCGTCGGAACCGGCCGGGGCTTTCGCGGCTGTTTTCTCGAACGCGGCATGGTCGAGTTTGAAGTCCCGTCGGACCATTTCGGTCGCGACCGTGACGTTCATGGTGCAGAGGAGGGGGAGCCAGCGGTTGGTGGAATCGCAGAACGCGGCGATCTCGCCGTTGGGATCGATGACGGGTTTCTCGGTGCAGGCGTAGATTGTGCCGCTGGTGCCGAAGCTTGCGGTGATGACGCCTGCGCGGGTGTTGCCGGTGCCGATGGCGCCCATCATGTTGTCACCGCCGCCTGCGCTGACGAGGACGCCGGGGGCCAGGCCGAGGTCGGTGGCGGTTTGGGTGGACAGTTGGCCTGCGGGTTCGTCGCTGGCCGAGAGTGTGGGGAGCTTGCCCATCAACTCCGGGTCGATGGCGTTGATCGCGGCTTCGCACCACCGGCGGCGGCGGACGTCGACGAGGGCGGTGCCGGAGGCGTCGCCGAATTCCATGAAGCGGTTTCCGGTGAGCCACCAGTTCAGGTAATCGTGCGGGAGAAGGACCGTGGCGAGGCGCTCGTAGTTCCTGGGTTCGTGTTTCTTGAGCCAGAGGATTTTTCCGGCCGTGAATCCCGGGAGCACGGCATTGCCGATGGCCTTGATGGCGGCGCGCTGTCCGCCGAGGGCGGCGGTGATCTCGGCGCATTCCTCGGCGGTGCTGGTGTCGCACCACAGTTTCGCGGGGCGGATGACCTGGCCTTTTGCGTCGAGCGGGACGAAGCCGTGCTGCTGGCCGCTGACACCGATGGCCACGACTTCGCCGGACTTGGCTTTCGCGGATTTCAACGCGCCGCGAATGGACTTGGCGGTGGCATCCACCCAGATCGCGGGGTCCTGTTCCTTGTGGCCGGCGGGCAGGTCCGGGAGGAGGTCGTAGCCCTCCGATGCGGAACCGAGGACCTTGCCGGACGTGGCGTCGACGACGACCGCCTTGGTGGATTGTGTGCCGGAATCGATACCGATCAGCAGGGTTCTCATGGGCGCTATGGGGGCAGTCTCGGCCGAGGTCGGGTGGCCGCCAAGCGGTTTTCGCGAATCCGTCACTCCTGGACCACTGGGCGTGAGCGGGCTTGCCGACGCATCCGGTCGAGGAGGGAGCATTCGTCCTCGAGGTCCACCTCGTAATCGGCCTTCAACCGTGCTGCGACGGCCTCCCGCCATTCGGTGCGGAACAGGCTGGTGCCGTGGAGCGCGCCGATGAACGCGCCCGCGAGTTGCGCGAATGAATCCGTGTCATGTCCCCATTCGAGCGTCAGCTGCAGCGCGGCCAGCGGGTCGAACTCGGCGAGCGCGAGGCATCCGAACGCGACGACGAACGGGACCGCCGCCTCCCATTTCATCGTCTCGCGGAAGCCGTTCTCGAGGACGGCGAAGAATCTGCCCGGGTGATGGTCTGCGTCGTCCGCGAGCTTGAGCGCGAGATCGAGCCAGCGATCGACAGACCGGGTCGTCGACCGGATCCTGCCGTACTCGAAGGGGTCGGTGTCGCGCATCGACGCGAAGATCGCGTCCCAGGCTTTCTTCGGGGATTCGGGGTCGAGGGGGGTGATGAGCGCGGTGGAGAGGCCTGCGACCAGGGAGGCGTTGAGATCCTTCCCGAATCCGTTGTCGAAGAAGCCCAGGTTCCACGCGGCGAGGTAGGCGCGTTCGGGTTGGCCAGGAAACAAGGCTGCCAGCGGAAGAAGCGTCATCTGGCCGCAGAAGGTGGGCAGTCCCTGCCACATCCGCTCGGGTGGCCTGGCCTTGGTCAGGTCGCGTTCGCCGAGAATCCAGCGTGCAGCGAACTGCCATTCGGCGAGCCAATCGGCCGCGAGCACCTGATATTCGGTGTTCCTGCGGATGGAGGCGCGTTTCGGCCAATCCAGATAGGCCGTGGCGAGTTCGCGGGGGCCGAGGTTGGTCCCCTTGTTCTCGGCCGTGTGGAGTGCATCGAGCAGGATGAGCTTGTGGCGGGTGTCGTCGGTGATGGTGCCCGGCTCGGCGTCGGGGTTCCAGTGGGCGTACGACTCCGGCCTGGGTCGGATGCCGGCGTAGGATCTCAACTGTAATCTTTTCGCGGTGGCTGCCTTGGCGGAGCCGTCGAGAATCTCGTCCTCCTTCCAGATCCTGGGTGGGGTGGGGAGTTGTTGGACGGCTTCGCGCGCTTGAGACCCGATGGGGCCACCGAGGGCGTCGCCGAGGGCGGAGCCAAACATCAGCCCGCGGGTGCGGTCGCGGAGATCGACGGGTTTCGGCGGGTTGGCGGATCGCGCGATCGACGGGGCGAGGGCGATGGCCCCGAGGGAGGCGGTGATGAACTGGCGGCGGCGCATCGGTTTCATGAGGTTAGGATGTTGACTGGAGCCCTGTCTCTCTCTTCGGGATGGTGTGGTTGGGGGGAGCCGGTGTTGAATCGTGCTGTTCCCACGACCATGCCTGCCATTTTTCATCAACCGGTCAATCGCAGATCGTTCCTCAAGTTCTCCGCCCTCGGCGCCGCGGTGGTCGCCTCCGGATGCCATGGCCCGGGTCTGGGAACGGCGCGTTCGGGAGCGGGCCGTTTCCGGGTGGCGCTGATTTCGGATACGCACGTTCCGGGCGATCGGGTGAACGGTTACCGCGGGTTCAATCCGTGGGAAAACCTCCAGCGCATCGTGCCTCAGATCGAGGCTGCGCGACCCGAGGCGGTGGTGCACTGCGGTGACGCCGCGCGGCTTGAGGGCAAGCCCGCGGATTACGTCGAAGTGAAGTCGCTCCTCGCGCCGCTCGCCGCGCGGGTCCCGGTCTACATCGCGATGGGCAACCACGATGATCGCGCGAATTTTCTCGCGGCGATTCCACCGCCGTCCGGTGCGGAGCCGATCGTGAAGGACCGCCACATCGTGGTGGTGGAACATCCGGTCGTCCGCCTCGTGGTCCTCGATTCGCTCCTGACCACCAACAAGACACCGGGCTTCCTGGGGTTGGCCCAGCGCGAATGGCTCCAGAAGTTCTTGTCCATTCGCCGCGACCGGCCGGTGGTGGTCTTCGTTCATCACACGCTCGGGCCTGCGGACGGGGAGTTGCTCGACGCCGAGCGGTTCTTCGCGGTGCTCAAGCCGCACCGCCACGTGAAGGCCGTGTTCTATGGCCATTCCCACGTGTGGGAACGCAAGGACCGCGGGCACCTCCGCCTCGTGAACCTCCCCGCCGTTGGCTACAACTTTGACGACAAGCAGCCCGTCGGATGGGTCGGTGCGGAATTCCATCCGCGCGGGGTCGATCTCACCCTGCACGCGTTTGGTGGCAACCGGGGCGAGGACGGCCGTGGTTTCCAGGTGGCGTGGAGTTGAGTAACCTCCGTGGTCGATGCGCCGTGCCATGACGGAGGGTCGCGCTCATTCCTCGACGCCGTCTCCCGGGTTGCCTGTCCGGCGGTTGCGTGCGCGACCCTCCATGGATGCGGCGTGGTGCCGCGTCAGTGGGCGGGTGTCCCGATGCAGTAGAGCGCGCGGTCGGTTCGCAGGAAGAGATGACCTTCGGCCACCGCAGCGCTGGCCATGTGGGAACCCTCGAGCGTGTTGCGCGCGAGCACCTCGAATTTCGGCCCCGGCTTGACCACGGACGTGACGCCGTCGCGGTCGTGGAAATAGAGGCGGCCGTCGGCGAAGGTCGGGGACGCGGCGAAATTCCCACCGAGCCGTTCCTGGTAATTTTCGCGGCCGGTCTTTGCGTCGAGGCAGGTGAGCAACCCGCCGGAGTCGCTGACGAAATACAGTTCGTCGCCCACGAGGATCGGCGACGGCGTCTGCGGCACGCCGCGTTTCCAGCGCCACACGATCCCCGGCGGTTGCGATCCGTCGTATTTCACCGCGATCATCTCGGAGCGCGAGAAGCCCGTGGATAGGAAGATCATGCCGTGGCCGAGGACGGGGCGGGGGACGTTCGAGAATCCGAGCGCGCCGTAGCTGAGTTTCCATCGCTCCGATCCGGTCAGCGGGTCGTACGAATAGAGCCAGTCGGCGGCCGGGGAGAGGAGTTCCACCTGCCCGCGGTACTGGGCGACCAGCGGTGTGCCGTAGGCTTTCCTCATCTGGGGACCCGGGTGCATCGCGCCGCTGCGCGCGGTCTGCCACGCGAGTCTTCCCGTGTTCCTGTCGAGGGCGGCGATGGACTGCGAATCGCTGCCGTCGCAGTGGAAGATGACGAAGTTGTTCCAGACGACAGGCGAACTGCCGGGACCGTTCTCGTGCATGAGATGGAGGTCGCGGTTGGTCCAGAGGATCGCGCCCGTCCCGGCGTCGAGGCAGGCCGTGCCGAAGGTGCCGAAGTGTGCGAGGACGCGGTCGCCATCGATCACGGGTGTGGGCGAAGCATAGGTGTTCTGCTGGTGGACCCACTGCGGATCACTCTCACGGAAGAGTTCGATGTCGTGCTGGATGCCGCCGGTCCGGGTGTCGAGGCAGACGGCGTGAAGCCGGACCTCGCCGAGGATGTTCAGCGGTTGTCCGCCGGTATCGGCCTTCTTGCGGCGCTCGACGTCCTCCGGTTTGGCCGGTGTCTCGATCGAGGTCGTGATCCAGATCCGGCCCGAGGAAATCACGGGTGAGGAGTGGCCGTGGCCGGGGATCGGGGTTTTCCAGAGGATGTTTTCGGTCTCGCTCCATTGGAGGGGCAACCCGCTCACCGAGGCGAGGCCCTGGCCGTCGGGTCCGCGCCATTGCGGCCAGACGTCGGGGGGCGGCACGGCCGCGTGGCTCGAACGCAGGCCCGCGAAGGGCGCGGTGAGAACAAGGGCGTAGGCGAGAAACAACCGCATCGGCCGCGACAACTACGTGAGTCGGGGCCGGCAGGGAAGTCGGGAATGGGACAGCCGGAGCTCTCCGGGGTTTCACGGGTGCACGGCAGAATCGCTTCGGCCACTCCCCGGGGCGCCGGCCTTTGGCTGTTCACTGATTTGTTGACACACGGAACTCGTATCTTCCGGAGCCCAGGGAATACACCGCCACGCCCGGTTCGCGGCGTTCGGCGGCGCGCGCCGGCGTGCAGCGCACCCGTGCCGACGGACCCGCCGGCACGAACACCGTCGCCTCGGTGTTGGCAGGGAGATCCACTCTCATGACCCACTCCTTCCTCTGCTTCCACCAGCCCACCGCTATCCGCCCACGCACCGTCTCAACCCTGGCCTCCACCCGACCCACGGAATCAGGGACGAAAGGACGGATCACGATGTGCCGGAAGCCGGGCCGGGCTTCGTCCGGTTGGATCCCTGCCAGCACACGATAAAACCATGCATCGATGCTCCCCATCATCACGTGGTTGTGGGATCCGTGGAGATCCCAGAATTCTGAGAGCGTGTTCCTCCCTCCTTCCAGCATGTGCGCCCAGCTCGGATAGCCCGTCTGCGTGGCCAGTGCAAAAGCCGCATCGGGCCGTCCGCTGTCGGTCAACGCATCGACCAGGTATTTCGCACCGAGCACGCCGACGTCGAAGTGGCCGCCGTGCCGCTCGAGATCGGCGAGGATGTTGTCCAACACGGCGGGCCGCTCCGTCTCCTCGGCGAGCCCGAGGACCAGGGGCAGTGCGTTGCCGAATTGTGTCTCCGGCTCGAAGTGCTGCCCACCCGGATGGAGATAGGCTTGGCGGAACGCGGAGCGTATTTCACGCGAGAGAGACTCGTATCGTGCCGCCTCATTCGTTCTTTCCAGCACCCGCGCCGCCTTGCCGGCGATGGTCGCATCCAGGAAGTAGAACGCCGTGGTGACCGACGGTGGGTCGCCCTCCTTCCATCCCTCCACGATGGATCCCCAGTCCCCGATCCAGTACCGCGGCAGCACGTGATTCGTCGCCTGGGTCCCGAGGTGGTCCACGTACCGCGACAACGCATCGAAGTGTTCCCCGAGAAACCGCCTGTCCCCGTGGTGCCGGAAGAACTCCCACACCATGACCGGATAGGCGCTGCTCCAGACCGGGTCCGGTTCCTCCGCGGTGTACGGACGCGGGGACACGATGGAGATGTCGCCGTCGGCGGGGTTCTGGTTGAACCGGATTCCTTCCAGCCATTGCCGTTGAAAGAGCGCGACGTCGAAGTTGTAGAGCGCCTCCTCGGCCGTCACCAGGGCGTCTCCCATCCACCCCAGCCGTTCATCCCGCTGCGGGCAGTCGATCGGGTAGCCCATCATGCAGCTCCGCTGTGACCACACGGTGGCCTCGTGGATCCGGTTGATGAGCCCGTGGTCGGAGGCGAAGGAACCGGTACGCGCGCATGCCGTGTGAACCACGCATCCCAGGACGTCCCCCAGCGCAGGTGTCCCCGGGTATCCGGTGATCTCCACGTACCGGAATCCGTGGAAGGTGAAGCGGGGCTCATAGGTCTCGCGCCCTTCTCCCTTCAGTACGTACACGTCCGTCGCCAGGGCGCGTTCGTTGCTCCCCGTGTCCAGCGTGCCGTCGGGATGCACGTCCTCCGCGTAACGCATCGTGACCCGCGTGCCGCGCGGACCCGACACCCTGAGCCTTACCCAACCGGCGAAATTCTGGCCGAGATCAAACACATGAACCCCGGGTCGCGGCGTGCGAATCCCGACGGGGCGGAGGTGCTGCGTCACTCGGATCGCGGGCATGAGGTGGGACACCAGGGCCCCGCCCGGTGCCTCGACGACCGTTGCGGTCCGCCAGTCGCGTTCGCTGTGGCCGCGCTTGTCCCAGCCTGGGCTTTCCTGTGTGGCGTCGTACTCCTCCCCGTCATAGACACAGGCCGACAGGATCGGCCCGGGCTTTGTCTTCCATGTTCCGTCGGTGCCGATCGTGGAGGTCGAGCCGTCATCGTATTCGACATGGATCTGCAGGCGGGCCCGGGGCGATCCGAACCACTGCATACGGTAGGGTTCCCACCATTTCATCGCGGGATTGAACCAGCCATTTCCCAGGATCAATCCCAGCGCGTTTGTCCCCGGCTCCAGGAAGGGCGTCAGGTCACAGGTGTCATAAAGGACCCACTTCCGGTAATTGCTCTTGGCCGGGGCGAGAACCCGGTCGCCCACGCGCCGGCCATTGCAGTGGAGTTCGTAGTATCCGAGTCCTGTCACGAAGGCGCGTGCGCGGCGGATGCCCTGGCGAAGTTCCACTTCCTTGCGCAGGAGCACCGATCGCGGATTCACCTGGACGCTTCCTGTCACGGATGTCAGCTCGTTCGTGCTCCGGAAGAAGCCGTGCGGGGGCCTGGGTTCGCGCGCCGGCCCCGCGCCGATCCAGTCCGCCGTCCAATCCTCGGCCCGCAACAAACCCATCTCCCACTGCCCGGCATCGCTCCACCGTGACGCGGTTCCCGTGTCGTCCCAGATCCGCACTTTCCAGTGACACTGCATGCCCGACGCCAAGGGGGCGCCCTCGTAGGTGATGTGCGCGGACTCTCCAGTCCGGACGATGCCGGAATCCCAGAGATCAACCCTTCCCTCCTGCAGTCGTTTGGCTGATGAACTGACCAGGATGCGGTAGGCTGACTGGCGCTGATCGTGGTCCTTCGACAGGAGAACCCAGCTCAACTGGGGCCGCGGCGACTCGACCCCCATCGGGTTCTCGGCGTACTCGCACCGCAGTTGCGCCGGTTCCATCGATGCGACCCGCGCGCTGGCCGGGGAACCGGCCGCGAGCGCGAAGAGAACGATGATCACCGAGGAGTGGACCCAGCGCATGGAACCTAGGCTGCTCCCGGGAGGGTGCAGGTTCCAGCCAACGTGTGGATCGAGGTCGCCGGCAGGCCGCCGGCGCATGCGCTTCGAGCCCCCTGCTTTTTGCCGCGGCGAGAGCCATCCTTGATGGGCGTCCCGTCGGGCGGATGATTCGTCAGGCGCCGACGGCCACTGCAACGATTGGGGCGACTTCCGGGACGAGGTCGGTCACCTGCGTGCCCGGCGCCACACGCCAAATCCCGCCAGCGCAAGTCCCACCACCGCGGCGTATTGCGACGGTTCCGGCACCGCGGCGCCGAGCACGTCGATCTCGCGGTACGCCGTCCCGTTGTTCTCGAATGACGTGAAGGTGAACCGGAGCTTGGCGACATCGGTCGCCAGCACGCCCCCCGTATCTGTCAGACGGATCCGGGTGTGCGCGTGGTCAAAAGCCGGCTGCGACGGGTTGAACAGCGGCACGGTCGCCAGCGCCAAGAACGTGTCGGGGTCTGCGGACGTGCTGTACTGGACAGAGTATTGCTGACCGTCGCGGCCCGTGTCCCAGCTGGCGATCGTGTCGATCTCACTCAGATGGTAGCCAAGCGGGCTCGCGGTCAGGTCGAGGCTGAAAGTGATCTGGCTGCCTGGTGACGGGGCTGAGTTGGAGCCGTCACCCACAGCTCCGGAAGGGCCGTGAAGGCCGTCGTGGAGCACCGCCTCCGTGCCTCCCCCGAAACCGCCGAACGACCCGGTGGTTGCGACGGAGCCCAGGCTCGTCTGCAGCAGGTCCGTGTTCGAGACCGGAAAACTATTGCCAGCGCCGGAATGCTCCTCGTTGGTGATGATGATGCCCGCCTCGACGCAGGCATTCCCACACAGGGCGGCCAAGGTAAGCGAGGCAACGGAACGTGGGATTCGAACAAATGAAGGCGATATCATGAGGCGTCGGGTATTGTGAATTCGATGGAAAACCCCCTTTGGAAACGTGCGACCTGGTCGGAGGGCTGTCGAGCGCGGACTGCGGTCCAGAACCCCGTGGCAGCAGGGGGCACCGAGGGTGTGCACGGTGCATCGCCGAATTGTCGGTGGGCGGCCTCTCCGAGGGCGCCGCGCTAGATGTGTCCGCAAAGCACGGCGCGCAGCGGAGTGCGCGCCCCACCGGCTGGGAGGTTGCCGGCGATTGACGGCTCGCCGTTCGGCGCAAAGGCGTGCAGGGTCAGCCGCATGAGCCGTCGAACGAATTTCCAGCGCGCCATCTGCCTGGCGGTCATCGTCCTTGGGGGGGCTGTAGCGAGCACAGCTTTGGCAGCCCAACCCGGACCCGAGTTGCTGCGTGTTCCCGACGACGGGGTCCAGCCACAGACGCTCGTGTCGGGAGATGGGACGGTCCACGTGATGTTCCTCAAGGGCGCGCAGGACGCGGCGGATGTCTGGTACGCGCGACGACCGAAGGGGGCGGCGTCGTTCACCAAGGCGGTTCGCGTCAATGCGCAGCCGGGCTCAGCCATCGCGGTCGGGACCATACGCGGCGCGCAATTCGCGACCGATGGCGCCGGGATTCCATTTGTAGTCTGGAATGGCTCGGGGAAATCGACGGTCCACACCGGGGCGCCGCTCTGGTTTTCGCGGGGCCGCGCCGACGGCAGCTTCGAGCCGGAGCGTGATGTGATCCGGACCACGGCGCATTTGGACGGCGGGGGTTCGGTGGCTTTGGGCAAGCCGGGTCAGATTTTCACGGTGTGGCACAGTGCGCCGCCGGACATGGCGGGTGAGACGAACCGCGGCGTGTTCATGTCCGCGTCCAGCGATTCGGGCGCGACGTTCAGCGGTGAGGTTCGGATCGATCGGCCGGGGGATGGCGTCTGCGCGTGCTGCGGTTTGCGGGCGCTGGGCCGCGGTGATGGGACGTTGGCGGTGCTGTATCGCTCCGCGGGCGAGGGTGGTGATTTTCGGGACATGACCTTGTTGCTGCGGTCGGGCAAGGACGGCGAGGTCAGGCGCGTGGTGTTGGACCGTTGGTCGCTTCGGTCATGTCCGATGAGCAGTTCCTCGTTGGCGTGGTCCGGCGAGAATCTGATGGCGGCGTGGGAGACGCGCGACGAGGTGCGGTTGGCGCTCGTGGACGTGGCGACCGGGGTGCCTGTCCGGATCGATTCGCCGTCCGGCACGGGCAAGCGGAAGCATCCGTCGCTGGGGTTGGGAGCGCGTGGGGAATTTCTTCTCGCCTGGGTGGAGGACACCGGTTGGAACCGTGGAGGTTCGGTGGGGTGGCAGGGCTACGATGCCCAGGGTCACGCGACGGACATGCGTGGGCTGCGCGAGGGAGTGCCCGTGTGGGGGCTCGCCAGCGCGTTTGCGGTCGGCGGGGATTTCGGCGTGATCTATTGATCCGAAAAGGATCAATGGCGGGGAGGCACCCTGTCGGCCTGCACGACCTGGCTGCTTCCCGGGTGGGTCACGGCGAACACAAAACCGTCGCTCGTCCCGGCGCCGCCGAAGCGGCCTTTCTTGTCGATGGCCAGGAAGTTGATGGCGAGATCGACGCCCGCGGGATGCTTCTTCTGGATGCGGTGGATCACCTCGGCGCAGGCGTCGCGCGGGTGCGCGCCCTGCCGCATGAATTCGACGACCTGGAACGAGCCGCAGAAGCGCATGATGTTTTCCCCGATGCCTGTCGCACCCGCCGCGCCGATGTCGTTGTCGACGTAGAGCCCGCTTCCGATGATGGGAGAATCGCCGACGCGGCCGGGAAGTTTGTAGGCGAGACCGCTGGTGGAGCAGCCGCCGGCGAGGTCGCCGTTGGCGCCGAGCATGACCATGGCGATGGTGTCATGGCTGAGCGGTGGTGCGGAGCCTGGACCCGCCGCGGCCTGCTTCGCCTTCCAGGCCTTCCATCTCTCGAGTTCCTCCGGGACGGGCATAGGGGTGTTCTCGAATCCGTTTGCCAGCGCGAACTTCCGTGCACCGTCTCCGACGAGCAGCACGTGCCGGGTTTTTTCCATCACCGCGCGGGCGAGCTTGATGACCGGGAGGATGCCCTCGACGCCGGCGACGCTGCCGCACTTGTGGGTGGGGCCGTCCATGATGCAGGCGTCGAGCGAGACGACGCCTTCGGCGTTCGGTGTTCCTGCGATACCGACGGAGTGGTTGGCGAGGTCGTGTTCGGTGACCGAGATCCCGTCGACGATGGCATCGAGAAGGTTGCCGCCGGCCTGGAGTGTCGCAAAGGCTTTGTCATTGGCGGCGCGGCCGAAGGGCCAGGTGGAGACGATCAAGGGTTTGGGCGCGGCGCTGCGTGTTACGGGCATGGTGGAGGGCTTGGACGACGCGGCGCGGCCCGTGAGGGTCGTCCCGAGGGCCGCCGCGGTGGATGAGGCGAGGAAGGTGCGGCGGTTCAACAGCGAGGTGGCGGGGAGATCCCGGGATGCGACAGGGGTGTCGGACATGGTGGGCGTGGAGGGGATGGGAGTGTCTCGTGGAATGTGCGTGGGGAACCTTTGCCAGATCGTGGGGACGGATGCCAGCCGGGGGTTTTAAGATGAAAGACCTGTCCCTTGGTTCGATTCCTGAGCGCAGCGCCACGGCTCCAGACGGTGGAATTCCCCACGAATCTCGGACACCGTTCTCGATTCCTCGGCCGATGGACGGGTTCTTATTAAGGACCTGTCCCTCCATTCTGTTGTCGGTAGACTGGGATGTGCCGCAGCTCAGGTTCGCCGAAGGCTTCCTGTTTTCATCGTTCGGAAAGCCGGATAGGCTGGGGCCCGTGGAACATCTGCATGCGCCCTGGCGGATCGAGTACATCCTCGGTCCGAAGATTCCGCGGGGGGATGTCTCGGTGTTCAAGCGCATCGCCGACGATTCGGATGACGAGGCGAACCTGGTCATCTGCCGGGCGCGCGCCTGTTTCGCGCTGCTGAACAACTATCCCTACAACGGTGGGCACGTGCTGGTCGTCCCGTATCGCCAGGTGCCGGGCCTCGAGGATTTGACCGACGACGAGATGCTCGAGGTCATGCAGGTGGCGAGGCGGTGTGTTGCGGCGTTGAAGCGGGTGATGAAACCGGACGGATTCAACCTTGGTTTCAACCTGGGACGCGCGGCGGGTGCCGGGATCGAGGAGCACCTTCACCTTCACATTGTGCCGCGCTGGACTGGGGACACGAATTTCATGCCGGTGATCGCCGGGACCACGGTGCTGCCGCAGGCGCTGCGCGAGGTCGCGGCCCGCTTGCGCGAGGCGCTTGCTGCCGGGAATTGAACCAGAATCAGTCGACCCTCCGATGCACGACGCCAAAAAAACCACCCCCCGTGCCGCGAAAGTCGCGGCGTCCAAGTCCGCCGCGACTGCGGTGACCTCGGGCCATGCCGAGCAGGTGCTGCACTTCGAGAGCGCGCGCCATGCGCAGCAGTTGTTCAACAACGACCCGAAGAACCTTGTTGCGGTCGAGGCCGCGCTGGGCGTGAGGGCGACCGCGCGCGATGGCTGGATCAAGTTCGAGGGTGACGGGGAGGCCGTGGCTCAAGCTCGGCGGATGTTCGAGTTGCTCGACAACTCGGTGAAGACGGGACATGTGGTGCGCGGGAGGGAGTTCGCGTACGCACTGAGCGTGGTGCAGCACGAGGGAACCGAGGTCCTTGCGGGCCTGTTCGGGACCCGCATCATCACCTCGACGCGCAAGCCGCAGGTGACCCCCAAGACGACGGGACAGAAGCAGTACGTTGAAGCCATCCAGCAGCACGACCTGACGCTTGGCATCGGTCCGGCCGGCACCGGGAAGACCTACCTGGCGATGGCCATGGCCGTGGCCGCGTTGAGGGAGGAAAAGGTGGCCCGGATCATCCTCACCCGGCCCGCCGTGGAAGCAGGCGAGGCGCTCGGGTTCCTTCCCGGCGACCTCTATGAGAAGATCGCGCCGTACCTGCGGCCGTTGCACGACGCGCTGCACGACATGATGCCCGCGGAAGAAATCCAGAAGTGCACCGAACGTGGCATCATCGAGATCGCGCCCCTGGCCTACATGCGCGGTCGAACGCTCAACAATGCGTTCATCATCCTCGACGAGGCCCAGAACGCCACCGCCGAGCAGATGTTCATGTTCCTCACCCGCCTCGGGTTCAGCGCACGCGCCGTGATCACCGGTGATCCCACCCAGATCGATCTTCCCAAAAACCGCCCCTCCGGCCTGATCGAGGCGGTCCACGCGCTGAAGGGGATCGAGGGGATCGCGATCTGCGAGTTTTCGCGCCGGGACGTGGTACGCCATCCGCTCGTCCAGCGCATCATCGCCGCGTACGAGGATCATCGGGGACCCCGCCGCGCGGACATGGCGTGAGGGGCTGGGCGCAGGAGTGTGGGAGCGTATGAGCGTCGAGGTGTTGATCCGGAATTCGCAGCGCGCGTGGAAGGTCGACACCCGCCGCCTGCGGGAGCTTGCGGTCGCGCTTCTGGTGCGGGAACTGGGAAAGGACGACGCGGCTCTGGGGATCGGTCTCGTGGGGGCGCGGCGGATGGCGGGTCTCAACTGGCAGTGGCTCCGTCACCAAGGTTCCACCGACATCCTCACCTTCGATCATCGCTCCGCGCCGTCCGAATCGTTGCATGGCGAATTGTTCATCAGCGTGGACGATGCGGTGACGCAGGCGGCGGAGTTTGGCGTCACGCCGGGGGAGGAACTGGCACGCTACGTCGTGCATGGCGTGCTTCACCTGCTGGACTACGATGATCTGGAAACGTCGGCGCGGCGCGTGATGAAACGCGAGGAATCCCGTCTGGTACGCCGGCTCGGGGCTGACTTCGAGCTCAGGAGCCTGGTGATGGCGTCCGTGAAGAAGCCGCGTCCAGGCGGGGTGCGGGAGCACTACGCCCGCGACGTCACGACCACGAGCCGGCCCTCCCCGTGAGCGACGAGCGCACCACGGGCATCGTCCTGCGGACGCGTCCACTCACCGAGACGTCGTTGATCGTGCAATGGCTGACCGCGGATTCAGGTCGGATCTCGACGGTGGCGCGCGGGGCGAGGCGGCCGAAGTCGGCATACCACGGGAAGCTGGATCTTTTTCACGAATGCGAACTCACCTTCCGCCGATCGTCGCGGTCGGAGTTGCACATGCTGCGGGAGGTTGAATTCAGCGGCAGCCTGCCTGGGCTGCGTCAGGATTGGCGGCGTCTGACGCAGGCGGCTTATGGTGTGGCCCTGATCGAGCAGACGACGGAAGCCGACACGCCGATGCCGGAGACGTGGGAGTTGTTCCGGGGATTTCTGGCGACGGTGAATGCGGGGGAGTGTTCGCCGCTGACCGTGTTTGCGTTGGAGCTTCGGCATCTGGAGGTTCTGGGGCAGTTGCCGGATTTTGATCGGGAATCGCTGCCTGCGGGGAGTCGGCGTCTGGCGGGGCGGTTGCGTGAGGCGGAATGGGGGGCGTGGCTGGGGCGGGCGGTGGCGCCCGAGATCGTCGCGCCTTTGGCCGGCTTCCTCCACGTGTTCCTGACGTTCCAGCTTGGACATCTCCCGAAGGGCCGGTCGGACGCGATTGAAATGGGAGTGAATCCGCCCTTGCCCGGCGCATGACCTCGGCAAATCATCCGGGCGAATTCCGAGTCGAACCAGCAAACTACCGAGTCAATATGGGACGCATCTTCAACAATATCGTAGAAACCGTCGGGAACACCCCGTTGGTCCGCCTGAATCGAATTCCCGCGAGCATGGGCGTGGATCCGTCGACTTCGGTGCTGTTGAAGTGCGAGTTTTTCAACCCGCTCAGCAGCGTGAAGGATCGCATCGGGATGGCGATGATCGAGGACGCCGAACGCCGCGGGATCCTCAAGCCCGAGACGACCATCATCGAGCCGACTTCCGGCAATACGGGCATCGCGCTCGCCTTCGTGGCGGCCGCGAAAGGCTACAAGCTCATCCTCACCATGCCCGAGACCATGTCCATGGAGCGCCGCTCACTGCTCGCCATGCTCGGTGCGAAACTCGTGCTCACCCCCGGAACCGAGGGCATGAAGGGTGCCATTCGCCGGGCCGAGGAACTCGCCAGGGAGATCCCGAACTCATGGATTCCCCAGCAGTTCGAGAATCCCGCCAACCCCCTGGTCCATATGCGCACCACGGCCGAGGAATTGTGGCGCGACACCGACGGCGCCATCGACATTCTCGTCGCCGCAGTGGGCACGGGTGGAACGCTCACCGGCTGTTTTGAGCTGATCAAGAGCCGCAAGGCTTCCTTCCAGGCCATCGCCGTCGAACCGAAGGATTCGCCAGTCATCACCCAGACCTTGCATGGCGATCCTTTGAAACCGGGCCCCCACAAAATCCAGGGTACCGGCGCAGGATTCGTTCCCGCCAACCTTCACCTCAAAGGCCCGAACGGCGAACCCCAGATCACGGAATGCGTCATGGTCTCCAACGATGATGCGTTCGCTGTCGCCCGCCGCCTGGCCAAGGA
Source organism: uncultured Verrucomicrobiota bacterium (assembly GCA_903844265.1). Classification (GTDB taxonomy): domain Bacteria; phylum Verrucomicrobiota; class Verrucomicrobiia; order Limisphaerales; family CAIMTB01; genus CAIMTB01. Next base: position 23,295 of record CAIMTB010000591.1, read on the forward strand.
AGAGGGGATCCTCGCCGGCATTTCTTCAGGCGCCAATGTCTGGGCTGCGTGCGAGGTCGCCAAGCGCCCGGAAAACAAGGGCAAGGTGATCGTCACCATCGCCTGTTCGACCGGCGAGCGCTACCTCTCGACCCCGCTCGCCGCCGAGGCGCGCGCCGAGGTCGGGGCCTGACAAACTCCTCCGCCCGGATCCCACGGGTCCCAAGGATCCGAGGGCCCGGACATCCGGGCCGGTTGTTCCGTGCGTCCCGTCTGGTTCGACTTCGGACCAGAACTACGTTGAACTACGTAGGCTCATACGTAGTTTCTCTCTGGTGATCTTCGCAGGGTGGGCAGGGTATAAGAAGCCCTGTGCATGCGAGATTTCATAGCTACTTCAGGATGTCAGCCATGGGGATGGGCCGGTGAAGAAGCGACAGGAGTCGATGCAGGCAATCCCCTCGATCAAACGGAGAGCTTCATTCCTCAGCGTTCTGGGCGTCGCGGCGGCCTTCATCCTCTCCGGCCCGGGGGTGGGCGCGGCGGCTACCGGGCCGAGCCCTGACATCGATTACGACCTGCCGAATTATGCGATCAGTCCGGTTCCGGCGATCCAGCCGGACGGATCGGTGCGGGGCGGACTGCGGAAGTTCATCGACGGGCTTCCGGGGTTGACCGCGGCCAGGACGAACGGATTGGGCCAGTATTTGCCGGTGGCGGTTGCGGACACAAAGAGCTTTCCCGGGTCGGATTATTACGAGATCGCGTTGGTGGATTATCGGGAGCGGATGCATTCCGATCTGCCGGCGCAGGGCACGTTGTTGCGGGGGTATGTCCAGTTGGAGACATCGGAGAACAGGGGATGGAGCCGGCACATCGAGCTCAGGAACCCTGACGGCAGTGGAATCCTTCTTCCGGATGGAAACCAGGCGTATGCGTTCGACAAGCCCCATCATCTTGGGCCGGTGATCGTTGCGACCCAGGGGATTCCCACGCGGATCCGGTTCTGCAATCTCCTCCCGGCCGGCTCGAAAGGTGACTTGTTTCTTCCGGTGGACACGACGGTCATGGGGGCGGGTGAGGGCGGATGGGCGCTGGCCCAGAATCCGACCAACGGGGTCTGGGGCCAGAATTGGTTTGGCGGGTCGATGTATGGCCAGAACCGGGCGACGCTTCACCTGCATGGCGGCAGTTCGCCGTGGATCAGTGATGGCACGCCACACCAGTGGACTACACCTGTAGGCGATTCCAGCACGCCCCTGGTGAAGGGCGTGAGCAGCCAGGATGTGCCCGACATGCCGGCGACGGAGCAGGGCGTGATGACGTTCTTCTACCCGAACCTGCAGAGCGGCCGGCTGATGTTCTACCATGACCACAGCTATGGCATCACCCGGCTCAACGTGTATGCGGGCGAGTCGGCGGGTTATCTTCTGGTGGATCCTGTCGAGCGCGCGCTGACCGATGGCTCGACCCCTGGCGTCCCGAACCTCCCCGTGGGTTTGCGGGAGATCGCGTGGGTGATTGAGGACAAGACGTTCGTGTGGGGAAGTCCTGCGAACGCGGCGTCTGGCGTTGCCGGAGCCGGCACCTATGCGGTGGATCCGACGTGGGCGGATGTGGTTCCGAATTCGAGGCCTGGGGACCTCTGGTTCCCGCACGTCTACATGCCGGCGCAGGATTCCGTGAATGGGGACAATCCGATGGGCCGCTGGGACTACCAGCCGTACGTGGAATCAGGGGTCTCGCTGCCGCCCATCCCCGGCAGGACATCGATCGTTCCCGAGTCCTTCATGGACACGATGACCGTGAACGGCACGGCCTACCCGACGATGAACGCCGAGCCGGGGGTGTACCGTCTGCGGATCCTGGACGGCTGCAACGACCGCTTCGTGAACCTCTCCCTTTGGCTCGCCGAACCCGTGACCGTGGCGGTGACCCGGGGGGGAAGTGGGTACAGCGTCGAGTTGCCTCCCGCCGTGACCCTGAAGGACAGCAGCGGTGGGATCATCCCCGGCCTGATCGCGACAGCCACGGTGGATCCGGCGACACGCTCCGTTCGCAGCGTGACCGTGACGGGCGAGCCTGCGGCGGTGTTCGATCCTCCCGTTTCGGTCGTGATCGCGGCGCCCCGGGACGGTTTGCCGGCCGTGGCTGTGGCCTCGGCTTACACGGAAGTCCGGCATGTGCCCTTCAACGAGGCTCAGGATCGGATCACGAAATTCCCGTCTCACGGGTACCCGACGGTCCTCGATGATCGCGCGGGCGGCGTGCCGAATCCCGGGGATGCCGGTCCTGCGTTCGTCCAGATCGGCACCGAGGGGGGACTGCTTCCGTCGCCCGTCGTGATTGAGAACCAGCCGATCGATTACGAGTATGACGGCGCGGCCTCGATGAACGTCCGCTCCCACGCCCTCCTTCTGGGTCCTGCCGAGAGGGCCGACGTGCTTGTGGACTTCGCTCCGTTCGCAGGCAGGACGCTCATTCTCTACAGCGATTCGCCCGCGCCCGTTCCGTCCCCGGATTCGCGCTACGATTTCTACACCGGGGATCCGGATCAGACAGCGTTGGGTGGTGCGCCGACGACGCTGCCGGGGTATGGGCCGAACACGCGTACGATCATGCAGATCAAGGTGGCGGGTCTGCCTTCCAGGACTTCGCCGGTGACGGACTTCGTGAACGACGAGATTCTTGCCGCGCTGCGATCGGCGCTGCCGGCGGCGTTCAAGGTGTCGCAGGAACCCATGATTGTTCCGCAGTCCACCTATGCCGCGGCCTCGGGTGGCCACGTTGCGAAGGACTCCTACGCCTCGATCGACGCAGATTCATTGACGTTCACAACCCTGGTGGATGCGGATTTTGGTGCGGGGATTGTGGCCGCGGGCAGCGAAGTGACGGTGCCGCTCAAGCCGAAGAGCATCCAGGAGGCGTGGGATCCCTACGGTCGGCTGAACTCGCTTCTGGGCACCGAGGCCCCGGCCAGGTCCAACAACCCTGCTTCGGCCGTCGCCGTGGTCACCCTCGGTTACACCGATCCCACGACGGAGACGGTTTCCGATGGCCAGACCCAGATCTGGAAACTCACGCACAATGGCGTGGATACTCACGCGATCCATTTCCACCTCGTCAACGCGCAGGTCATCAACCGCGTCCGATGGGGTGATGGAAGCATCCGGCCGCCGGAGGAAAACGAACTCGGCTGGAAGGACACGGTCCGCATGAACCCGATGGAGGACATCATCGTCGCGGTCCGTGCGAAGGTTCCCGAGGTGCCGTTCAAGGTGCCGACCAGCCGGCGCATCATGGACGTCACACGGCCGCTGGGCGACACGATGGGATTCTCGAAGGTCGACCCCGGGACCGGCGCGGCCCTGGCCTCGGCTGTCTCGAACGAGATCGTTGATTTCGGGTGGGAGTACGTCTGGCACTGCCACCTTCTCGGTCATGAGGAGAGCGACATGATGCGCCCTCTCGTGGTGCCGGTGTCCAACAGTTCGAACTGGAAGGACAGGGTGCCTCCCGTCGTTTCCGCGAGTCCCCTCGCGCTCCCGCCGTCGGGTTGGTTCCATGGACCCGTGATCGTCACCCTCACGGCCATCGACAATCGCTCCGGTCGCGGTGTGAGCCGCATCGAGACCACGCTTGATGGAAAGACCGAGGTCGCCTCGTTTGATCCCGCCGTCGAATTCCCGAGGAGCGTGTCGACCGAAGTCGGAGTGTCTGCGGAGGGCCTGCATACCCTGGGTTTCTCCGCGTCCGACGCAGGTGGAGTCACCAGCGGATTCGGCGAAGTCCAGGTCAAGATCGACACGACCGCACCCGTGATCACTCCCGGTCCGGTGACCCTCCTGCCTGCTTCGGGCGCGGTTGGAATCGATGGCCTGACGTGGTACCGGAGCGCCTCGATGATGTACACCGTCTCCGACAGCGGTTCCGGTTTGGACCTCCAGACGTTTCCCGCTGGCGAAGCCTTCGCCCAGGAGGGCCTGGATCATGGCGTCACGATCACGGCCGGGGATGTCGCGGGAAATTCGAGCGTGTTCACGTCGGCCCGCTTCAACATCGACGCCACGGCCCCCACGATCACCCCGGCGCCGGTCCACCTCATCCCTCCCGCGGGTGTCCTCGCCGCGAGCGGGGCCAGATGGTACAGGTCCGCGACCTTGGATTATTCGGCGTCCGACGCCGGTTCCGGGCTCGCCCGGATGAGCGCTCCGTCGGGAACGGTCATTTTTCCGGAGGGCGCGGCCCGGACCGTGTCGGCGACGGCGGTGGATCGGGTGGGCAACATCGGAACCTACACCACCAAGCCGTACAACATCGACGCGACGGCCCCGACGATTGCCGTCTTCACCAAGGCCGTGACCTATAGCGTTCTCAACGCGGGCCGCGATCTCGCCACCGCGGTGGCCGTTGGAGCCATCGTGGCGACGGATGGCCAGGGTTCCGGGCTCGGGGACGCCGCCCTCCTGACGGTCCAATGCGTGTCCGGTTCGACCACCTTGACCCAGACGATCCCGAACGGGTCGGTGCCGGCGCTATTCGTCCTGCCGGATCCCCCGGAGCTGGGTCAGGCTTACACCCTCACAGTGACGATCGAAGATCTCGCGGGCAATGTCGGCATCCGCCAGGTACAGGGACAGTTTTGAGAGTTTCGTACTGATTCCTTCGTTCTCCACCCGGTTCATCAGCGGCTCAGGTTCCAATCCGGCGCATCCACAGGGTGAGGGTGGGGCGCGCACTCCGCTGCGCGCCGTCCTTTGAGGGCAACAAGACGGGGCGCCCTCGGGGATGCACTGGTTCCAATCGGCCGTTTGACACCTCGGTTTGGGTTCGGGAGACTGGGCCTCGAAATGGCTAAACCGGCGCTGGGTCGAGGGTTGTCGGCTCTGCTGGGCGGAAAACCGTCCGGCGGCTTCGGCGCGTCCGCGTCTCCGACCTCGTCCGCCTCCGTGGCGGGCGCGGCCCCGGTTGCGTCCGCCGGAGTGGATTCTCCCGGCGTGCTGGCGGGCGGTCAGGTCTCCTCTGCGTCGGGCAACCCGGCTCCCGTGGATGCCGTGGAACGGGTTCTGGTGGGGCGCGTGCGGGCTTCAGCCCTCCAGCCGCGCCGCGTTTTTCCCCAGGAAACATTGCAGGAACTCGCCGATTCGATCCGCGAGCAGGGGATCCTCCAACCGTTGGTGGTGAGGAAGCGCGGTGAGGAATTCGAGTTGGTCGCCGGCGAACGACGCTGGCGGGCCGCCCAGTTGGCCGGCCTCGCCCATGTTCCGGTCATCGTCCGCGAGGCGGACGATGCGACGGTGCTGGAGTGGATGCTGGTGGAGAACCTCCAGCGCGAGGGCCTCAACCCGATCGACGAGGCGCAGGGTTATGCCGAGTTGATGGAGAAATTCCAGCTGACCCAGGATTCAGTGGCGACCAAGGTCGGGCGCAGCCGTGCCGCGGTTGCAAATGCCCTCCGCCTCCTGCGTCTGGCCCCGGTGGTCACCGGCTTTCTCCGCGAAGGCCGCCTCTCCGCCGGTCATGCCAAGGTCATCCTCGGTCTCAGCGACCCCATTCTCCAAGGCGAAGCCGCACAGCAGGTCGTGAAGGAAGGACTCAGCGTCCGCCAGTCCGAGGAACTCGTCGCAAGACTTTCCGCGGCCCCCACGCCCGCCGCGTCCACCGGCGAACGAGCACCCGCCGCGGTCACAGTCCGGGATCCCCACATCGCCGCCGTCGAAGATAAACTGCGCCAGCGCCTCGGAACCCGCGTGACGGTCCGTTACAAACACGGCCGCGGACAGATCGACATCCGGTTCTTCTCCGACCTGGAGTTGGAGAGGTTCCTGGAGATTGTCGGTGTCGAGGTGGAGTAGGGAAATGGGACGCTGAGTGTGAACGAGTCGCCAGTGACCTGTGATCCGACCCGAGCCTTTAGACCTAGACCTGATTTAAGAATGAACACGCCTGAGTTTCGCAACACCGCCGCCGCCGCGCTTGATGCCGCGGCCGGCAGGGTTCCCCAACTGACCTCCTTCCTTGGCCTCGATGGCTTCGTCGACGAGATCATCGCAGTAGTGGATGAGCGTCAGGACGCCCGCAACTACACGCGCATCCCGACCATCAGCGCGCTCGCGGAACGCATCGCCGCCGCGGCGGGCCGTAGCACGAACGTGGAGCTGGTCACGACCCGCACCAAGTTGGGCGGCAACGGGCCGATCATGGCCAACGCCCTCGCGGCGTTCGGCGTGAAGGTGACCTACCTGGGGTCCCTGGGCTATCCAACCCTGCATCCGGTGTTCGAGGATTTCGCCACGCGCGCCGACGTCCACACGATCGCCGACCCGGGTCGCACGGACGCATTGGAGTTCGAGGATGGGAAGCTCCTGTTCGGCAAGATGTTTCCGTTGGCGGAAGTCACCTGGGATAACATCACCAAGCACGGCAAACGTCCGTTGGTCGAACAGCAGATGGCCGCGGCGTCGCTTGTCGGGTTCGTGAACTGGACGATGCTCCCTTACATGAGCGACATCTGGGACGCGATGCAGCGCGAGATCTGCCCGGGCCTTGGCGGGCCCCGCCGCTGGATGTTCTTCGACCTCGCCGACCCCGAGAAACGTCCGATCGACGAACGCCGCCGTGCGCTTGACCTCATCGTCGGCTTCCAGAAGCACTTCGACTGCATCCTGGGCCTGAACGAGAAGGAGGCCTTCGAGATTGGCGAAGTGCTCGGCCTGACCGGCTATGATCACAGCCGCCCCAGCCTGCAGGCGCTCACGGGCGCCCTGCGCAAGGCCGTGGCCGTGGACACCCTCGTGGTCCATCCCACCCGCCATGCGCTGGCCTGCAGCGGCGGCCCGGTCGATGACGTGGACGGACCCTTCGTCGCGAAGCCCTTGATCACCACGGGCGCGGGCGATCACTTCAATTCTGGATTCGTGCTGGGCAAGTTGCTCGGTCTCACCAATTCACAAGCCTTGCTTTGCGGTGTCAGCACCAGCGGGTTCTACGTCCGGACCGGCCGGAGTCCGTCGGTGTCCGACATCGCGGGGCTGATGCGCCAATGGCCGACGGCATGATCCTGCCCATCGTCAAATACGGTCACCCGGCTCTCCGGCAAAAGGGCGCCCGCGTCGAACGGGTGGATGCCGACATCCGCCAGCTCGTGAGCGACATGCTCGACACGATGTACGAGGCGGACGGGGTGGGTCTCGCCGCCCAACAGGTGGGGCAGTCGCTCCAGTTGGCCGTGCTCGACATCCGCGGCGTGACAGAACGGCCATCCACGCTCGTCCTCGACGGCAAGGAGGCGGATCCTGAATCCATCATGCCCCTCGTGCTCATCAATCCCGAGGTGAAGGCGGTGGGGGAACCCGTCGCCGGCGCGGAAGGATGCCTGAGTTTCCCCCAGATCTACGCCGATGTCGTTCGCCCCGAATCAGTCGAGGTCCGGGCCACCAATCTCGACGGCAGGACGACCCTGTTTCGTTGCGGCGGTCTTCTCGCGAAGGCGGTCCAGCACGAGGTCGATCACCTCAACGGCATCCTCTACATCGACCGCATGACCCGCACGGTGAAAGCCGAGATCAAGGCCGAACTGGAACTGCTCATGGAGGATACGAAGGCGGTCCTCGAAGGCGCCGAACGCCGGAAGTCCGTCAAGGCGCGCGAGCGGAAGCCGAGGTAGGGAGCCGGGCAGGTCAACGCACTCCCCAGCTCCGCCGCTTGCGCCGGGATCCTTCCACCCGCATCGTCAGCACGTGGCGATGTCCAAGGGGAACTTTGTGTGCCTCCCGGAACCTGGCACCAGCGGCAGCCTCGGTACCCAGCAGAAGGCTCTGCACATCAACCTCGACCCCACCAAGTACGGGGTCTTCGCCGAGATCGGTGCCGGACAAGAGGTCGCCCGGTGGTTCTTCAGGGTAGGCGGCGCTTCGGGCACCATCGCGAAATCCATGTCGGCCTACGACATGACCGTCAGCGACGCGATCTACGGACCTACCGAACGCTACGTCAGCCGTACCCGCCTGCAGCAGATGCTCAACCATGAGTTCGGGCTGCTGGTCGAACGTCTCGCCACCAAGCGCGGTGCCACAACCCGCTTCTTCACCTTCGCCGATACTGTCGCCGCCCAGAGCTACCAGCGCCGTGACGAATGCCACGGTTGGATGGGAGTCCGGTTCCAGCACGAGCCCGGCAGCGCGCCGTCCGAGTTCATCATCCACATCCGGATGCACGACCGCGAAAACCTCCAGCAGCAGGAGGCCCTCGGCATCATGGGCGTCAACGTCATCTACGCCGCCCTCAACCTCCACGCCAACATGGAGGGCTTCCTCAGGTCCCTCCAGGACGATATCGGCCCCGCACGCGTCGAGATCGACATGGCCAAGGTCAGCGGACCTGCCTTCCCCGGCTGGGACAACCGTATCGTCAGCCTCAAGCTCGTTCAGCTCGGCCTCGCCGATGCCGCCATGTTCACCGCCAGCGGCGAGGTGGTCCAGGCGTCGGAGGTGCTCTACAAGAAGAACATCCTCGTCGAACGCGGTACCTTCCGACCCCTGACCAAGGCCACGCTCGACATGCTCCAGTGCGCCCAGGCCCAGTTCGTCCAGGAACCGGGCGTCTCCGGCGAGGACCTGCTGGTGGTGATGGAGATGACCCTCCACAACCTCCTCGACGAGGGAGTCATCGACCCGCAGGACTTCCTCGATCGCGTCGACCTGCTGGGGACGGTCGGCAAGACGGTCCTGATCTCGAACTACGGGGAGTTCTATCGCCTGGCCTCGTTCCTCTTCCGCTACACCAAGCAAAAAATCGGCATCGCCCTCGGCGTCCCCAGCCTCCGCGACATCTTCGATGAAAAATACTATGCCGACCTCGAGGGCGGCATCCTCGAATCGTTCGGGCGCCTGTTCAAAAACGAACTGAAACTGTTCGTCTACCCCTACCGCGACGCGGCCACCGGCGCCCTGATCACCGCCGCCAACCTCCGGGTCGAGCCCCACCTCAGGCACCTCCACGAGTACCTCGTCGAGAACCACTTTATCCAAGGCCTCCGGGAGTACCGGGTGGAGTACCTTCCGTACTTTTCACGTGACGTCCTGATGAAAATGCGTGCAGGCGACGAAGGCTGGGAAGCCATGGTGCCCTCCGAGGTGGCCCACCTGATCAAGGAACGGCGCCTCCTCGGCTACCGCCCGCCTCCCCAATCCACCGCTCCCGGTGAACAACTGGTGCTTGCTTAAATTTTCAGGCCGTGGTATGTAATCTACAGAAATTTATTATGAACGCTCGAATCCTGCAAGTGGCGGTCCTGTCCGGGATCAGCCTGCTGAATACGGCGATCGCGGACGATATCGTGGTGTCCGTGGATCTAGGCTTGGTTGTCTCTGGCGATCAGGTGGCTGTCGTGGCTGACGTTCTCCCCACGGACGCCGTTTTGGTCGCGGATGTCCTCGTCATCCCCGCCGACGTGGTTGTGGATGTCCTCCCGGCTGACGTGGTTGTGGATGCAGCCCCTGTTGACGTGGTTGTGGTGGATGTTCTTCCGCCCGACGCAATCGTCGTCGACGTGGATCCCGTGAGCGGGCTCGTCCTCGCGGTCGTGTCCGCTCCGATCACCGGCGACGTGGTCCCCGTGGTCGTGGATCTTGGTCTCGCGCCTGATCCAAGCGCCCTCCCCGCAGATCAGATCAATCTTGATGGATCTAGCCGGTTGAGTGACAGGCCTTTGGCTAAGTAAGTTTCGCGAGGTCTGAACGCTTCATTTAGCGGCCGCCTTTGTTCGCCAGACGGCAAGGCGGCCGTCCTCTGTCAAAGCTGCCATAGAGTCTTCAGACTCGGATAGTCTGAGCGTAGCTACCCCTTCGTCCCCAGCAATACCGCCAGTCGATTCGATCTCGAAGGCAGAGACTTCCTCGAACGTTGGGACTGACCAAAACACAACGCGTCCGTCCGCGCCCCCAGAGATCAGTCGACTTCCGGATTTAGTGAAAGTCAGCGTCTGTACAAATCGCCGGTGCTTGAGTCTGCGAGGTAACCACTTGCCGGATGATCTGTCGAGGATCCGTACGCTGCTGTCCCCGTAAACGGCTGCCCCTAGCCAGTGTCCGTCTGGCGATAGAGCTAAGGATGTTAGATCCCCATCGGTCTTTACTTCCTTCCCGATTGGCTGACCGGTTTTCGAATTCCACGTTCGTATTGATCCGCTAGCATTGCCGGTCCACAGCTCCCCCGAATTCAGAGAGAAAGCAGACGTCCAAACGATAGAACCGTCTGGGTCTTGCAGTTTCTTGGTTTCGAAACTGTCCAAGTCGACAAGATAGATAACTCCACCTTCTCCGGTAAGTGTCAGATGTCGTGTGTCCGGTGAGATCGAAAATGATTTTACGGAGAACCCTGTTCCCAAAACTGCTGCGGACCGAATTGAAGAATTCCTGTCGGGCGTAACTTCGTGGATAGAGAAGTCAGAGCCTAATGCGATAATATTGCTAGTTGAGAACCGTACGAGCTGAAAAACGTTAGTGATGCGGTATAAAACATCTAACGAAGCCACATTGAGGACTGCAACAGTGTTTGTCGTTTCTGTCACGGCTATGAGTGCCCCTCCGTGTTGGAAAGTAATGTCGCCGTGCGCATCGCTGAAATACCCCGGTCGTACGGACGGAGGGCGTTGAGACGGGAAGGGGAAGACCCTCAAGCGTCCCGAGTCATCACCCGCGATCAAGTGGTCTCCCTCCGGTGTCCATGTTACCGCAGTGGCGGGTGCTCCTAACCCCCGGTGTATGTGAAGTTGGATTCCGGTATTCGCATCCCATGTCCTAATCGTTTGGTCCGCCGACGCGGTTGCAACTTTGGTGCCGTCTGTTGAATATGCGGCATCCAATACCCTAGCGGCGTGTCCTCTGAGGGCGATCTGGTTAGTTGGATCGTTAAATGGGAAAAGTACAGGAGTTACGCCGCCGATATTGACCGCAAAA
>CAIMTB010000592.1 GCA_903844265.1 uncultured Verrucomicrobiota bacterium
CAGGTAGGGCGGGCAGTCCCTTGCCCGCCGCGCGTTCGTCGTCACCCGACCGGCGCAGCGGAGTGCTCGCCCACCACCTACACCGCTTCAGGGTCTCAATACGTGCCAATCTTCGGAAAACTCGGCTCTCCATGGCCGACTTCGGCGTCGGGAGACCGACGCCCTCACTCGCCATCCACCACCCACCGTCGCTACCCTCACACACATGTCGAAACCGAAGACCGGCCAAGTCTACCTCGTCGGAGCCGGACCCGGAGCCCCAGGATTGCTCACGCTCCGGGGTGCCGAACTCCTCCGATGCGCGGACGTCGTGGTCCATGATGTCCTCGTTCCCGCACCCATTCTCCACCTCGCCCGGCACGACGCCGAAATCGTCGACGCCTCGAAGATCGGATCCCCGGACTCAGGACGTCAGGAATCTCTGAATCGCCTCCTCATCGAACGCGCGCGTGCCGGCAAGACCGTGGTCCGGCTCAAGGGCGGCGATCCCTTCGTGTTCGGTCGTGGCGGCGAGGAGGCCGAGGAGCTCGCCTCGGCGAAAATCCCATTCGAGGTTGTCCCGGGCGTGTCCTCGTTCTCCGCGGTCCCGGCCTGCGCCGGCATTCCCCTGACGCATCGCGGAGTCGCTTCGGCCTTCACCGTGGTCACCGGCCATGAGGAACCCGGACGTCCCGCCTCGGCTGTCGACTGGGAGCAGGTCGCCCGGCTGCACGGCACCAAGGTCATCCTGATGGGCGTCGAGAAGCTGCCCGCAATCACCGCAAAACTCGTCGCGGGCGGACTTGATCCCACGACCCCGGTGGCGCTCATCCGTTGGGGCTCGACCGGTTCCCAGCAAACGCTCGTCGGAACGGTCGCCAACATCGCCTCGCTCGCCGCGAAGGCAGCGTTCGAGGCTCCCGCCATCGCGGTGATCGGCGAGGTGGTCCGTCTTCGTGAAACGCTCAACTGGTTCGAGCACCGGCCGCTGTTCGGCAGGCGCATCGTGGTCACCCGGGCCCGCGAGCAGGCCGGCGAATTCTCGAGGCGCCTCGCGGATCTCGGCGCCGACGTCCTCGAGCTTCCCACCATCCGCGTCGGCCCACCCTCCGAGCGCGAACCCATGATCGAGGCCCTGGCCGCCCTGGGCGAATACGACTGGGTCGTCTTCACAAGCATCAACGGCGTCAACGCCTTCTTCGGCGGCCTGCTCGCCGCGTTCGAGGACATCCGTTGCATCGGCAACCTCCGCATCGCCGCCGTGGGCTCAGCCACCGCCGCCCGCATCCGCGAATTCCACGTCCGCGTCGACGCCATCCCGGAGGAGTACGTCGGAAGCGCCATCGCCGACGCCATCGGCAAGGTCGAGACCATCGAAAACCTCCGGGTCCTCCTCGCCCGTGCCGAGGTTGCCAATCCCGAGCTCTGCCGGGATCTCGAGAAACAAGGCGCCATCGTCGACGACGTCTCGTTCTACAAGACCCTCGCCGAAACCGCCGAGGCCGCACCTGTAGCCAGCGTCCTTGCCAAGGAAGGCGCGGACTGGTTGACCTTCACCAGCAGTTCCACCGTCACCCACCTCAACGCCCGTATCCCGCTCAAGGAACTCCTCGCGCGCCACCCTCGCATCCGTATCGCGTCGATCGGCCCGGAGACCTCCAGGACCCTCGCGAACCTCGGCCTCAAACCCACTCTCGAGGCGAAACCTCACACCCTGGAAGCCCTGACCCGCGCCATCGCCGATCACAAGGCGTGAGCCTGACGGTGTTCACCTCACCGCACCGACTGCGGAGACAGCGCCCGGGGCGGCGGTGACGGCGGTGTCGGCGTCGTTCGAACCGAATGCAGATAATGCCACACGGCCTCGAACTGGCGCCTCGGTTCACCGTCGAACACCCCGTGGATCGGCGTCAACCCGTCCGCCCCGATGAACCTCGGCATCATGGTGCCCGGCATCACACGGGTCGGATCCTGGACGTAACGCCAGAAGTACGAGTACCGGATGCGGTCCCCCACGAACGAAAAATTCACCGTGGCCGTATCCGAACCCGCCAGCGCCTTGCGTGCGCCAACGCCGTGGCACGAGACACAACTGAACCCGCCCTCGACCTCGGTCAGCTTCCGCCCGATCTCCGCCAACCCCGCATCCACCACGACGGGAGGCGCGTCCTCGGCCGGATACCCGTGCTGCTGCGCCAACCCCTTCGACAAGGGCCCTGAATACGCCGCCCACGCCGGCATCCGCCCCTGCAGGTCGGAGCGCGGCTTGTAGGGCAGCGTTCCTGACAGGAATCGCTGCATCCAACCGGAATGCAGTTTCTCGCCTATGAATGTCAGCGGCGGCCGCCCGACATGCACGCTGCCGCCCGCGCCCTCCTCCGCAGCCGCGGCGGCCTTCGTCTCACCCACAATCGAGGTGAGAAAATCCATGTCCTGATCGCGCGGATGACACGCCTGGCATCGCAACGAGAGGTACTGGCGCGTTGCGAATTCCGAAGGCGAATCCGACCTCAGTGCCGCCTCGGCCCCGTTGGCAAGGAAGGCACGCAGGGCCTGCCGCTCCTCGACGCTGAACCCATAACCCGGCGCCCCTTCCCGATCGCGGTCGGACTCGGCAAGACACCCACGCCGACCGTCCGCAGCCATGATCCCCGCCAGCGATGACACCGGAGCCGGGTCCGTCCGATCCCCGAGCCGATGGCACTTCAGGCAGCCCAACTCGACGGCCCGCTTCTCGCCCCGCCCGGGATCACCCGCCGTCGCCAACCCCGCACCGTTCGCAGCCACCGCCGAGGATCTCGAAAGCACGAACGCCGCGAGCGACGCCGCCTCGTCGTCGGTCAGCTTGAAATCCGGCATCCGGGTCCAGACATGGTCCAGCGAAGGGGCCCTGAGATAGCGCGCCAGTGCGCCCACCTTGAACTTCGCGGCCACGTCGGCAAGCGACCACCGGTCGGCAGCCCCCGACGCCCCCAGGGCCTCCTGCTGGCCCGGCAAGGCGTGGCAGCCCGCACATCCGAGATCATCAAAGAGTTTCCGGCCCGCGGCAGGATCCCCCGCCCCCAGCGGACGGTCGCGGAACGGCAGCGATTGCCTGGTGAGAAACGCCGCGATGTCCCGGGCATCCGTCGCCGCGTCCTCACCCCGCACCACCGTGGGCATCCGCGCCTGGCTTCGCACCGATGTCGGACTCAACAACCACCGCCGCAACCACTCCTCGTTCAATCGATCGCCCACACCGTCCAACCGCGGCGCGTCCGTGGCCAATTCCGGCATCGCATCGGTGCCCCAGTCGGTCTTCGGACGGTGGCACTGCGTGCACTGCCTCTCAGCGAACAGCAGACGGCCCCGCCGAAGTTCCTCGAACCGCCGAAGCAACCCGTCGGCCGCGTCATGGACGAAGAGGGTCGGCGGCACCGGCTCCGGCGGATGCCCGGCCCCGGTCCAGGACAACCGCAACATCGCGTCTCCCTTGAATGGATTGCTGTAATCGAGCTCGAAACGATTGAGCCCCCGGTGCAGCGCGACCGGCTTGCCGGCCCTTGCATCCAGGGATTCGCCTTCGGCGGCGAGGACCTCGACGCCGTTGATCACGAGCTTCACCGCGCCGCGGCCCGTCACATCAAACACCGCCCCGTCATCGTTCAGGTCCACTTTCAAGAAGCCATCCCATCGACATCGGACCCGCCCCCCCGAGGCCGGTGTGTAGGCCGAGGGCACCGTCCCGGCCGGCACATGAAGCGCCGGCAGACGGGAGATCCGGGCATCACTCGGCCCTTGGGCGGCGCCCGAGAAAAACACCTGCCGCAAGCCCGGCGCCTCCTCCGAGACACGCACCTCGGTCTCGCCAGCCCGTCCAATCGCACCACTGCCCAGCGCCGCGAGACCGTTCTCGCCGCCGGTGCGATGGATGGTCCCGTGGATGAAGTTGTCGGCCACGCCGCCATCCGCCATGCGCACCTTGAACACCACGTGCACCTGCATCACGCGCTGCACCTGCGCCACCTTCAGGAACACGGACCGCCGATCCGCGGAAAGCGTCGCCGACTCCACGGGCCAGGTATCACGTCCCTCCCGTCCATCGAGGCGAAAGTCGGGAGAACCGTACTGCGCGCTCCATCGGTAGTTCCATGCCTTGACGTCGTAATTGCCGGGGTCCGTCGCACTCGCGACGTCGAGAGGTTCCGTGAATCCAATCACCAGGCCGTCGCTCGCGACATGGAGCGCGCTGGCCATGTGGAGCGGTTTGCCGGTGTAACGGATGCGGTAGAGCCCGCCGGCTTTCGTCTTGTTGCCCGCCCAGCCATAGAGGCCCGCACCGTAGAGCTGGCCGTTGCCCGGATGGAAAACACCACGCATCACGCCCGTCTCGAAATCGAGCGGGAACCGCGTCACCGCGCCCTGCATGACATCGCCGACCTGCTCCTTCAAAACGAGAAACATGTGCCCCATGCCGTAGGACATCGTGATCAGCTCGTCCTTCAGCGGACCCCACCGATTGTCCGGCACCCAAAGCTGCGTGCCGCCTGAACGATCGACGAAGTTGTGCATCCAGCACAGCGGCTCGTCGTACGTGCTCCGCTGGTCCGGATTCCACGCCCACTGGTTCCCATACCAGCCTCCGGGCTTCACCCAATTCAAGCGGTTCCCCGGCATCCAGTGCCCCTGGTTGTCGATGGTCGTGAACTCGCCGTGCGGACCGACGCCAAGCCCGTTGACCGCCCGAAAACCGCGGGCCA
>CAIMTB010000593.1 GCA_903844265.1 uncultured Verrucomicrobiota bacterium
ACATTTAAATCGAAGTGTCTCAAGGACGATGGTGCCGCCGAGGTGGCGGTGACTCACTGCCTCAGGCGCCCGGCGGTGGGCGCCACGTGATGGCCCAAGATTGCAATGTCAACAGTCAAGGTTTGACCCCACTCTCCTTCGGTACCCATAAGGAAGCAGGCCGAGGAAGGCTTCGGCCTCCTCGCTCCGCTTCCGGGTCGAGCGGATCAGGGAGACTCGCGTCGCGTCGCCTTGGGGATCGCCTGAGTATTTCCCGCAGAGCCGCCTCCAGATCTGCTGCAATTCCTCCGAGGGAACCGGCGCCAGGGTTGTGGCGTGCACCACGCGGCGCCCAGAAAGCACGTTCGCCAGGAGGGTGAGATCCCCCACGGGACGCTCATCCGGTGGCAATTCCCAGCGGGAGCAATCCTCGTCCGTGGCCGTGAAGAGGTCCCGACCGTTGGCCGCAAATCGGACCGCGAGAACGCGTCTTGCATGCTGCAGCGGAGCCCCGTTGGGTTGACCGGTGACGACATCCCAGATCCGAGCCATCCCATCACCGCAGGTGGCGATCCGATCACTCCCGGGACTGAAAGCCACATCGAACACCGGGCAGTCGTGAACGAGAGGCGGGAGTCCTTGTTCTCCAGTCCCGTGCCGTGCCGTCCCGGCTTGCGGTGGCCACGTACCGGCCGTCAGGACTGAACGCGACGCGCATCACGGATTCCTTGTGCTCCAACGGCGCGCCCACGGGGGAACCCGATTTCGCGTCATAGATCTGGGCCCTGTTGTCGCCACAGGAAATGACGATTCGAGTCCGGGTCCGGCTGGCTGCGACACGGTTTATCAGCGGCTCCGTCGCAGCGGTCAGGGACAAACGGCCGTATCTCGCGAAATCCCAGACCCGAACCGTTCCGTCCTTGCTCGCGGTGGCGATCCGGCGTCCATCGGGAGCGAAGGTGGCGTGATAGATCTCCCCGTTGTGTGAGAGCAAGGGACTCACCGGCCGGTAGGTTACTGGGTCATACACCCGGACGCTGCCGGTCTCGCAGGGCGCGAGAAGGGAAGCGCCGTCAGGACTGAACACCGGGTAATTGCGCCACGGATGCCATTCGTCCGAGACGGAATGATTCACCGCGAACGGGCTCAAGGCGCCGGTCGACGCCGACCACAGGCGTGTCGTGTAGCGCGTTGAGGTGACGATCTGACGTCCGTCCGGGCTGAAGCCAACGACCGTGACGTGGTCCTCGTGGGGCATACGCGCACCCTCTGGGCTGCCTGGCGATACGGACCAGAGCCTGGCAAGCCCATCCATGTGGCCCGTGACGAAGTGCTGGCCGTCCGGACTGATGGCGGCCCCCCAGGCTTCCACGCCGCCTTTAACCGGGGAAATGATGTCCTCGCCTGTCTCGGCGTCGGTAAGCCGGGCGGTGCCGTCGCGCGCGCTGGTGAGGATGCGGCGGCCATCAGGACTGTAGACCGCGCGAATGACCATGTCGGAATGGCGGATCGCCGGGAGAATCTCGGCACCGGTTACGGCGTCCCAACGTCGCGCCGTGTGATCGATGCTGGCCGTGAGGACTCTTCGGGCATCCGGACTGAAGACCGCGGAGCCCACCATGCCGCCGTGAACCAGGGGTGCCGTGAGCGGTTCCCCGCTCTCCGCGCTCCACACACGCGCCGTTCCGTCGAGACTCGCCGTGACGACCTTCCGCCCGTCGGCGCTAAACGCCGCGGAGATTACGCGGCCGCTGTGGGCCATGGGCTGGGTTAGAAGCCGGCCCGAGGAAAGATCCCAAATCTTGGCATAGGCGACGTCACCCTGGATCGTGGCTGCCCCGGTGGCGACGCGGCCCCCATCGGGGCTGAAGCCGACGTAATCGACAGAGGCTCCCTCCGGGACGAGGAGCTGGACCAATCGCGGGGATTGGCGCAGCAGGGAACCGATCCCGGTGCGATGGGCGCGTTCGCGTTCCGGGGAACCCTCGTCGAGCCGCAGGGCCTCGACGAGCCAGGGAAGCGCGGTGAGGGCTTCCCCCTGGTTCATCAGCCGCACTCCATGCTCCACCGTGAACTGGACCAACCGCTGCCGGCTTTCCTCGGCGTTTCGGGTGGCGGCGAGGGCCGCGGTTCGGGCGCGTTCCGACTGAGTCCGCGCCTCGGTTGCGGCGGCTTCCGCCAGGACCTCGGCGCTCCTCGCCAGCACCGCCTGCCAAGCGGCGATGACGAGTCCGAGGGCAAGCGCCAGCACCACCGCGGTGCCCGCGGCGAAGGCGACCCGGTTCCGCCGAATCGCCTTACGCAACCGGTAACCCGCGGTTGGCGGACAGGCGCTCACCGGTTCATTCCCGAGATGTCGCGCGAGATCGGCGGCAAGCCCGCTGGCCGATTCGTAGCGGCGTGAGCGGTCCTTCTCGAGACACTTCATCACGATCCAGTCGAGATCCCCTCGAAGCAACCGGGCCAGCGACCGCGCCTCCGTCCGCCGATTCTGGGCCACCGTGCTGCGCTGCCGATCCTGCATCGTGGACAGGCGCGTGGAGGGCCGCGGTGGCTCCTGCTCCACGATCAACCGCTGCATCCCGGCATACCCCGCCGAGAACAATTCGTTGCCCGAGAACGGCGTTGTTCCGGTGAGCAACTCGTACAGGAGCACGCCCAGCGAATAGACGTCGGAGCGCGTATCGACGTCGAAGCGGCTCATCTCGGCCTGCTCCGGACTCATGTAGGCCGGCGTCCCGATCATCTGCGCGAAATTCGTGAAGAGGGTCTTGTCGGTCAGTTTCCGGCTCGTGGCCTTGGCGATGCCGAAGTCGATCACCACCGGCACCGGCTTGCTGTCGTGCAAGGTGACCAGCACGTTCGACGGCTTCAGGTCGCGGTGAATGATACCCTTCTGGTGGGCGTGTTGGATCGCCTGGCATACGGGTACGAACAGCTCGAGCCGCTCGCGGGCGGTCAGGTGATTCCGGTCGCAGTACTCGGTGATGGGCAGGCCCCTCACAAGTTCCATCACAAAGTACGGACGCCCGGCGTCGGTCGATCCCCCGTCGAGGACCTTGGCAATGCTCGGATGGTCCATGAGCGCCAGCGCCTGCCGCTCCGCTTCGAACCGCGCGACCACCTGCCGGGTGTCCATGCCGAGCTTGATGATCTTCAACGCCACCCGCCGGTCAACCGGCTCCGTCTGCTCCGCCATGTAGACGGTTCCCATCCCGCCTTCGCCGATCCGCTCGAGCAACTTGTACCGGCCCACCAAGGTTCCAATCGCTTCGGATCCCCGGGATTCGGGGAGAATCCCACCGACCGCGAGTGGGGATCCGGACTGTTCCTGGGTCTCTTCCTGGATCGCGACCAACTCCCGGACGCGCGCGAGCAGCGACGCATCACCCTGGCACGCTCGCTCGAGGAATGCCCCGCGCTCGGTTCTCGGAAGCTCCAGTGCTTCGCCGAACAGGTCCTTCTCTCGATTGATCTCCGGATCCATGGGTGGCTGATCGGCTTCAAAGGGTAATGCGAATTTTCAACCGCACCGCGGGCCAAAAATCTTTGGCGTCACAAAGAAAGAGACGCCCGGGACACAGCGTTACGTCGGGGAGCCGGTAGCGACGCGAAAGGCGGAAACTAAGCGGAGACCGGTTTCCTCAATTCCCGCGCGAGCCAGGTCCGGGCGTAGGCCCAATTCCGTTTCGCGGTTCGCTCCGATAAACCGAGCATTGCCGCCGCCTCGTCATTTGGGATCCCGGCGAAGAACCGAAGCTTGATCAGCTCCGCGCAGACCGGATCCTTCGCCCGCAGGGTCTCCAGGGCCTCGTGCACGAAGAGCACGGCCTCGGGCTCGTCCTCGACGGCGACGTCGATTTGCTCGATGTCCACCCGCCGAAACTCACCGCCACGACGGATGCAGGCCTTCCTCCGCGCCCGCTCCACCAGGATGCGGCGCATGGCCTCGGCGGCGCAGGCGAAGAAATGGCCACGGTTCGCGTAACTGCTCGTTCCCGAGCCCGCGAGCCGGATCCAGGCGTCGTGAACCAGCGCTGTGGGCTGGAGAGTCTGCCCGGGAGCCTCGGCCGCCATCCGGCCGACCGCGAGTCGGCGAAGGTCCTCGTATACCAACGGCAGGAGTTCCTCGGCGGCATGACCGTCGCCTTGCTCGATCGCATCCAGCAGTCGGGTAACATCCGCCATGGCTGGAGCCGACTCTGTGCAGAAGCCCGGCCGCGGGCAAGCCGGCCGGCGCAACCGCGCCGCCATCCGCGGATCCACGAGTTGTTGGACGCGCACTCCTCTGCGCGCCGGCATTTTAAGGGCTCAGGTTCGAGGTGCCTTGGGAGGGCGACGGGCAAGGGACTGCCCCCCCTACCGTCAACCTGGGAATGCACCGTGTCGCCATCGCCGCGCAGGGGACGAACAGAACCGAAAACCGGCCGGGTCCATTTCACGGCGGTTCGAAAAACGGTCTGGACCATTCTACGACGTTACGGCAAATGGTCCTGCGTGACCTCTGGCGTGCAACGTCTCTACGAACGGGTCCTCACTCAACATCTGGCCGACAACCGCCAGATGGCGTTCCTCGCCGGTCCTCGCCAAGTCGGCAAGACCACCGTGTGCAATCGACTCGCCACACCCGGGCGTGTCCTGAGCTGGGACAATCAGGACCACCGAACCGTCATCCTCAGCGGCCCGTCGGCCGTCGCCGGACATCTGGGCCTTCAACTCCTGCGGGAGACCTCTGGAGTCGTCGGTTTCGACGAACTGCACAAGTACGGGAAGTGGAAGGCGTTCCTGAAGGGGTTCTTCGACACCTACGCCGATCAGACTCGGATCGTGGTCACGGGCAGTTCCCGCCTGGACGTCTTCCGCCGCGGCAGCGACAGCCTGATGGGGCGTTACTTCCTCTTCCATATCCACCCTCTGTCCGTGGGCGAACTGTTGAGGCCCGAGATTCCGTCCACGGTGGTTGCGCCACCAAAGCCCCTCGACGAGCCCTCCTGGACCGCCCTCTGGCAGCACGGCGGGTTCCCGGAGCCGTTCCTGAAGCGCGACCGGCGGTTTTCGCTGCGCTGGCAGGATTTGCGTCGGCACCAACTGCTCCGAGAGGATGTGCGCGACCTGACCCGGATCCAGGAACTCGGGCAACTGGAAACGTTAGCCCGCCTCCTCGGCGAGCGATCGGGACATCAGATGATCTACAGCAATCTCGCCACCGAGATCCGGGTTTCGGTAGATACCCTCCGACGGTGGATCGAGACGCTCTGCTCGCTCCACTTCGGATTTCTGGTCCGGCCCTGGTTCCAAAACGTGGCCAAATCCCTGCGCAAGGAACCGAAGTGGTTCCTCCGCGATTGGGCCGAAATCGAGGACCCGGGTCCGCGTTCGGAAACCTTCGTCGCCTGCCATCTCCTCAAGGCGGTGGATGCGTGGAATGATCTTGGACTCGGCCGGTTCGAGCTGCGCTACCTCCGGGACAAGCTCCAGCGCGAGGTGGACTTCGTCATCATCCGCGACCGGCGTCCCTGGGTCCTGGTCGAGGTCATGCATTCGGACACAGCGCTATCGCCGTCATTGACCTATCACGCGCAGCAACTCCGTGCGGCGCACGCCTTCCAGGTCGTGGTCGATCTGCCCTTCGAGCAGGCGGACTGCTTCGCGGAACGGCGTCCGCTGGTCGTTCCGGCCCGGACGCTTCTCTCCCAATTGCCATGAAGTAGGCGTCGAAGCGCCACTCAAACATTGGCCGGTCGCCGGCCCTCGACCCACAGTGCCCCGCCATGACCCGCGTCGCCCTTCCCCTTCCCGGAGTCGGAGCTCTGACTTTACTTCTCGTCGCGGCGACGGGCCTCGCTTCCGTCGCCGGCGACGCCTCGGTTCACCTGAAGTTCCGCGAGGTGGACACGCTGTTCGCCAACCCCGGCCAGGGCTGGATGAGCCAGAGCCGCAGCCCGCGAGGCGAGCCGAGGTTCCCCTGCTCGGTGGTCTACATCCGCTTCAACTGGGCCGATGCCGAACCCGAGGAAGGCCGGTACAACTGGAAGCTCATCGACGAGGTGATCGCCGCCTGGAAGCCGCGCGCTGCCGCCGTGTCCCTGCGCGTGATGACCTGCAACGCCCACAGCAGCGGCTATTACGCCTCCCCCAAATGGCTCTTCGACGCCGGCTGCAAGGGGTCCGAGTACCTCGTGGGCGGCGATGACCCGACCAGTGGCGGCCAACGCATTCCCCGCATCGAGCCCGACTACGCGGACCCGATCTATCTCGAGAAACACGGCGCCTTCCTCAGGCAGCTCGGCGCACGCTACGACGGGCACCCGGAGGTGGAGTTCCTCGACATCGGCTCCTACGGAGTCTGGGGCGAATGGCACACCAAGCACCCCGCCCCCGTCGGGGTCCGCAAGCAGATCGTCGATCTCTACCTGGGCGCGTTCCACAAGACGCCGCTGGTCTTCATGTCCGACGACGCCGAGGTGCTGAACTACGCCCTGGCGCACGGCACGGGTTTCCGGCGCGACGGCGTCGGCTCCCCCTGGCACGAAGAGAACTGGATCGGCTCCGCGAAATACGCCGGCGTGGCGGGCATGGCCGACACCTGGAAGCGCGCCCCGGTCGTCTTCGAGTGGTTCGGCGACTACGCCTATCTCCAGTCCCGCAAATGGTCCTTCGACGCGGCGGTGAACTTCATGCTGAGCAACCACGTGGACCTCATCAACGACAACATCGGCCGGCTACCGCCCGAGGCCATGCCGCAGCTGGAGAAGCTCGCCCGCCTGGCCGGTGCCCGCTTCGCCCTGCGCCAACTGGTCCACGAGGGAACCGTCCGACCCGGCGCCCCGCTCCATCTCCAGATGACATGGGCCAACGTGGGCGTGGGGAAACTCCATCGTCCCTATGCACTCCGGCTCTTCCTCCTCAATGCCCAGGGCCAACCCGCCTGCAGCGCCGACGCCAAGGCCGACCCCCGCCAGTGGCTCCCCGGGGAGCACGTCATCACCGAAATGTTCCCGCTCCCAACCACCATCGCCGCGGGCGACTACACGCTGGCGTTGGCGTTGGTCGACCCGACGGGGCGGCAGCGACCTTTCCGTCTCGCCATCGATGCGCCTGAGCGGGACGAGCGGCGCGAAGTCAGCAAGGTGCGCGTGGAATGAAAGGGCACCGATCCGACGGCTGAAAGACAACAGTCCCCGACGTCCCCGACGTGGCCGGGCGGCTTTCGGGCCGCGCCGTCCCGCCGCAGGCACCAGTTCACGGCATTGACCATCAACCGCCGATACATGGGATGTTCGAGGGCATCCCGGGTGTGGCCGTTCGCCAGGTGGCAAAGCCGGCCTTGTCCGGGCTCGTAGGCCCAACCCGCGGCGGCCACGGTCTTGCCGTCGCCCGAACGGTTCCGCAGGAGCAGGTGCACCTTGTTGGTCTCGTACGGCGGCGTGTGCTGCTCGTCGGCGGTGAAGAAATCGGTGACCCCGCGCGTGACCGGATGGTCCGGATCCACGACCTCCGTCCGGAACCATTCGAGGGGCCCGTGGCCAATGTAACGTCCGCCCACGAGACCCAGGTAGGGCCCGTTGTCGGGGTAGAGGCCCATGGAGTTGTGCAGGTTCAGGAACCCGCCGCCGCCCTCCACGAACGCGACCACGGCGCGTTGTTGTTCCGGGGTCATCCACAGGACCCCCTGCCCTTCGGGAAAGATGTAGCCGTCGCGCAGCATGACCAGCAGCTTCACCCGGCCCAGGTTCTCCGCCGTCAGGCCGCGCGGATCGAACAGGAAGTGCGGGATGACGCCCGCCGCCTCGAAGACCGGGCGCAACCCCTCCTCCAGGTGCTCCGGTTCGTGCGGGCGATCCCCGACCAGGACCAGTGCGTGCGGCTGCGCGTCGTTCCTCGAGGGAACCGCATCGCGGAACGGAGCGCGGGGAATCGTGAGTTCGCGGTACAACCAGCGGATGTCCTCCGCGGCCGGGGTATCGTACGGCAGGTCGATCCGCAGGGTGTGATCGGACAACACCACCCAGCCGCAGTTGGCCGAGAGGTGCCGGTCGGTCGAGCCGCTCGCGAAAACCCCGGGGGCGAGTTCCGCGACGAACGGGAGAGCCTCGTCGGCCAAGGCCGAGGCGGCGTTCAAATCGCTCACGGGCGACGAGCTCAACGAGGTGTTGACCTACGCCTCCCAGTATTCCCTCCGCGTGGTGGCCATCCTTCCCGCGATCCTCTTGGTCGTCTTCGGCGCCATCTGGCTCTACGACCGCGCGCGGGGAGGTTACAAACCCGAGCGCATCGCAACCCCCACGGTGACCTCCGAGTAAGCCGCGGCCAGAGGAATCCCCCAAGGCGTCGTGGATCGAGGGTGAAGGGAGAACGGCCTCCATCGGGGGAGCCGCTTGTAACGCCTGGAATCGGGGACTGGATTTCCCTTGCCAGGGCAGTGTTGGATGGAGTCATCAGGATGAGATCATCATACTTGTTAATCCTTGCCGCAGCCCTGGTCGGAACCTTGATCGCCGGCGCAGCCGACAAACGCCCTCTCACCCCGCAGGATTTGTGGAGCGTCAAGCGGCTCGCAGCCCCGGCCCTCTCCCCCGAAGGCCGCACC
>CAIMTB010000594.1 GCA_903844265.1 uncultured Verrucomicrobiota bacterium
AGGCGAAGAACAAGAAATGGAACTGGATTCTGTTCAGGATTCCGAACAGCACCCGGCCCTCGGATGGTTCGCGGAGGATCGGTTCCATCCCTGCCAATGCCCAGGGTGCGACCACCGCGGGTGGCGTGAATGGAGGAACCATCCGCGCGGAGACGGTTCCCAACCTGATCGTCCGGACCGTCGCGTTCGGGGCGGAAGGCGCGTTCGGGACGCCGGAGGACATCAATCTGTTCGCCTCGTCTGACGCCTGTGAACCGGAACCGGTCACCAACCTCGTGGGCATCGACATCTCGGCAGGCGTGACCAACAAGATTCGCATCCTGAACGATGGCGACCAGACCGTGACCCTGGTGACGGGCGTCGGTCCGGCGGGTGATCTTCGCCGTGCGGTGAAGCCGGACGGAACGTTTCTCAATTTCGGGATCCTCGACAGCTATCTTGGCCGGCCCTGCAACGAGCCCCACGCCATGAAGATCTGCGTTGAGTTTTTCGACGACCCGGCTTTTGCAGGGAATGACGTCCACTTTGGACCCGAGGCCTACGCGACTGACGAGACCACAGGCACTGCGGTGCTCCCCGCCAGCGCGCGTCCCGCACTCCTGGGCACCGGCAAGTGGATCCGCCGTTCCTGGCTGGTGCCTGCGGTGGACTTGCGCGGCGTCAATGCCGGTGGCCTCACGGCCGGTCCACGCCTCGCCTCCGAGAATGGATCGGTCGCTGTTTCCAGCTTCCAACTCGCCGTCATCCGTGGCGGCACCCACCCGCTCGCCGGCCAGGATGCTCTTGCCGATTGCTACGCCGATCCGGCGATCTGCACCGACGCCTACGGCAACTTCGCCGAACTCGACCTCGGCAAGGAGGTCCGCAATGGGATCGATGTCGGAACCAGCGGTGGTGACCAGCAAATGATCGTGGCCGAGGCGGGTCCCGCGAAGGATCGACGGCAGGCGGTCCGTCCGGCCTTTGACGACGGCACCGGTGGTTTCTCCCATCAGTACCTGAATTTCGCGATCACCGGCGAGGCGCTCGGGCCCAGTTCCCAGCCCCCCGCGGTGCTCGCGATCGTGGCCACCTATTACGACGATCCGGCACTCAGCGGGAAAACAATGCGGCCGGAGGTCTACGCCACCGACCGCAACGGCACCGCGGCGCTGGGTTTCACGGCGGGCACCGTCGCCATCCCACTCGAGGGCACGGATACCTGGCGCGATGCGTACTGGGAGATCCCCGATGTGAAGTTCAACGGCGTGAACCAGGGACCCCAGGCGGCGGCGCGTTTCGCCTTCACCGACAAGATCTTCATCACCCGCCTTCGTTACGCGATCATCCGGCCCTGCGGTGCCAATGCCGGCAAGAACCTGCTCGCATCCTACAAGCCGCGCACGGACATCAGCCTCGCGGTGTCGCGCAGTCCCGATGGACGCGTCCGCATTGCATGGCCGGCCGATGCGACCGGATTTGTCCTCCAGGCGACTCCCGCCCTGGGCGGCGCGTGGACCGCGGTTCCTGACGCGCCGGTGGTGGACGGCAACCAACTCGCCGTGCTGGTGACTGCCGACGCCGCCAGGTTCTATCGTCTGGCCAACTAGCCCAGCATCCTTGCCAGGTAGGGCGGGCAAGAGACTGCCCGCCCTACCTGGG
>CAIMTB010000595.1 GCA_903844265.1 uncultured Verrucomicrobiota bacterium
ATTCCCGTGATGCCCACCTTCCACCCTTCGTATCTGCTGCGATCGGAGGACGGTGCCGATCGCGGGTTCGGCGAGAAGCGCAAGACGTGGACGGATATGTTGCTGGTCCTTGAGCGCGTCGGCTACCCGATCACTGATAAGATGCGGTCCTATTTCCTCAAACCCCCTGTTGCGTGAGCCCTGAAACACCATTTCCCCGTTTGGCACCGAAGGAGCGTGGTGCTTCAATCCGCGAGCGATGAAGATCCTCGTCATCGGCTCGGGCGGCCGTGAGCACGCCCTGGTCTGGAAGCTGGCCCAGTCGCCGCATGCGCGGCAGATCTGGTGCGCTCCTGGCAATGCCGGGATGCCCCTCGAGCGCGCGGCGGGCACGGGCAAGGCCGTGGAGTGTGTTCCGCTGCAAGCGGACGATCTCGACGGCCTTCTGGAATTCGCCAAGGAAAACAATCCGGACCTGACGGTTGTGGGACCGGACAATCCTCTCGCGGCGGGAATCGTGGATGTGTTCCAGCGGCACCGGTTGCGCATCTGGGGTCCGAATCAGCGGGCCGCACAGTTCGAGTCGTCGAAGGCTTTCTCGCAGAACTTCATGGCGGTGCACGGGGTGCCGACGGCGCGTTCCGGGGTTTTCTCGGATGCGCATGGGGCCAAGATGTTTGCCGCCACGTTCCATGGCCGGTGCGTGGTGAAGGCTGACGGTCTCGCTCTCGGCAAGGGCGTGCTCCTCGCCTACAACCAGCACGAGGCGGATCAGGCCATCGAGGACATCATGCTCAAGCGCACCTTCGGCGCGGCAGGTGAACAGGTGGTCATCCAGGAACTCCTCGAAGGCATGGAGATCTCCCTCCACGCCCTCTGCGACGGTCACGTGGCCCGGCTCTTCCCGACTTCCCAGGATCACAAGCGCGCGCTGGATGGTGATAACGGTCCGAACACGGGAGGCATGGGAACCTTCTCCCCGGCTCCGTTCCTCACAGACGATGAACTTCTCGACGCCGCACGGACGATCATCGGGCCATGGCAACGAGGCTGCGCGGCCGAAGCGATCGATTTTCGCGGGATGCTTTACCCGGGCGTCATGCTGACGGCGGACGGTCCCAAGGTCCTCGAGTTCAACGCCCGCTTCGGGGACCCCGAGACCCAGGTCTACATGGCGCGCCTTGAGAATGACCTCGTGGAACTCCTCGACGCCTGCGTCTCGGGAACCTTGAAGGACATCCAACTCCGGTGGTCCGCTCATTCCGCTGTCTGCGTGGTCATGGCTTCAGGCGGTTATCCAGGCGCGTATTCGAAGGGCCATGTCATCTCCGGACTCGAAAGCGTCGCCTCCCTTCCCAACGTCAAGGTCTTCCATGCCGGCACGGCTCTGTCCGAAGGCGAATTCGTCACCCACGGCGGCCGGGTCCTCGGAGTGACCGCCTGGGCTCCGTCTCTGGAGGAGGCGCAAGGCGCCGCGTACGCTGCCGTCGACCTGATCCAGTTCGAGGGGGCTCATTTTCGAACCGACATCGGCGCCAAGGCCCTCGGCCACCGCGCCCCGCTCGCATGATCCAGCGTTGCATCCCCTGGCGGCTTCTTGCTGCCACTGTGGCCCTCGCGTGGTGGATGTGCGTCGGGGCGGCCAACGCCGCGGAATCCGTTTCCATTCCGCTGGCTGATCTCGCCGCCCAGATCCGCGCCGAGTGGCCCCAGGCTCCTGAGCCGGGTCCCACCCATACCAACGCTGAATCCTACCTGATATCGCTCGCGCCCGCGGTGCTTCGGGCCGACGTCGTGTCGGGGAACGCGCCGGCTGTGATCCGGACGAATCTCCATCTCCTGCCCATGGCTGTTGCCTACATCCAGGTGGGAGAGGTTCATCCGGGCCTGCGCACGGCCCTGGAAAAGAGCCTGCTCGCCCTGTCAGGCTCCCAGACACTTGCCGGAACCGTACTCGACCTTCGCTTTTCAGGAGGCTCAGACGTCGCCGCAGCGGTGGATGCTGCGGGACTGTTCGCCTCGCACAAGTCCGCGGACCTCCACATCGGTACCCGCACGCTGGTCATCGAGCGCCGCGGCGAACGCACGAATTCGCCCGTCATCGTCCTCGTGAACGGCGAGACCCGCGGTGCCGCGGAAGTGCTGGCCGCTGCCGTTCGTTCCTCCGCCGTGCCCTCGCTGATCCTTGGCTCCAAGACCGCCGGACAGGCCCGTGATTACCGCTCGATCACGCTCCCGAGCGGCCTCCGGTTGCGCATCGCCGACGCCTCCCTGTCCTGGCCGGAAGGCTCGAAATCTCCCCTGGGTGGCGTCAGCCCCGATCTCGACGTACCGGTCCCGCTGGCGGACGAGAAGGCCTACCAGACAAATGAATTCCGGCGTGTCATCGAGGGCCATCCCGCGGGATCCGCGCTCACCCTGCGGCTGAACGAAGCAGAACTCGTCAGGCGCAGGCTCCTGAGAGGATCCGATCCGGACGTCAGCCCCCAGGGCCAGAACCCCCGCAGGGGCCGCAGGCCGTTACGGTCGCTCCACCCCGAGCCGGTCCTGCCACCGGATTCACCGCCCGTGGTCCAGGACCCGGTGCTCGCCCGCGCCCTCGACCTGCTCTCTGCGCTTTCAACACCACCACCGCCCTCGGAAGGGGATTCGCGTTGACGCTCGGCGAGCCCCTCCGCAACTTCCGCCCCCTTTGACTGCGGCATGAAGACCATTCTTTTCGTCTGCACCGGCAACATCTGCCGAAGCCCCATGGCCGAAGGGCTGTTCCGTCATCTCACCGGAAAGATGGGCGGCAGGTACCGCGCCCTCTCGGCCGGGGTAGGGGCCATCGACGGCATGGCGCCCAGCTCCCACGCCGTCCATGCCCTCAAGAACCTCGGCATCGACATATCGCGCCAGCGCAGCCGGGCGCTCACCGCCCATCTTGTGCGTGAGGCGGATCTGATCTTCGGAATGACCCATGGTCACACCCATGCCGTCGCGGTGATGTACCCGGCCGCCATCGAGAAGACGTTCCTGCTCCGCGAATTCGACGAAGCCCTCGAGTCTTTCGAGAAGGACATCGCCGATCCGATCGGCGGTTCCCTCGAGGTCTACCTCCGCTGTCGCGACGAGATCGAACAGGGCATTTTTAGTATGCTGAAGCACCTCGAACAACAGGAAGACGCCGTCCGCCACGCCGCCGGAGAGAGCGCCCTCACCATTGCACTTGGATCCGATCATGCCGGATTCGAACTCAAGGAAGCGGTCCGACAGCACCTCGCGGCGAGCTCTGCCACGGTCGTGGACCTCGGGACCCATTCCACGGAATCGACCGATTATCCGGACTACGCGCATGGGGTCGGGCAAGCCATTTCAGAAGGTCGGGCGGACCTTGGCATCCTGGTCTGCGGCACCGGCATCGGAATCAGCATGGCGGCGAACAAAATGCCCGGCATCCGCGCCGCGCTCTGCACGACCGAGGAGATGGCCCGCCTCTCCCGGGCCCACAACGACGCCAATGTCCTCTGCCTCGGTGGACGCGTCATTGGGGTCGATCTGGCCCGTGCGATCGTCGACTCCTTCCTGAAGACCCCGTTTGAGGATGAATCCCGGCATGCCCGCCGCATCGCCAAGATCGAACCCGCCGCGTCCCGCCTTGCTGCGGTGGATCCGGAGATCGCGAAGGTCGTGACCGCCGAGGAGCGGCGCCAGCGCGAGAACATCGAGCTGATCGCCAGCGAAAACTTCACCAGCCGGGCTGTGATGGAGGCGCAGGGATCCGTCCTCACGAACAAATACGCCGAGGGCTACCCGGGCAAACGTTGGTACGGCGGTTGCGAACACGTCGATGGGGTCGAACAGATCGCCATCGATCGCGCAAAACGCCTCTTCGGCGCGGAACACGCCAACGTCCAGCCCCATTCCGGATCCGGCGCCAACATGGCGGTCTACTTCGCCTTCCTGAAGCCGGGCGACAAGATGCTCACGATGGACCTGTCGCACGGCGGCCATCTCACCCACGGCAACAAGGCCAACTTTTCAGGCAAATTCTTCGAGATCGTCCACTATGGAGTAAGCAAGGACGATGAGAGGATCGACTACGACCAACTCGCGCGAACGGCGCATGAGGTGAAGCCGAAGATGATCACCGTCGGGGCAAGCGCGTACCCCCGGGTGATTGATTTTGAGCGGCTCGGCCAGATCGCCCGTGAATCCGGCGCGATGCTGTTGGCCGACATCGCCCATATTGCTGGACTGGTGGCCACCGGGCTCCACCCGAGCCCGATTCCTCACGCGGATTTCGTCACCACCACCACCCACAAGACCCTGCGCGGCCCTCGTGGCGGTCTCGTCCTCTGCGGCGCCAGATACGCCAAGGAGATCGATTCCTGCGTCTTTCCAGGCATCCAGGGAGGCCCCCTGATGCACGTCATCGCCGCCAAGGCGGTGTGCTTCGCGGAAGCCCTGTCGCCGGATTTCACGTCCTACCAACGGCAGATCCTCAGGAACGCCGCCGCCCTGGCCGCAGGAATGAGCCGCAATGGTTACCGGCTCGTCTCCGGTGGCACCGACAACCATCTCATGCTCGTCGACGTCGGCGCGCGCGGAATCACGGGCAAGGACTGCCAACTCGCGCTCGACGAGGCCGGCATCACGGTGAACAAGAACACGATCCCGTTCGAGACCCGATCCCCGTTCCAAGCCAGCGGCATCCGCCTCGGCTCCCCGGCCGTCACCACCCGGGGCATGAAGGAAACGGAAATGGCCGCCATCGCTGACATGATCAGCGAGGTGCTCCTTGATCCCAAGGACACCGCCGCCGCCCATTCCGTACGCCAGCGCGTCCGCGAGCTGAGCGCGCGTTTCCCTCTGCCCATGTGAAATCAGCGCCGGATGCCTCGTTTCGCGACCCTTGATCGGCGTGGATGAAGGGCCGCGATCCGTCGCGACCCCGGGCCCCGACGGCGATCCCGTCGTCGTGTTAATGCTGGAGTCCTGCAACTTCCGCCTTGCGGTGGTGGGCGAGTTGGTCTTTCGTGCACCCACAGGCTTTCAGTCGCTGGCCAAGACATCCTGGGCAGGCCGGTGGTTTGCATCCGATCAGACGTCCTTGATCGAGCCTCGACCCCGGCCGGCTCCGCCCAGCTCCGGCGACTCATCCCCTTTATCCCATGCCACGACCCAAGAAGGCCGCGCCACCCTCAGGAGCGCCCTTGACCCCCGCAGAAACCCCGGCTTCCCCCTCCGCAATCCCCGCGCGCCCCAAGGCTCGGGCCAAGAAAAAAGCCGCATCCCCCGCGATCACCGCAATCGCGCCCCCCTTGCCTCCTCCGGCGCAGAGGGTTGCTTTGCCCCCCGTCTCCGCTGCTCCGGAAACACAGGCACCCAGACCTGTGCGACCGTCGTCCGAACCCGCGGCCCTGCCCAACCCCGTCACCCACGACCGGCCCCCTTCCGCTCGGCCAAACCGGGAAGGTCCAGAGCTCAGACTCGAGTTTGCGGGATCCACTCCCAGCCCTGCTCCAACGGCCTCGCGGCCTCCGGCTCCCGTCCCGCCGCCTCATCCGATATCCATTGCCCCTCAGGCATCCCTCCCGACGCGCCCGGCGCCGCCCGCGCCCGCCCCTGCTCCGACGCCCACTGCGCCTTTGATTTCGCGGCCGCCCGCGCCCATGCGAGCGGAGATGACGCAGCCTCCTCGACCGGCCGCCGTTCCTCCGATGCCGCCGCGACCCGCACCGCCAGCGGGCCTCACAGGCAATGCACCGTCCTCCGGGTCTGGCCCTGCATCAGGGCCTGGCGGAATCCCCCAACAACTCCCGCCGCGGCCTCCGATCGAGCCTCGTCGGCAGGGCGATGTGCCCCTGCGCGCTCAGGAGGTCCGACGGCCCGGCCCCCCGCAGGGACCCGGTCCTGCTCGCGGTCCGGAACCTCGACAGGGACAAGGTCAAGGGCGTGGGCCTTCCCAACCTCAGCAACACCGTCCCCATTCCGGTGGCGGCCACGGTCACGGCCACGGGCATCAACAACACTCGGGCAAGGGGCAGCACGGCAGTCAGGGCAGGGGATCCAGTCACGGCCACGGACAAAGGGATAGGGATCGGCGGAGTGAGTTTCCTCCTCGGGATAGGGACTTTGTACCACCGCCGGACGTCGCGGACTATCCTCCGAGTCCTGTCCTGCCAGGATCGCCCGATGTTCCGCCGGGCGAGACGATCAACATTGCCAAGCTCCATGCGATGTCGATCTCCGACCTCAACACCAAGGCGAAGGACCTGGGTGTTGAGAATTTCGGCACGATGAAGAAGCATGAGCTGGTCTTCGCGATTCTGCAGAAGAATGCCGAGCGCAACGGTATTCTCTTCGCCGAGGGAGTCCTGGAGGTCATGCCCGAGGGATACGGATTTCTCCGTTCACCGGCTTTTTCCTATCTGGCCTGTCCCGAGGACGTCTACGTCTCTCCCTCCCAGATTCGCAGGTTTGATCTCCAGACGGGGGATCATCTGGGCGGGCAGGTACGTCCGCCCAAGGAGAAGGAGCGCTATTTCGCATTGCTCAAGGTGGAATCCGTGGGTCACGAGGACCCCGACAAGGCCAAGGAGAAGACTCACTTCGAGAATCTTACTCCCCTATTCCCTACCAAACGGCTGCTGCTGGAGACGGTCGCCGACGAGCTCAACACGCGGGTGCTCGACCTTGTCTGTCCGCTCGGCAAAGGCACGCGCGGGTTGATTGTCGCCCCGCCGCGCACCGGCAAGACGGTGCTGATGCAGAAGCTGGCGAACGCCATCCTCAAGAACAACCCGGAGGTCTCCCTCATCATCCTGCTCATTGACGAGCGGCCCGAGGAAGTGACCGACATGGAACGTTCCTGCAAAGGCGCCGAGGTGGTAAGTTCCACCTTCGATGAACCTCCCGAGCGGCACGTGCAGGTCGCCGAGATGGTCATCGAAAAGGCCAAGCGCATGGTCGAGCACAAGAAGGATGTCGTCATCCTCCTGGACTCCATCACCCGGCTGGCTCGTGCCTATAACACGGTCCAGCCCCATTCCGGGAAGATCCTGTCCGGCGGTGTTGATGCCAACGCCTTGCACAAGCCGAAGCGATTCTTCGGTGCCGCCCGTAACATCGAGGAGGGAGGTTCCCTCACCATCATGGCGACGGCCCTCGTGGATACCGGCAGCCGCATGGACGAGGTGATCTTCGAGGAGTTCAAGGGCACCGGCAACATGGAGGTGCACCTCGACCGCGCCCTGGTCGACCGCCGTATCTTCCCTTCGATCAACATCGAGCGATCCGGGACCCGAAAAGAGGAGTTACTCTATCACCCGGATGAGTTCCACCGCATTGCCGTCCTCCGCCGGGCCCTGGTCGGGGTGCCGCCGGTGGAAGCCATGGACCTCCTCCTCGGCAAGCTGCGCAAGACGGCCAGCAACATCATGTTCCTTCTCAGCATGGGTGCTGGATCGTGACTGCCGGCTAGCGACTAAGGATCTCCTCCCGACTCACCCGAGATGGAGTCGCCGTGCAGGCCCAGCTGCTTCAGTTTCTCGCGGAGAGTCAGCCGGGCAACGCCTAGCAGGCGGGCTGCCTTGGCTTGGTTGCCTCCGGCTCGATCCATCGCCTGCCGTATCAGCTCGGCATCCGCAAGTGCCAGGAGCCGGGTCCTGGAATCGTCGATGGTGCCGGCCTCGGCCTCGGCAAGGAGGCCGGAGGCCAGGTCGCGAAGAGACTTTTCCGCTGTCGCCATGCCGGGCATGACGACAGCCTTGAGGGCTGCTGCCAGGACGATCTCCACCTGCTCGCGGCTGACCGGATAACCCTGCGCTCGAAGGATCGATTTTCGGACGACGTTCTCCAGTTCGCGGACGTTGCCAGGCCACGGGTGCGCGGCGAGCTGCTCCATGGCGCCCGGCAGGAACGTCGGGTTTGGGGATCCCAGATCCGGGCCGTGGCGGCGGCCGAAGTAGGCTACGAGCTCAGGGATGTCCTCTTTCCGATCCCGGAGCGGCGGCAGATGCACCACGGCGACGGCCAGCCGGTAATAAAGGTCTTCGCGAAACTCGCCCTTGGAGATCTGCGTCTCCAGGTGACGGTGGGTCGCCGCCAGGATCCTCACGTCAGCGTTGATGGTTTCCCTGCCTCCGACCCGTTGGAAGGTCCGCTCCTGAAGGAACCGTAGCAGCTTGACCTGGGTGCCGGGCGTAAGGTCGCCGATTTCGTCGAGGAAGAGCGTGCCCCCGTTGGCCTGCTCGAATCGGCCGATCCTGCGGACATCAGCACCCGTGAAGGCTCCCTTCTCGTGACCGAACAGTCCGCTCTCCAGCAGGGTTTCGGGGATGGACGAGCAATCCACCGGAACAAACGGCTCCTTGGACCGGTCCGAGTGCTGGTAGATCGCCCGCGCCACCAACTCCTTCCCGGTACCTGTTTCGCCGCGAATCAGGACACTGACCGGCCGGGCGGCCAGCCTGCCGATCTCCTTGTAGACAGACTGCATCGTCCGGCTCCTGCCGATCATGGCAGAGCCGTCATGGATATCGGGTCCCAGAACGACGGGATCGTTCATCGTCCGGCTGGCCTCGACCGCGGCATCGAGGATGCCGCGGACCTCCGCCTGCCCGAACGGCTTAAGTATGTAGTCGTAAGCGCCCAGCTTCATCGCCTCGATGGCCGTCTCCGTCGTTCCGCGGGAGGTCATCACCACCACCGGGAGGCGGGCCCGTTCCTTCCGAAGTCGGCGTGCGACTTCCATGCCATCAATTCCCGGGACCCAAACATCGGTCAGGACGACGTCGAAGGGATCTGCCAACGCCTTGGCCAATCCGGTGTCTCCCCGATCGACGTGGAACACGATAAAGCCAAGCTTTTCCAGCAAAGGCACCATCGAGTCTGCCATGGCCGGATCGTCTTCGATCAGGAGAAGACGGGGTTGTGTCATCGGGTGGGTCCAGTCTCTCTTTCCAGGGCCATGAGGCAAGCCGGTTACCACTTTTGGGTAATTCTTGATCCGCCTGATTTGGGATCTTGATCATTTCTTGGGTCTTCCGAGGCGATCGAGCTCTGGCACGTTCATCGCTTGCAAGGTCTCAGAGAATACAAGGCCTCCGGGCGCGAGAGAGTCGGTGGTGGCTGAAAGAAGTCGGAGAAGTTGTTCAGCCCCAGATCTCGAGTACCCAAGGTAGCCAGCCCCTCATTCCGGCGCTTCACCTGCTTGGCTCGCCGGCTTCCGCCTCCAGGCGACGGACCCTCTCCGTCCCTGGGGGCGGTTCTCTTTCAGCCTCGGCCTCCCGCGAAAAACCGGATGAGACCACCCTCGCAGAATTGCAGTCGCTGATGCGCGCATCCACGAATTCGCAGGCCTTTGCAAATCGGAACACTGTTGCTAGGTTGGGAAGAATGATGTCGCGCTTGCGCACTGCAGTCCGAGCCTCCGGTTTTCCCGGCAGCCTTGTCCTTCTACTGGCGGGATCCGCCCTCCTCCCGGGGTGCGGACGTGAACAGGTGACGGTCTACCAGTCCCCACGGGAATCCGCACCGCCGCCGCCGAGCGACGCCGCCGCTGCTTCCCCCCATGGGGCTGGGATGGCGGCCCACGGTTCGGAAGCGCTGGCGGAACAATTGCCGGCCCGGCCCGGTCTCAAGTGGAAAAAACTTCCCGACGGATGGACATCTCGCGGGCCTTCCGGAATGCGGGTGGCCAATTTTGCTGTCCCCGGATCCGCCGAGCTCGGCGCCATCCCGCTGCCGGGAGCAGGGGGAGGGGATCTGGATCTGGTCAACATGTGGCGGGGTCAGCTGGGACTGGCAGCCATCACCGACGACCAGCTCAAGGCACACACCGAGGAGACGACGGTGGCAGGGCAGACGGTGAAGCTCTTTTCCATCGTGGGCTCCGGCGGTGCAGACGCCAACGCCTCGACCAATCAAATCCTCGTCGCGACGGTGAGGAACGAAGGGTTCACCTGGTTTTTCAAGCTCGCCGGCGCCGCCGAGTCCGTGGCCGCGAATCGTGAGGGACTCAAGACATTCCTCGCCGCCGTTGAATTCACGGCCCCTGAGGCTGCGCCTGCTGCGGCTGCGGTTCCTCCTCCTCCGGCAGCTCCTCCTTTCGCTGGGGGCGGCATGGCGCCGGTAGCCATCCCCTCCGGTGGGCAACCGAAGCCCTCCTGGCAGGTCCCTCCTGCGTGGAAAACTGCACCTCCCGGCCAGATGGTCCACAGCAAGTGGACCGCGGCGGGAGCCGAAGGCGCGGTGGCTGAAATTGCGGTGAGCGTGTTCCCTGGTGAGACGGGTGGCTTGGCGGCGAACCTGAACCGCTGGCGGGCCAAGGTGGGCCTGGGCGCGGCCGCGGCTGCCGAACTCCAGCGTCTGGCGGACAATCTCGAAGTCGGGGGTGGCAAGGCGACCTTGGCAGATTTTACGGGCACAGACCCTGAGTCTTCGGCGCCGCTCCGCCTGGTTGGCGTCATCGTACGCCGCGACGGTTGGAGCTGGTTCTATAAGCTCACGGGCGCTCCTGCGGCGGTTGAGGCCCAGCGTGAAGCCCTCCTCCGTTTCGCCCAGACTGCCCAATACTCCCGCGGCCAATGATCGCTCAATTGTTCAAGCCCATTGCGTCGCTGCGGCTGACGCTCGTCCTCCTTGCGCTCAGCCTTATCCTCGTCTTTTTGGGGACGATGGCGCAGGAGCCCCTCGGCCTATACATGGCCCAGGCCCGTTTCTTCCAGAGCGCCTTTGTGGATGCGGCATCGTTCGGCGCGGCGATGCGCAAGACGCTGCAGATGCTCCACATCTATCTTACGCCGGCGACCGCGGCCGACGTTCTGGCGGCTCCCTACATTCCCGTCTTTCCCGGAGGCTATCTCCTGGGGGCGCTGCTGCTGATCAATCTCGTCGCGGCCCACGCCACCCGCTTTAAATTCACATGGAAACGCGCCGGGATCTTCCTGGTCCACGCCGGCCTCATCGTTCTGCTCCTCGGCCAGCTCTGCACCGACCTCGTCGCGAACGAAAGTTCCATGCGCATGACGGAGGGTCAGACCATGAACTATTCGGAGCGCGACCGGCAGTCTGAATTGGCGGTGATCGAGGTGGGTAATGCGGGCCAGGACAAGGTCGTGGCATTCCCGGACACGCTGCTTTCAACGGGGTCGACCTTCAAGCGGGCGGAGTTTCCGTTCTCGATGAAGGTCCTGCGTTGGTATCGGCATTCGGTGCTCACGAACCGGACGGCCGTGGCGGATGCCCCGCAGGTCACGGATGGCTTGGGGCTACAATATGCAGCGGTGTCCTTGCCTCCCGTGACCTCGATGAACGAGAAGGACATCCCAAGCGCCGTTCTCGAGCTGACGGGACCCGAGGGTCGCATCGGGTCGTTTCTTGTCAGTCTCTACCTCGACCGCCCCCAGTCACTCACCTACAACGGCCGGTCCTATGAGTTCAGCATTCGTCCCCGCCGGTTCTACAAGGACTTCAGCCTGACCCTGCTCGACTTCCGGCATGACAAGTATCCGGGGACCGAGACGGCCAAGAATTTCTCGAGCAAGG
The DNA here is from genome assembly GCA_903844265.1 of uncultured Verrucomicrobiota bacterium. GTDB lineage: Bacteria > Verrucomicrobiota > Verrucomicrobiia > Limisphaerales > CAIMTB01 > CAIMTB01. The sequence continues at coordinate 11,515 of CAIMTB010000595.1, forward strand.
TGAAACTGAAGAATTCGAGGACTGGCGAGGATCGCGAAGTGCTGATCTTCATGAACAATCCCCTTCGGTATGAGGGTCTGACGTTCTATCAGGCCAGTTTTGATCCGCGCGACACCCGTGTGACCATCCTGCAGGTGGTGCATAATCCCGCCTGGCTGACGCCTTATTTCGCGTGCCTCATCGTCGGGGCGGGATTGGCTCTCCAATTCGGAATCCACCTGGTGGGATTTGTCCGGAAGAAGGCCGGCTCCGCGATGGCTTCACCTGTCGGGGCTTGAGCGCCGACGGGCCGGCATGGCTGCGGCTGGGAGCCGTCAAGCCATGCGCATCGGCATGATGACGTACAGGAACGGGATGTTCGCCTTGACGACTCCCGGGCTCAGTTCGTCGTTCAACTCCATGAAGACCTCGTCGGACTCCAGCGCTTTCAGCGGGTCCATGAGGTAGTTGGGGTTGAAGGCGATCGCGACGTCGACGCCTTTGTAGTTCACGGCCATCGACTCCCGGGCTTCACCCACCTCGGGCGTGTTGGCGGTGATGCCCAGGCTGTTTTTCGTGAACGAAAGCCTCACCGAATTCGACTTGTCGCTGGTCATGATCTCCGCCCGACGAAGCGCGACCAGGAGCTCCTCGCGACCGATCGAGACGCGCTCCTTGAACTCCGTGGGGATGACCTGGCGATAATTGGGATAATTGCCCTCCACCAGCTTCGAAATGATCAGGACGGAGGGTCCTTTGTCGGCCTTCAACGCGAAAGCCACCTGATTCTCGGTGTAACGAATGGCGACTTCTCCGGCGGGCTGGAGAAGGCGTGAGAGCTCGTTGATCGCCTTCGTTGGGACGATGAATTCGCCCTCGCTCTCGGTGGCGACCTCGACCTCTTCCTCCACCAGGGCCAGCCTGCGGCCATCGGTGGCGACCAGGATGACCTTATGTTCCTTGAGGCTGAAGAAAATCCCGTTCAGGACATACCGGCTTTCGTCGTTCGAAATGGCGAAGGCCGTGCGGCGCAACATCCCCCGAAGCTTCTCCTGGGGCAGGACAACGACCTTGTTTTCCGCGAACTGCGGGACAGGCGGGTAATCCGCCGCGGCAAGCCCGTTGATCCGATAGAAGGAATTTCCCGAGGTCAGCGTGCATACGTTCCGCTCGTCCGTGGCCAGCTCAACCTCCGGGTGACTCAACTCGCGGCAGATGCCGAACAGCTTCTTCACCGGGATGGTGGTGGTACCGGGGATCTCCACGCGCGCCTCGACCGAGCAGCTGATGGTGACGTCCAGATCGCTGGCGGTCAGCTCGAGCGTATTACCCGAGGCACTCAGGAGGACATTGGACAAGATGGGCAGGGTCGAGCGAGTGCCGACCACATTCTGGACCGCTTGCAGCCCGTGAAGGATCTGCTCCTTGGCGATCGACAGTTTCATGGAAGGCTTAATAGAGGGTAGCTCTCAATAAAGGAAGCACCATATTATGGGCTGTGAACAAGCTCAACAACTGCATGTTGGGGTTGCGGGGCTTGGGCGAAGCCGGCCTCGTGGGCTGCCGACAACCCTCTGAACAGTGCCCAAGAGTTCCGACCCGTTGCCAATAACCCCCTCTTTGTCCGGGTTCTTCCAGGGTTGTTCCCATGCGGCCCGTCAGCAACCCCGGGAACGCGCCAGGATCGCGGGCAGACGATCACAGACCGACCGGATCTGCTCCGCCGATGTTTCCCTTCCCAGGGAGAAGCGGACGAACGCGGCCGCCAGGGAAGGAGGGTACCCCTGCGCCAGGAGAACGTGGGATGGCTCCAAGGCCCCCGCAGAGCAGGCGGAGCCGCTCGAGGCGCAAATGCCTTCGAGATCCAGATTGGCAAGAAGAGCGAGGCTGTCCGAGCCGCCAAGCACAAACCCCACCGTGTTGGACAGCCTCCCGGTCGACGGGCCCACCACCTGAATCCCCTCCACAGACGCAACGGCGGTGGTCAGGGAGTGCGCCAGGGCCTGGAGGTCCCGAGTCGGAAAGACGCCGGGAGAGAGGAACCGCTCGATGGCAGACGCCAGACCCAGCACCAGGGGAAGATTCTCCGTGCCGGCGCGGCGATCGTTTTCCTGCGGCCCACCCAGCATGTGGCGGCTCAGCACCAGGGGCGCCCGGAGATACACAAGGCCAACGCCCTTGGGACCGTGGAGCTTGTGGGCACAGAAGGACACCAGGTCGGCCTCGAAGCAGGCCATTCCCGGGACAGGCTCCTTCCCGAACCACTGGACCGCGTCACAGTGGTAGAGAACCTCCCGTTCCCGGCAGATCCTCCCGATCGCGGCGAAGGGCTGGTGGACGCCGGTCTCGTTGTTGGCGGCCATCACGGACACCAGTGTTGTGTCGGGCCGAATGGCGGCACAAACAGCCTCCGGGTCCACGCGCCCGACCGCGTCGACCGGCAGCCAGGAGACCTCGAATCCCTCGTGGCGGGCCAGATGCTCGAAACACTGCAGGACAGCAGGGTGCTCCGTCGGGGAACAGATCAGGTGCCTACCCTTCGACACGCGGGCGCGGGCCGCGCCCAGAATCGCGAGGTTGTTGGCCTCGGTACCGCCCCCGGTGAAGACAATTTCCGACGGCCGACAGCGGAAGACGGACGCGACGCGATCGCGGGCATCGTCCAGCAGCGCCCTCGCCTCCTGCCCAACATGGTGAACACTGGACGGATTGCCCCACGACTCGAAGCCCGCGATGACAACGTCGCGGACGACGGGGTCGAGAGGCGTTGAGGCGTTGTAATCGAGATAGACCGTCGGGAAACGTCTCATGCTGGAGCAACCTTAGCAGGGACCGCCCAGGAAGCGCTGGAAGGCGCCGCCAAGCAGTTCGGCCACGTCCTGTTGTATCTCCGCCTCGGAGACCCGCCAGCCGGCACAGGCGAGGTCCCTGTACTTCTCAGCCAGCACCCGGGCGATGACGCGGCGGCTGTGCTCCCATTTGTAGATCACCTGATCGAGCACCCGGGCATCGGAGTGCTGAGGCGTGAAACTCAACCCGAGCAGTTCCAGCCGCATCCGGGTCATCTCCTCGATGATCGACGGGACGTTGGTGAACCACCAGCACCCGAAAACGTGGAGATTGCGGTATTTGCGGGCCAGCACGCACAGCTCGTGCTGGTTCTCGCGGGCCAGGACCGTGGCGCAGAATCGGACCTCCGGATGCGCACCACAGAGATGCTCCAGCGCCGAGAGATCACTCCGGCCCACGCCGTCCCCCGCAAGCCGGAGCGCCGGGTTGACCCCGCGCTTGACGCCGATCATCAGGGCCAACGGAAGCCCGGATTCCCGGCAAAACGGGAGAACGGCGCCGTCCAGAACCTGGCTGGTAGGACCGTTATCAGGGTAACGGAAGGTCGGCGGCAAAGAAACCATGACGTACCGCGCCTGGATGCGCTTCGCCCAATCCACCAGAAAGCGACGACATCCGTCCATGGACCGACCGTCGATGTCTGAACAGTCGATGTAGCCCCAGTCGCGAAGTCTCGATGCGGCGTCAGGCCAGGCGACGAGGAGGGGGTCGATGCGCAGGGCGGCGACGAATCTTGGGTCCCGGGAGAACCCGCGCTCCCAAACGGGGCGTTCAAGGTCGTCAAACGGGGAATTGGTCATGCAGACCGAGCGGATGCCTGCGAGGTCGAGGCAGCGCGAGGCAAAGTCCTCGGCTTTCCAGTCCGCAAACCACTTGCGGAGGGCGGGCAGATCCCGCTCGCGGGGGTCGAGTCCGAGCCGATGGAGTGAGGTCACCACCCCGCGGGCAGCCTCGGAGAGAGGCGAGCGCTCCTGGAAAAGGTACTTCCAGACCAGATCGGCCTGTTGGCGGGTGGACAGCCTCCAGAAGGCGTCGTAGGGCAGTTCGTGGTACCGGAAGGCCTCGGCGACGAGATAGTGGTAGACCAGCTGCTCATCGATCCCCCAGAGCAGGAGCGACCCGAAGGCGGGGTCGAAGAGATGGGTATGGATGTCGAAGACGGGGGCTGAGAAGACGCTGCGTTCGACGAGGCTGGAGAGAGAGTCCAGGGCGGGGTCTTCGCGCGAGATCATGGCCAACCGATACCTTTGAAGGCCGCGTGGAGGCGACCCAAAACATGCACTCTGGCGGAATCCGGGCGGCCTACTCCGACTTCTTCTTGGAGCCCTTGAGGTTCTTCTCGTTCTCGGCCTGCACCTGGGC
>CAIMTB010000596.1 GCA_903844265.1 uncultured Verrucomicrobiota bacterium
GGACTGCCCGCCCTACCTTTGCGGTTCACGAAGAGGATGCTCCACGCCCGATGAACTCGTGGAGTGCGATTTCCGCCGCCTTGAATTCCTCCCGGATCGCGGCCAATGACGTGGACCCGCCGGAAAGATCTCCGGCGCGGGCGGCGGTTTCCAACGCCAGGCAGGCGGCTACCAGGCGACGGGCTCCCATGTAGCTCGCGTTTCCTTTCAGCGTGTGGGTTTCGAGACGAACCGTCGCGGCATCGCCAGCCAGGAGGGCCAGGGCGATCTTTTCAATCCTTCCGGGAGCCTCGCTGCAGAAGTCCTCGATGAACCCGGACACCACGTCAGGAGTCTCCGGCGACTCGAGCGCCTGAAGGGGGCTGAGGTCGATGACGGGTTCGACCAGAGGCACCGGGGCTGGATCCGGGCTCGCGGGACCGGCGGGTGGAGGTTCGGCTTTCGCGCATCCCAGGGTCGCAATGTTCTCCAGGATGCGAATCAGTTCCGGTTGGCGCAGCGGTTTGGTGAGGTAGTCATCCATGCCCGCCTGGAGGCCGCGGTCGCGGTCGCCGTCGAGTGCATTCGCGGACAACGCGACGATCTGCAAGGGAGCAGCAGTCCACTCCTCGGACGATTCGAGCGCCCGGATCCGGCGCGTCGTCTCGTAGCCGTCCATGCCCGGCATCTGGCAATCCATGAGGACGAGGTCATACCGGCGTTGGCGGATGGTCTCGATGGCGGCAGGGCCACTGGAGGCTGCTTCGACGCTGGCGCCGAGGCGGCGGAGAAGGTCGACGGCCACCCGCTGGTTGAGGGAATTGTCTTCGACCACGAGGACGAGGAGGCCCGCTCCAGGAATGGGGAGGGAAACCTCGGCGACGACGGGGTGGGGATCGGACGCGGGTTGTCCGGTGAGGATGGCGGCCAGTTCTGCGGCGAAATGCGATTGGCGGATGGGCTTGACGATGGTGCCTGCGAGGCCTGCGGCTTCCAGTCCACGATCCGCAGCGGCCCCACCAGGCGCGGTGAGGGCGACCAATCGGCACCCTGATGCGGCGCCGGCGCGGAGGCGGCGTGCGGCCTGCACAAGGTCGATGCCGGGCAATTCGGCGTCGAACAGGACGACATCGAAAGGCACGTCGGAATCACGTCGACGGATCAGGTCCAAGGCTTCGGGGATGCCCGGGACGGCGTTGGCGGCAGCCTGGGCATGTTCCTGGAGGAGCTCGACGATCAGCCTGCGCAAGGCGGGGCTGTCATCGACGACGAGGGCGTGGTGGAAGGCCGGCGCGATGGCGGGAGCCGGCGCGGGTACGAGGCGCTGGGGCGGGGATTGGGGGTGCTGGAGGCGGATATGGAAGTGGAAGGTCGTTCCATTTCCCACCTCGGAATCGAAGCCGAGGGCGCCTCCCATGAGTTCGACGAAGCGACGGGAGATGGTGAGCCCGAGACCGGTGCCGCCGTAACGCCGGGCCATGGATCCGTCGGCCTGGGCGAACGGCTGGAAGACCAGCTCGCGCGCTTCGGCAGGGATGCCGATGCCCGTGTCACGAATGCGGAAGTGGACCTCGATATCGTCACTGGCCTGGGGCTTCTCGTCGTTCCCGCATTCGATCTCGATTTCGACTTCTCCGTGTTCGGTGAACTTGATGGCATTGCCGAGGAGGTTGTTCAGGACCTGGGCGAGGCGTCCTGGATCGCCGCGGACATGGAGCGGGACACCGGGGCGGATATTACCGACCAATTCGAGGCGCTTGGCGTGGGCCGTGGTGGCAAAAAAGGCGACCGTTCGTTCCACGACGTCGTGGAGGTTGAAGTCGATCGACTCGAGCCGGATCGCACCGGCCTCGATTCGCGAGACCTCCAGGATGTCGTTCACGATCTGGAGGAGCATGTGGGCGCCGTAGTCGACGCTTTCAACGAGGTGCCGCTGCTGTCGGTCGAGGCGCGTGGTGAGGAGCTGCTCGGTGCTGGGGATGATGGCGTTGAGGGGGGTCCGGATCTCGTGGCTGACCGTGGCGACGAACTCGGACTTCATGCGTGCCGACTCGAGGGCGGCGCGGCTGGCTTTTTCTCGTTCGGCCTCGATCTGCTTGCGGGCGTTGATTTCCTCGACCGTACCCTCGTAGTAGGTGGGATTCCCCTCACGGTCGCACACGACCCGGGCGCTTTCGGAGACCCAGCTCGTTTCTCCGTTCTTGAGGTAGATCTCGGATTCGAACCCCGTGATGCTGCCGCTCTCGTGGACGAGCCGGACGAATTCCTCGCGGCGACCGGGCTGGACGTAGATCTGGGTGCGGACGTCGGTGCGTTCGGAGAGGAATTCCTCGACGGACGAATAGCCGTAGATGCGGGCGAGAGACGGGTTCAACCGCAGGAACCTGCCGTCCAGGGAGGTCTGGAAGATTCCTTCGACCGAGTTTTCAAAAATGGCCCGGTATTTTTCCTCTGCATCACGGAGAGCCCTCTCGGCCTCGATGAGCTGGGTGATGTCGCGGGCGACACCCACGAGGCCGAGGATCTTTCCGTCGCGATTATAGATGGGGACCTTGGTGACCGACGCCCACGAATGGCCTCCGTGGTTGTCGATGATTTCCTCCACCTTGTTGACGATCGGCCGGCCCGTCCGGATCAGTTCCTGTTCCTCCGTGTGGGCGGCGGCGGCCTGGGCTGGGTCGCGGATATCGAGGACGGTCCTGCCGACCAGCTTTTCCGGGTCGGAAATGTTGAAGCGCCGCGCGAGGGCCCGGCCGACCTTCACGAATCGGGACTGCAGGTCCTTGAAGTAGATGCTGTCGGGGATGTGGTCGAGGAATGCCTGGAGAAGATCACGTTCGTAAGCCAACTGGTCCTGCAGACGCTTGGGCTCGGTGACGTCCCAGAAGATGGCCTGGGTGCCGATGACGTTGCCGGCGAGGTCGCGAAGCGGGGACTTGATCACCTCGACCCAGTGGGTTTCGCCGTCGGGGGTGACGTTCACCTCGGTGGTCCGGAAGGTGCGCCCCATGGCGATGACCTTTTGATCGTCCTCCTGGTATTGTCGGGCGAGATTGGCGGGAAACAGATCGAAGTCGGTCCGGCCTTCCAGTTCGGCCCACGATCGGCCGACGGTCTCGCAGAACCGCGTGTTGGCGAAGATGAAGCGCTCCCGCAGGTCCTTGCGGAAAATGTTCTGGGGCAGCTCCTCGACCAGAGAGTGGTACAACACCTCGGAGTTCCGGACCTGATCCTCGGCGTGTCTCCGCGCCGTGATGTCCTGCACGGTCCCCTCGTAGTATTTCACGAGACCCGCCAGGTCGCGGACGACCCGGGCGTTCTCGACAATCCAGATCTCCGAACCGTCCTTGCGCCGGATGCGCGCCTCGAAATCGGAGATGGTGTCACGCTGTTGAAGGGCGGTGGTGAAGCGGACCCGGTCCTCTGGATGGACGTAGAGCTCGGCCTCGATGTTCCCGACCGCGCCCATCAGTTCACCGGGGGAATCGTAGCCGTAGATTCGTGCCAGCATCGGGTTGGCCGCAAGGTAGCGGCCCTCCGGCGTGGTCTGGTAGATCCCGACGACCGTGTTCTCGAAGATGCCGCGGTACTTGCGTTCCGCATCGCGCAGAGCCTCGTCGACCCGCGCGTGTTCCGCCTCGAGCTCCTCAAGCTGACGCGCCCGGCAGCCCGATTCGAGCTGCGCGGTCACCATCCGACCCAGCGCCGCAAGGGACTCAACCTGGTCCACGCGCAAATCTCCCGGATGCAGGCCCCCCACCGTGAGGGCTCCGATGGGCTGGCCATCGCCCGAACGCAACAGCACCGCGGCGAATAATCGCAGCCCATTCTCAGAATCCTCCCCCATCCCTTGAAGGTCCGCGAAACGGGCGTCGGACCGGACGTCAGGGATCACAACCACGGGCCCGGGCTCGCCGATGACGCGGGTCGCGGCGGACTTTGTACGGGAGATGCGGCCCGTGGGAGCTCCGACCGCCGCCAGGACGTGGGTTTCGCCGGCAGTGACCAATTCGACCGCGGAAAACGTGCAGCCGCAGAGGCTGATCGCCAGCCGGCATGCGTCCATCAACGATGGCGACCCCGCGGTTCCATCGTGGAAATCAGGAAGGTAGCGGCGGACTGCAACAAGACGCTCCATTTCGTCGGACCCGGCACCGGCAACATTCGCACTCACGGTGGGTGGACTAAGCGCCAGTACCGCAGCCGAGGCGAGCCGGTTTCCGCGGGATGTGGAGGGTCGGGCTTCGTCGCGGACGACGGGGAGTCCGCTCGGAATTCCCGGCCTCCGCGGCTGCCAGGCGAGGCCTTCGAGGGCTCGGCATGGCGTCGGACACGTTGACATCGACGTCCGTTTCGGGCAGTACGCGGACCGTGTGCAGGCGCCTAAGGCGGTCTGGCGAGGGCCGGTCCGCCACGGGGGAACCAATCGGGATCGTGAAACGTACGTCGTTTCCGGTCCTGGGGGCGAACGGCGGCGAAAGCCGTCGGGGTCACTTTCCGGACCCAGCCCGGCAGCTAACCTCGTCGGCGTGGGGAAGGACGAGCGACCTTGCGTCGCGCGATGGCGGCACCTCGCGAACCGATGATGGTTCGAGGGGCGGCGGCAGCGTGCGACGGGGGATGTTGCCGTGGGATCCTTTGCTGGAGGCCGCCGCACGCGAAACGATCGATGAGCAGTGACCAATCGTCGGGTCGCAGACTCGCCCTTGCGGTGGGAGCCGTAGGTGTCGTCTACGGCGACATCGGCACCAGCCCCCTGTACGCGCTTCGGGAGTGTTTCCGCATCGACCACGCCCTGGAGCCCAACCCGGCCAACATCCTGGGCATCCTTTCCGCGGTCATCTGGTCGCTGATCCTCGTGGTCACGGTCAAATACCTCCTGGTCGTGATGCGGGCCGACAACCGCGGCGAGGGCGGGATCATGGCGCTTCTGGCGCTGACCCTGAGCCATCTTCCGGCCGGCAAAAAAAGGACCCCCCTCCTGATCCTCGGCGCCTGTGGTGCCGCACTCCTCCTCGGTGAGGGCATGATCATGCCCGCGATCTCCGTCCTCAGCGCCGTCGAAGGACTGGTCGTCGCCGCGCCCGGCCTCGGGAACGCCGTCGTGCCGATCACACTCGTGATCCTCATCGCCCTCTTCAGCGTCCAGCGGATCGGCACCGGCGCTGTCGGGCGCCTCTTCGGCCCGCTCACGCTGACCTGGTTCTTCAGCCTCGCGCTGCTCGGGATCCGCGGCATCCTGGCGGCGCCGTACGTCCTGAGGGCGTTCAGTCCGGTGCATGCCGTGCAGTTCCTGACGCATCAGGGCTGGGACGCTTTTCTCGTGCTGGGCGCGGTGTTTCTGGTGGTGACCGGGGCGGAGGCACTCTATGCGGACATGGGTCATTTCGGGTGCGGCCCGATTCGGCTGGCCTGGTTCGGCATTGTCTTCCCGTCGCTGGTGTTGAACTACCTGGGGCAGGGCGCGTGGCTCCTGGTGCACCCGGGCGCGATCGAGAACCCCTTCTACAACCTCGCCCCTTCATGGGCCCGACTGCCTCTGGTGGGATTGGCAACAGCCTCCACGGTGGTGGCGTCCCAGGCGCTCATCAGCGGAGCATTCTCGATGGCGCGACAGGCCATCCAACTCGGGTTCCTCCCCCGTCTGAGCATCCAGCACACGTCGATGACGGAGCGTGGACAGATCTACATTCCGGCGATGAACTGGCTTCTCATGGTGGCCTGCATCGGCCTGGTCATCGGGTTCCGGACGTCGAGCGATCTCGCGGCTGCGTACGGGATCGGCGTGTCGCTCACGATGATGATGACCACGCTGCTGTTCTTCCATGCGTCACAGTGGGTCTGGAACTGGCCACGCAGCCGCGCCCTCGCCGTGGCCGCCACGTTCCTCGGGCTCGAGCTTTTCTTCTTCGGGGCCAACACGCTCAAGTTCGACGACGGCGGGTGGTTCCCGATCGTGACCGGGCTGGTGATCTACCTCTGCATGGCCACGTGGTTCCGCGGCCGCCGCGCCGTCCAGAAAATACTCCAGACGGGCACTCTTCCGCTCGGCATGTTCCTGTCCGAGATCGAGCGTCGCCGCCCGGAACGCGTCCCCGGCACCGCGGTGTTCCTCACCAGCGCCGCCGAGGGGACCCCCGGCGCCCTGCTCCATAACCTCAAGCACAACAAGATCCTGCATGAACGCGTGGTCATCCTGCGCCTCGCCGTCGGCGACGCCCCACATGTGGAGCCCGGCGAACGCGTCCAGATCGAGGAACTGACCCTGGGATTCTACCGCGTGACGGGCTTCTTCGGGTTCATGGAGTCGCCCGACCTCGAATGGGTCCGCCAGGGCTGCAACGAGGAAGGACTGGAACTCGACCCGCTCTCGACCAGCTACTTCCTCGGCCGCGAAACAATCATGGCCACGACGCGGCCGGGGATGGCGCGCTGGCGAAAGCTGCTCTTTGCCCTGATGGCCCGAAACGCCCAGCAGGCCACCGCCTACTTCAAGCTTCCGCCCAACCGGGTGGTCGAGCTTGGGATGCTGGTCGAACTCTGACCTCCCGCGGCCCCCCGATGAACGCTGAGTCCGAGCCCCACCCGGAGAATTCCATCGCCCTCGCACTGGGCGCACTGGGGGTCGTCTACGGGGACATCGGCACGAGCCCGCTCTATGCGTTCCGGGAATGTGTCCATGGCGTGGCTGCGTCGGAACTTGCGGAGCGCTCGCTGGGGGCCGCGTCGCTGATCCTCTGGGCCCTCACGTTCCTCGTGACCCTGAAGTACCTGGTGCTGGTCCTGCGTGCGGACAACCAGGGCGAAGGCGGGATCCTCGCCCTCATGGCGCTGGCCACCTCCAAGGTCGTCGCCCACCCGCAACGTCTCGTGATCCTCGGTGTCTTCGGAGCCGCTCTTCTCTACGGCGACGGCATCCTCACGCCGGCCGTCACCGTGCTCGGGGCCATGGAAGGAATGCGGGAAGCCTGGCCTGCCGCAGGACGCTTCGTCGTTCCCGGCACGGTGGTGGTCCTCTTCTTCATCTTCGCCATCCAACGACACGGCACCGGCCGCGTCGGATCGATCTTCGGCCCCGTCATGGCGGTCTGGTTCGTCGTGATCGGCGCCCTCGGCGCCAGGTCCGCGGCCCAGTCCCCCGAGGTTCTCGCGGCCCTCCTGCCCACCCACGCGATCCGATTCCTGCTCAACGGCGGCTGGCACAGCTTCGCCATGCTCGGCTCCGTGTTCCTCGCCGTCACCGGCGCCGAGGCGCTCTACGCGGATCTCGGCCATTTCGGGAAGCGCCCGATCCGGCTGGCGTGGTCGACCCTCGCCTTCCCCGCGTTGGCGTTGAATTACCTCGGCCAGGCCGCCCTCGTGATGCGCGACCCCAGCGCGGTCGAGAACCCTTTCTACCGCATTGCTCCGGCGAGTTTCCAGTGGCCGCTCCTCATCCTGGCCACGATGGCGGGTGTCGTCGCTTCCCAGGCCCTGATTTCAGGCGCCTTCTCACTCACCATGCAGGCCCTGCAGCTGGGATTCCTGCCGCGCGTCAACATCCAGCACACCTCGGCCTCCCAACGCGGGCAGATCTACATCGCCCCCGTCAATGCCGGCCTCGCCGTCGGCTGCATCACCCTGGTCCTCGTCTTCAAGAGCTCCAACGCCCTCGCCGCCGCCTACGGCATCGCCGTGTCCCTGACGATGGTGATCACAGCCGTGCTCCTCGGCGTCGTCGCCAGACAACACTGGAACTGGGGCCCCGTCCGGACAGCCCTCGCGGTCGGCGGATTCCTCGTCGTCGACATCGGCTTCCTGGCCGCCAATCTCCTGAAGTTCCTCGATGGCGGCTGGCTCCCGGTCCTGCTCGGCTCCGCCGTTTTCACGGCGATGATCACCTGGTGCAAGGGCCGCGCCGCCCTCGTCAACCGACTGCGCTCCCGCTCGATCGACCTCGAGGAATTCATCAGCCAGGTGGAATCCAGCTCGTCCATTCGCCGCGTCTCCGGTTGCGCCGTGTTCCTCAGCGCCAGCCCCGACGGCACCCCAAGCGCACTCCTCCACAACCTCAAGCACAACCGCGTTGTCCATCAACGCGTGGTGGTCCTCCGCTTCGCCGCCGCCGATCGCCCCCACGAGGACCCCGCAAACCGCATCGAGATCCAGCAGCTCCGGGCCGGCTTCTGCCGCGTGGTCGCAAAGTTCGGATTCATGGAGGAACCCTCCATGGCCGTGATCCGCACCGAATGCTCCAAACACGGCCTCGTCTGGGACGACATGCAGACGACTTATTTCCTCGGACGCGAAGCGATCGTCGCCGCCCGCAGCCCCATCCTCCCCCGCTGGCAGGCACGCCTCTTCCGCGTGATGTCCCGGAACGCCCAGCAACCCGCCGCCTTCTACCGTCTCCCGCCCAACCGCGTCGTCGAGCTGGGCGTCCAGGTTGAACTCTGATCCCTCCCCAACCACATCGCGCCCCGGCCCATGCCTGACGTGATCCTCACCGAAAAACTCCTCGCCGGCCTCGCCGGCTGGGAAGCGGTCAAGACGGCCCGCGCCATTCTCGCCGAGAACCGCGTGCTCAGCTCCGCCTGGCAACCGCCCACGCTGCGGGGAGTCGTGCAATCGGGAACGACATCCTATCGGGCCGGACTCGTCATCCGCCGCGAGAACGACGCCGAGAACCTCTGCACCTGCCGCGAATCCCGCCAATGGGGCACGCTGTGCCACCACTCCATCGCGGTCGGCCTCCACTTCCTCAAACCCGCCGCAACACCCGCCGGCAATGCCAACCCGGCACCCGCCGCACCCTCCCGAACGGGCCACGCGAATCCAGGGGCCCCGACGAAAACCCCCACCCCACCCCGCGGCGATGTGCGTCGTATCCGCCGCGCGGCAGGGCCGGATACCGGTGAAGCCCTCTCGATCCACGTGGTGCTGCCCTCCACCATCGCCGACAGCCTCGCCCGCGGACGCGCCACGATTTTCTTCGAGGGCCATTGGCGGCGCGGCCGCAGCCCGCTGGCAAGCCTGCCCCTTGACCAGGACTTCCAACTCGCCCCGGAGGACGCCCGCCTTCTCGACGCCGCCGAACTGCTCGCCGGCGGTGACACCCCCGCGATGCTCCAGGTCACGACCGCGGATCTCGCGACGTTGCTCGCCGCCATGGTCGAACACCCGCGCGTCACCTTCGGCAAAGCTCAGCGCGCCACCATAGGCAATGAACCCTGGCGCGCGCCGGTCCGCGCCACACTCGAGGCCGACGGCCAGATCACGCTCGCCCTCCGCCCCATGGCCCGCCCCCCCACCCTCATCACCGGAAGCCGGTTGTGGGTCCTGGCCGGGAACGATTTCCGCCCACTCGGCCTCCCCGCCGATTGCCTGAACCTCCTCGGCGCCCCGATCAGGTTGCCGCGCTCCAAGGTCCCCGCTTTCGTCTCCTCGTCCCTCCCCGAACTCCAGCGCATCGCGGATCTCGAGGCGGGGTTCACGGCCGCGGACTTCGAGTTTTCACCCCAGCCCCCCAGGTTCGTGCTGCACCTCGCGGGAGGCCTCGCCTCGCTGACCGCGCGCCTGCAATGCACCTACGGACCACGGGTCATGACGGTCGGCGTCACCTCCGCCGACGAAGCCCTGTGGCTTCCGGATCCCGATCGGCCGCGCCGCTATTCGACCCGCGACCTGGCCGCCGAGAGGGCCGCGCTCCAGCGATTGCTGAAGCACGGCTTCAGCGCGCCCGACGCCCAGGGACTCTGCCAGCTCCACGGACAGAACCAGGTGCTGACCTTCTTCGCCCGCGAGCACCCGCGGCTCGAGCGCGAATGGCAGGTCACACTCGAGGAACGACTCGAGCGCAGCACGAAGCAGAACCTCGAGCGGATCGAGCCGCGCTTTGCCATCACGCCGTCGGGGGAACAATGGTTCGACCTCCAGGTCTCGTTCGGCACCGGCGCCGGCGATCGATTGCCCGCAACTGAAATCCAAAGGCTCATCCGTGGAGGCCAGAGCTTCACCCGGCTCACGAATGGCCGGTTCGCGCTGATCGACACCGGCGCGGTGGAGGAACTCGAAGAGATCCTGGTCGATTGTTCCCCCGAGCAGCAGGGCGGCAGCTACCGCATGAGCCAGGCACAGGCCGGGTTCCTCGACGCCACGCTGCGCCATCAGGGCTACCCTGCCGTCGCCCCGGCCGCCTGGCGCGAGCGGGCCTTGCAGCAAACCGGTGAGGCGCGACTCGAATGCCCACCGCTCGGCCCACTCGAGGAAGTGCTCCGTCCCTATCAGAAACACGGCGTGGCCTGGATGGCATTCCTGCGCAGGAACGGGTTCGGCGGAATCCTCGCCGACGAAATGGGCCTCGGAAAGACCCTGCAAACACTGGCGTTGCTGGCCTCGCTCCGCCCGGGCGCAACAAACCCCCTGCCCCCGAGCCTCGTGATCTGCCCGACATCCCTGGTCTCCAACTGGGTCGCCGAAGCCGCCCGATTCACACCCGGGCTCAAAACCCTCGCGATCGACGGACCCGACCGCGCCGCACGCTTCAGCCAGATTTCCTCCTCGAACCTCGTGGTCACAAGCTACGCGCTGGTCCGCCGTGACTTCGACCGCTACCGCGGAATCGAGTTCGACACCGTCATCCTCGACGAGGCGCAGCACATCAAGAATCGCGAGACCGAGAACGCCGCCGCGGTGAAGGCGCTCCGTTCGCGACACCGGCTCGTCCTCACCGGCACGCCGATCGAGAAC
>CAIMTB010000597.1 GCA_903844265.1 uncultured Verrucomicrobiota bacterium
CTCCACGACCTGACGCCGACCGCGAAGGCCAAGATCCTTCAGATGTTCCGCACCGAGGACGCTTCGACAACCCTGACGTTGCCTGAACTGATGATGCACGCGTCCACATGGCCGGACATGATCAAGTCCCATCCGTCGACCCCGATCTCCATCTTCAAGGACATCCAAGTACTCAACGCCGCACAATCCCACCCGCTGCACTTCGTCAACCTGGACGGGCCGCACTTCAACCCGGCCACGGACTGCCCGAACTCACAGTGTGCCGTTTCCGCGATCGCCCGTTGCCGTGAAGTTCTGGCGGATCCCACGAAGCCGCAACTCGTCCGGCTGGAGGCTCTGAAATTCCTCGTCCACTTCGTTGGCGATGTCCACCAACCGCTGCATGCAGGGCGCCGCTCGGACAAGGGCGGGAACGACATCAAGATCGCGTCGTTCCTGGGCAGTCATCCGATCGGATCCATCAACCTCCATGAGGTCTGGGACAAGTTGATCATCCAGAAGAGGGACAAGGACGCCAACCGCTACGCCAAGCTTCTCCTTGGGAAGATCAAGCCCGCGGCCCGGGCGAAATTGACGAACAACGTGGACACGGCGAGCTGGGTCGAAGACTCCCACAAGCTGGCGATGGGATCGGCCTACCTGAGCGCAGCCGGCACTCCGCTGGTAAACGGCGATTCGATCGACGAGGCCTACTACAAGCGCGCTCTTCCGATTGTTGAGAAGCAGCTCCAGAGGGCCGGAGTGAGACTGGCGGCGGTGATCAATGGGGCGCTGGAGAAGTAGTGGTGGGAGATGGCAACCATCGCACACATCCTTGCTCGTGCGACCGTTGGAAATCCCAGCGAATCACCTTCCCTCCCTGCCCTGCGGAGGACTGCGTGCCGATGGAGCACCGTGATGCACGGAATGCGCCGTCCAGGCTACGGGCGTTCACGTCTCCGCTGAGCTCCCTTCGATTCCCGCTCGGTTCCGCCAGAGAAGGGTACCGTCCCGTCTCCCGGTACGCGCGCCGGGCCGGCCGGCGGGCGACAGAACAGCTGCCCCTGGCATTTGGTGTACCGGGTACACCCGCGGTGAATCAAACCCACATCAGCCACGCCCGCGCCATGAGGACCTACGGGAATTCAATCCTTCGCGAGCAACTTGGCCACGAGGAAGGCGTCCCCGTCCGCGTACCGCTCGGACTTGGAACAGCCCGGAATCACCAGATGGCATTCGTGCCCCACCCGGTCGGATGCCTCCTTCAGCTTCAGACCGTAGGACGGGTGATGGATCCCATGGCCGGCATCCCGCGACGGCAGATCGATTTCGGCGCTGCAGGTCATGAACAAAGGCGGATCGCCGGAGTTCACGTGATTGATCGGCGAAAACTCGACATACAGCGCTCGGTGCTGGTCATACCTCGCGAGCGCATCCCCGATGGTCTTTTCACCGACGGCCGAGCAGATCATCGGGTGCAGCAAGACATTGGGCCCGAGCCAGCGTTCGATCACCCGGGGATCAATCGACGTCTGGGCAACCAATACCGCCGCGGCGCAGACGCGCGAGGATTCACGCAACACCGCATCTGCGGCGCCGGGATTGGCAACGTCGTCATGCAGCAACAACCACATCGCCGTACAGCCTCCCGCGCTTGGACCGGTCAGGGCGATGCGCGTGGTCTTGATCCGCCATTCGTTGGCCTTGGTGCGCAAGAACTGGATCGCTCGGGCTGCATCGTGAACCGGGGACGGCAAGGGATGCGCAGGAGCCAGACGGTAGTTGATGGCGGCGCAGGAAATCCCCTTCTCCAGAAAGGGTCGCAAGGCGGGCATCTTCTCACGCTTGTCCCCCGTGATCCATCCCCCGCCGTGAATGTAGACCAACAGGGGCCGCGGCCCTTCGCCGTCGGCCTTCCAGAAATCGAGAACATTCTCGGGGTTTGGGCCGTAGGGGGCATTCGAGTAGGTAGGGGGACCTTGCTCCGAAAAGCTGGCGGCGAAAATCGAGCCAACACCGGTAAACAGACCCAGAATGGCCCAGAGCCGGGTCCCTGAACCCCTGATCCATTTCCGGGGCCGCCAATGGGCCGCCGCAGTCGCGGCCAAATCGAGACATCGGACCCGTTGCGAAGTCGTGGACGAGCAAATTTTCATCGGAATTATGCACTTCTGGCGGGTCAAGGCAGCCAACCCTGGGAGAAGTGGGGTCAAACCTTGACTGTTGGGAGAAGTGGGGTCAAACCTTGACTGTTGACATTGTAACCTTGGGTCATCACGTGGCGCCCACCGCCGGGCGCCTGAGGCGGTGCACCATCGGCACCTCGGCGGCAGCAGCGTCCATGAGACACTTGGATGCAATTGTCCACTGTCAATGTTTGACCCCATCGCTCTTTGGAAGGGCGAGGACCGGAAGGCCCCATCCTCGCCCACGCCGCGTGGGTGCTCCGACTGGGGCATCACTGACGCGCGCGGAAGAATCGCATGGAATCCGCAACGGACAGGACCTGCGGACTCGATGCGCCGATGACGGGCGTCCAGGGCCCGGCGAGGGACGCGGCGGCTTCCAGGCTTGCGGTGAAGGTCACGCGCACGCTCCCAGCGCCGATCGTCTCGATCCGCACCGTCGGCGCGGAAGTTGCACCCGATCCCGAGGCATTGGGCAGCGCGTCCAGCGCATCGCTCGAGAGTGCCGGATCCGTCGAGAGCACAAAGCGATCGAAGATCATCCCGGCCTCGCGGGTTCCCGCGGTGAACGTCTGGATCGCCGCGATCTCCCCGGTCCCGACGGCGTATGTGAGTGAGTCAACCTCCCGTCGCCAGTTGAACGTGTTGCTCGCCGGAGCGCTCTGGTTGTTGCTGTCGGTCCGGACGAAGTCAGCCTGGGCTGCCGAACCCGGCGTCGAGAACGCGCCGAAGCGCTTACCCACCCAGGCGGAGTTGCCCGCAGCCGTATCCGACGCCGTGAACGCCGGGTCGGCGCGCCATCGATAGTAGAGATAGTAAGTCCCCTGGGTGGCGAACCTCAGCCGATACTGCGCGAACGAATGCGGGGAATCGCCACTCGACGTCGTCCCGCTGGAAGTGATTTCGCTGCCCCCGCTCGCGGTGACATCCGATTTCACGACCCATGTTTCCGGGCTGCCGGCGATGAGATTGACCCGGGCCTCGGCTTCCCAGGCCAGGAACGATTGACCGCTGCCCTGGGAGATGAGGTCGGTTGCCGAGTTCGCCAGTGCGTCGAGCCCGTCGGCGGTGAGATCAGGAACCGTCGACAGCACGAACCGGTCGAAGATCATCCCGGCCTCGCGTGTGCCCACCGTGAAGATCTGCAGGCCCGAAGAAGCCACGGCATACGTCAGGCTGTCCACTTCCCGCCGCCACGCGAAGGCATTGTTCGCCGGGGCGCTGGCGTTGTTGCTGTCCGTGCGCACGAAATCAGCCTGGGCGGCGGAGCCCGGGGTCGAGAACGCACCGAAACGCTTGCCCACCCAGGCCGAGTTGGCCGCCCCGGTGTCCGATCCGGTGAACGCCGGGTCGGCGCGCCAGCGATAGTAGAGATAGTAAGTGCCGGTGGTGCGGAAATCGACGCGGTACTGGGCGAAGCCATGCGGCGAGTCACCCGTCGACGTGGTTCCGGCCGAGCTCAAGGCGCTGCCTCCGCTCGCGCTCACGTCGCTCTGCACGGTCCAGTTTTCAGGCGCGCCCGCGACGAGGCTCGACGGGCTTTCGGCCTCGAAGGCCACGAACGTCGCGCCGGCCCCCTGCACCACGGTTGGACCGGTGGCGGGGACTTCCGCGGGCGGCACCACGGTGAAGCTCCATGTGTAAGTCCGGGCCGCGCCCGCCGAAAATCCCAGGATCGCGGTCTGGGTGGAACCCTCCGGGAAATCCGCGGGCGGATCATGGCTCACCGTCACGATCGTTCCGTTCCGCGTTGCCGTGGCGCTGACCGCGGTTCCGTTGAGCGAGAGCCGGACCGATCCCAGATCCACCGGAGAACTTCCCTCCTCGATCGTCGCCACGATGTTGGCATTCGCGGGAACCCGGGCCTGGCCCACACCCGGCTGCACCTGCGTGAGTGCTGTGAGCGCCGCGCCGGTTGTCGCCCGGTAGCAGGCGAAGCCGCCGTTGTCGGTATCGTTCAGGAGCACGCGGGTGCCGTCGGCCTTGACCGATTTCCACTCGAGGTTGGCGCCGCCGGTTCCCGAATAGAACGTCATCCGGAAGGGGTAGACGCCCGCTTCGTCGACCACGACCCGGAAGATCGTGTCGTTGGCGCAGCAACCCACGTACTGGCCGGCCACCTGGGCCAGGAACGAATCCCGCGTATTCCCCACAGTCGCGCGGAACCCGTCGTCGCCGTTGACCACCAGCGTGTGCTGGCCGGCCGGCAGTTCAATGTACGTGAGGACTTCGGCAGCCAGACCCTCCGACGACGCACTGAGGCCCGGGAGTCCGGGCATGCCTTCGTCCGGGTTGAACTCGCCCGAGGTGCCACCCTCGGCGGCATTCAGATTGATGAAGCGGGGGATCTCGAACGCGATCGGAAGACTCGTGCCGGAGCCCGGCACACCGCGACCGAGGGCGGCGCCCACGGCATCGGGATCTGCGAAATTCTGTCCGAGCTCACCCGCGAGCTGCCGCTCCGCCCGGAAATTGTCGTTCGCCACGAGCGCGGAATTCTCATGCACCCGCCAGACGAACCCGCGCCTGGTCTTGTCGGGTGTCACCTTCAAATCCGGGGTCAGGGCGGCGTACTCGATCACCCGGAAACCCCAGTTGAACGTCCGTGCCTGGCCGTCGCTGTAATTCAACACCACGGAGTGCAGCGATCCGAAGGCCAGCCGGGAAGGTGGCTGGAAAGTGGCCGTGGTGAGGTCGCCCGACTTCTTCACCGTCGCGCTCACGTTCGCGCCGTCGAGCGAGAGTTTCACCGATCCCGCGTCCACCGCGGCACCGACGAGGTCGAGCTGGAGCGCCGTGTCGAAGGGGACATCGACCCCGTTGGGCACCGGCAGCGCATTCTTGACGAACGTCGGAACGGACCCCGACACGGACCGGAACGCCTTGATCGCGGATCCCACGCCGTTGACGGCCACCCGGCTGCCGTCAGGAAGGCCCTGGGCGAACTCAAGGCTGGCCGTGTTGCCGCCCGAGAACCACGCGAGGCGCATGGCATAAAGCCCGGCCTTGGTGATCTTGATCGACATCGTCGAGTCGGACGCGGACCGGCTGCCGTTGAAATCGCCGACCACCGTGGCCGACACGTCACCGGGTCCGGCGCCGCCCAGCGTGAGGCGGAAGCCGTCGTCGCTGTTCACGACCAGGGTGAACACGCCGACGGGCAACTCCAGCCACGCCAGCGCCTCGGCGGCGATCCCCTGCCCGTTGCCGGTGGCACTGGGAATGCCGGGGACACCCGCGTCATCCGGCAGATTGCCGGCGGAGCTCTGGTTCACGTCGAAGTTGATGCTTCCGTTGACCGCGAATTGCAGCGGCGCACCAACGCCGGTGCCGAGCCGGGTGCCGGCTCCGGTGGCGCCGCCGGCTTCCGAGGCGACGGCATTGTTGGTGAGCGGCCCCCCGCTGGCGTCGCGCAACAGGCCGTTCAGCGCCTCGTCCGCCTTGCGGATCGTGGTCCGCTGGTCGGCGGCGTTCTCGAAGATGTTCCAGGCGAAGCCTGGTTGACCGGCATTTCCTGAGCCTGCGGGCAGGGCGTAGGTTTCGGGTATGGCGATCTGCGCACGCACCGGCGCGGCCAGCAGAGTGAGGAGGAGGGCGAGCCAGCCGGCGCGTCCCAGGATTCGCTTGTGGAGGGTGTGCATGAGTTTCAATTTCACGGAGCCCGGAGCGTCGTGCGAGGCATGGCATTCCGGTCGGACTTTGCAATCCGCAGGGGCGAGCCCGCATCGACATCCAGGGAGACGTGGTTGCGGCCCATCCTCCGCTGTCGGGTGAGGAACTGTCTAGACCCTGTTTGGGGAACTCCCATCGTGCCACGGGGACGGTGCCAGGGGGCTCGGGCTCCCGGTTCCCGGCATCGCCGCCACGATCCCTCGGACCGTAGTTCGCACCTGGTGATTCCGGCTGGCGGTTAAGTCCGACAGGTTGCCAGGGCAAGGCTCGGGTTGGGCTCCCGCCCGTCCTCTCGCGAGTGGTGAGGAATCCCCTGCGTGAGGCTCCCCGATTCCGATTGCCACAATGGAATTGGGCAAAACGGACTCCAAACGCCCGTCCTCTTGTACCTGGTTACCTTATCTGAGCTAACCGTGTGCAGTACGTGGTAAAACACCGAGATAGGAGTCGCTGCATGACGAGAAACACCGCATAAATTTGGTAGTGCTCCGCAAAGGATTATTGGCTTGTGGCTCAGTAAAGCGCGTTGACGCTATCGTAGCATGGAAAAATCGCTTATGATAACTTGTTCACATACTGAGAATGGCCTCGCGTGCTGGAGGATCGAGCATGAGTGACGCGACATTTGAGAGCAAGCAAGCGCCCAACGGCCGATCGGACCTTCGGGATCGAGCCACGAAACACGACACAAGCACCGAGCTATTGGATTCGGTGGGGCCAACGCCCGAAAGCTTCCGGAAACTGGTGAATGACCTGGAAATGCACCAAGTCGAACTGGAGATGCAGGCGGACCAAGTGCGCAGGGCCCAGATGGAACTCGAAGCCGAGCGGAAGCGCTATTTCGATCTCTACCAACTGGCGCCCGTGGGCTATGTCACCGTCGACGAAGCGGGAGTCATCCTGCAGGCCAACCTCAGAGCCACCGCCCTGTTTGGCATAAACGTTGGAACTCTGACCGGGCAGAAGATCACCCGGTTCATTTCCACGGAGGCCCAGGACAGCTATTACCTGCACCACAAGCGACTCTTCAAGACCACGCAACCGCAGGCGCTGGATCTGCAGATGGAGAGGCAGGATGGCACGAATTTCATCGCGCAACTGACGACCACCGTCGTGCAAAGCCGCGAAGGCACACCCCAATGCCACATCGTGCTGATGGACATCACCGAGCGCAAAAAGGCGGAATCTGTGCAGAACTTCCTGGCCCAAACCAGCAGCATCTCACTGGACGAGCCCTTCTTCAACAAACTGGCCCGATTCCTGGCCCAAACCTTGGGCATGGATTTCGTCCGCATCAGCCGTCTGGCCGAAAGCGGCTTGACCGCCCGGTCGGTGGTGGTCTGGCGTGACGGCCATTTCGCGGAAAGGGCAAATTTCGCGCTCAAGGGCACCCCTGCTGACAAAGTGGTGGGCAAGGATGTCTGCTGCTTCCCTGACAGCGTCTGTCAATCCTTCCCACGCGACCGGTTGCTCAAGGAACTGCGGGCGAAGAGCTATGTCGGCTTGACCCTCTACGACCATGCAGGGAAGCCGATCGGACTGATCTCAGCGATCTCACGCCGACCGCTGACGAACCGCCAGCACGCGGTGGACACCTTGAAGACGGCGACCGTTCGCATCGTGACCGAACTGCAGCGCCTGGACGCGGAGTTGCTGCTTCGGTCCACCAGAATGCAACTCTCGGCACAACAGGAAGCCTCCACGGACGGCATATTGATAACGGATGACAACGATCGCATTGTTTCCTACAACAACGGATTCATTGCAATGTGGGGGATTTCGAAACTGCTCGTGGAGAGGCGCTACAGACAACCGGTACTCGAATTCATAGCCTCTCAAATGCCGGACAGCGCGGCGTTTCTCACTCAAGTGGAGCACCTTAACCAGCACCGGGACTACACAGGTCGGGATGACCTGGTTACAATCGATGGTCGGATCATTGATCGATATTCGGCACCGATACTTGCGCCGAACAGGAAATTCCACGGGCGCGTCTGGTATTTCCGGGACATCTCTGAACACAGAAAGGCCGAGGCAGAACGGGCGAAACTCCACGTGCAATTGTCCAAGGCTCATGAGATGGAGTGCATCGGACGTCTGGCGGGAGGCGTGGCCCATGATTTCAACAACATGCTGGGAGCGATTCTCGGTAACACGGACATGTTCCTGCAGACCCTCCCAGTGAACAGTCCCGGCCGTGACAGCATCGTGGAGATCGAGAAATGCGCCCAGCGTTCGGCCGGTCTCACCCGGCAACTGCTGGCCTTTGCCCGCAAGCAGCCGGTGACGCCCAAGATAATCGATCTCAATGTGACGATTGAGGACATGCTCAAGATGCTGCGGCGACTGATCGGCGAGGATATCCAGCTTGCCTGGGTGCCGGCGCCAGCCCTCTGGTCGGTGATGGTGGACCCCATGCAGGTCAGCCAAATCCTCGCCAACCTCTGCGTGAATGCCCGCGACGCCATGTCAGGCGGCAGGATCAGCCTGGAGACCCGAAACATCACGATTGACGAGGCCTATGTCACGGATCATCCGGCTTTTGCTCCCGGGGACTACTCGATGATCATTGTCAGTGACGAAGGTTGCGGCATGAGCAAGGAGGTCCTGGCCCAGATCTTCGAACCATTCTTTACCACCAAGGCCCCTGGCGTTGGCACCGGCCTGGGACTCTCCACTGTTTACGGCATCGTCCAGCAGAACAAAGGCTACATCCAAGTCTACAGCCAGCCGGATCATGGCACCACCTTCAGCATCTATCTGCCCCGGAAGACCAACGAGGGCAAGTCGACAGAGGCAATCAGCACCCCACTGCCCACCGCCCAAGGCCGGAAAACAATCCTTCTCGTGGAGGATGAGCCCTCCCTTCTCCAGATTGTGAAGAGAATGCTCGAGCGCCTGGGATACGCGGTGCTCGTGGCTTCATCGGCAGCCATGGCGATCCAACTGGCGAAGGAGCATCACGCGGCGATTGATCTGGTCCTGACCGACGTCGTGATGCCCGGGATGAACGGGCGGGAGTTGGTCAAGCGCATGCTCCCAGAATTTCCGGGGATTAAACTGCTGTTCATGTCCGGATACACCGCCGACGTGATCGCGCTTCACGGCGTGATCGATGAAGGCGTCCAATTTATCCAGAAGCCCTTCACCATTCCGGAGTTGGCGATCAAGGTGCACGCGGCCATCGCCTCCGCGTGATCGATCCGGCGCAGTGAATCATGGCAGCACCACGACCGCACCGAGGCCATTCTTCCGCCACAACCGTCTTCACTGAAACGTCTCAATGTCGATGTAGAATGAACAATCCAGATCCCATGACCCATTCAGTTACGGACCTGGTTTATCGAGTGAACGCGTTGGACGAGATTTACTTCACTAACAGCCAGTATGATGAGTTTGCTGCGACTAACAGCGGGCAGTCCGCGAACTCAAAGGCAGTGCTTAATCGCTCCCTTTGGGATTTCATCACCGAGACATCGACACGGTGCATTTATCAACGAATATTGAGGCGCGTCCGGGACGGGCGCGCCTTCCGATTCCACTTTCGCTGTGACTCAGCTGACTTTCGGCGTATGATGGAGATGAGTGTCGTAGCCGTGGAGAATCTAGGCGTGGAGTTTCGTACGCGCATCATCTCGCAGACACCCCGCCCGCGACAACTCTTGTTGGATGGCAATGCCAGCGTCTCGAACATACTTGTCCGCATGTGCGGCTGGTGCGCGGCTGTCGATCTGAACGGTACCTGGATCGAGTTAGAAGAGGCTGTTTTATGCATGGGGTTACTCGAACGCCCCACTCCAGGTAACATTTCGCATGGAATATGCGAAGCCTGTCACGCAAAAATGGAGATCGCTTTGTCAGCATCAATCATTGACGAGACGCTGCCCCGAAGTCCGGGGATGTTGAACAATTGAATGCATCTAGACGGACTCGACAGACGTGTCTCCAGGCTGAGGTTCTGTTCCCGTGCGAGCGCGTCAATGTTTGACCGCATTGCCCGGACGTGATGTCCGACGGAGCAGAACGAACGCCAGCAGGCCGAGGCCGGCCACCGAGACAGCCACCGAGGGTTCGGGAACCACTTGCAGTGTTCCGTTCAGCACAGAAACAGGAAGCGCTGTACCGATCGGACTGCTGAAATCGGTTTGCGGGAACGAAAGCTCAAGGGCCCATGAACCGGTCCCCACGCCGATCGTGCTCAGGCTGAGAGTCCCCACTCTGGTCAAGGCGCCCCCTCCCAACAGCGAGGGTGCCTCGGCTAAAACATTGAGTGATACGCTCCAGAACTGAGCCTGCGGCCCGTTCTCCGTGTCGGCCGATTGGGCAGAGTTCAGCGCGGTGAATAGCGGTCCAGAGTCGAGTGTCACGCCCGTGATGGCCGGCGCCGGGCTCAGGTTGCCGACAATGCCGATCCTCAGGTCGAACCCTCCCACCGCGATTGAGTCGCCATCGTTCCGGACAAAGACATCCAGGTTCTGGCCCGCTGCTCCCGGCTGCAGAACAATGGGTCCTTGGGTTTCAAGGTCGATGAACAGAGCGGCCTGGGTGCGGGCGATCAGGAACACCGCCCCCGATGACCAGAATACGAGACGAGCTAGCCGACCGACTGACTGTGACATTTTCATGGATCTATTCTTCACGATGACTCTCCAAACGGTAGAACCGGCCAGCCTCGCCCGCTTCGATGGGAAGAAGCGCCTCAAGGGTCTCGCCCGAAAGACGGCCCTCACCCACTCGATCGAACAATTCCCACTCTTTCCCAATGAGCGCCGTCGCCGTCCAAATCCACACGGGCCAACCGTCGGACGGCCAGCGGACGGCCACTCCCGCTCCGACGCGGCGCATCGATCCAGTCGGCGTCGCGACGCTTGACGGCGTCAGGATGCCTTGGAGGCCCGGGCTGCTAGCCAGATTCAGAAGGGTCAGTGGCTTGAGCACGGACAGGTTCCCCAATACAATCAACCGATCGGCGGCACCCACTTTCCCATCGCGGTTGAGGTCAAAGGGATTCACGACCGAGGCACTCGCCGCCACATGAGCCAACTCGCGCAGGGCGTCAGCCGAGGTCACCATCGCGTCCGTCGGCGAGTTTCCGGTCTCGCCGATGGCGTTCCCGAAATAGAAAACGTCATCGCTCGCCAAGCCGGTCGCCGGGGTGGCCTTGACGGCGATCCTCAACCATTGCTTCTTCACCGCGTCGGCTCCCCAGCTGAGGGTGATCCGATCGCTGCCGCCGGTCCCCGCTCCGCGCCGGAGGGTGACACCACCAGCGGGCAGTGGCGCCGGGGCGATGTTCCACTCACTCACGGGCAGGGCATTGCCGATTCTGAACTCGAAATCCGAGACCGCCAGGCCCACGCCCGCCGGCAGGCCAAGTATGTCGACCATGATCCCGTTGATCCCACGCGCGTAGCTGGTGTAATTCGCGAATACCGCCTTCTGGCCGGGCAACAGCGCACTCTTGTCCGTCGCCAGCGCGGCATCATCCCGCAGATCAGGCCCGGCAGTGTATCCGTCCCAGACCGACTCATTGTAGAAGGTCCATCGCCCCACCACCTGCGGGACAAGCTTAGGCAGGGCCGACGCGCCGCCACTGGGTACCGCCAGCGCGTTGAATGTGCCCTGCCCTGCGAAGGTCTGGCTGCCGGTCGCGCCGTTGGGCGGCGTGAGCTGGTACGCGAGTGAACGCAGGTTGCCGTCGAGGAACGGGCCCCACTTGAGCTTCTGGTTGACCGCGTCGAAGGCCCCTCCATCGCTCACCACGCCGATCCCCCAGCCTGTTGGCACGGTCTCTTCCACAGCATAAGTCACCACGCCGGGGACGGGAGTCACGAGCAGGGTCACGGCGAATGTCACCTCCGGGACATAGCCCGCGGGCAGGGTCCGGACCACGGTCGCCGGAGCATTGCCAAGGCTCGAATCCCCGGTCACCGACACGGCGACATTGTCGAACCGACTGCTCCCGGCGAAATTCACGATGCCAAAGGCCTCGCTGGGAGCCACCCACTGACAGGACAACTCCCGCGCCGTGGCTGTGCCGTCGAAGAACGGTCCCCATTTCACGCGCCTATTGCCGGCGTCGAACGCTCCCCCGTGGCTGATGACTCCCACGCTCCAACCCGCCGGCACCTCCTGCTCCACCGCATAGACGAGCGCGGTATCAATCGGCGTGGCGACATTGGTCACCGTCAGCGCCGCTCCCGGCACATAATGCGAGGGCAGGCGTCGGACCACGGTATTCTCTGTGTGGGCCAGAAAGCGCTCGATCGTGGAGGCGGAAACAAGGGTGTCCGCCCCGAATATGGCGGTGGCCTGAAGCGGCAACGGCGCGGTGGCACCGGCTCCTGGCGTGAGGCGATAACGGAAGGTCGCCGGCACCACCGACGCGTCCACGAAAGGACCCCACTTGAGTCTTCGGTTGCCCGCGTCCCAGATCCCCGACCCTGTCACATCGGTCGGGGTCCAACCTGCCGGCAGAAGTTCCTCAAGCACGAACAAGGTGACATAAGGAGCCGGGACCACGGAAAGGCTGACGTCGAAACCCACCCCCGGCAGGTAGGTCGCCGGCGCGGAACGGACCAGGGAATTCTTCTGACTCGCATGAATAGGCAACATCGCGGTGTCGCCTAGCGAGGCGTCGTCGAACCGGGCCTGGGCCGAAAAGGTGACGTCGTTGCGGGCATCGGCCGGGGGTGAAACCGTGTAGGTCAGGAGGCGCGGAACAGTATCCAGGAACGGCCCCCATTTCACCCGACCGCTGCCGGTGTCGTAGACGCCGCTGTAGGAGATCCTTGTCACCTGCCACCCGACCGGGATCTGGTCCTCGACGACCCACACCAGCACCGAGGCTGCCGGCACACCCGAAACCGTCACCGTCAATTCCAGCCCCGGGAGATAATCCGCCGGCAGCGAGCGGATGAGAGTGCCCGGAAACTTCGCGGTCAACCGTTGCCCACCGATCCCTACCAAGGTCGAATCAAACGCTGCGCGCCCATCCCACTGCTGGGTGCCGGTGGCATTCTCGGGGGGCGTGAGCCGGTAGGAAAGGACCCGGTACTGGGCGTCGCTGAACGGCCCCCACTTGACCCGGCCCACGGAGGGATCGAAGACGCCGCCATGGGAGATCGCGGACACGGTAAAGCCGATGGGTGGGTTGTCTTCGACGGAGTAGACCCGGGTCGTAGGATCGGGTGCCACGCTCAAGGCGACCTGGAACGGCAGCAGAGGTGTGTAGTAGGGCGGGAACGCCGCGGTGACGGTTGCCGCCCTCGCCCTGCCGGTGTTTCCCAGTGCCACGGCGGCCAGCAGGAGAAGGAATAGGGAGTAGCGCAACGGGGTGCCTGGCAGCCCGTTGGGAAAGAACTTCTTCCCCGTAGCAGTCGACGTAAGGAGACTCCA
>CAIMTB010000598.1 GCA_903844265.1 uncultured Verrucomicrobiota bacterium
CCGGATGCTTCGGATGCGCTTCTTGAAATGAAAAAATCGCGTTGGGCCCGCAGCACGGCAATCACTTGGGGCCCGCCAGCCACGGCGCGAAACGCCGGTCGAGATATTCCGCATTCTGCCTCGCAGGATACACCAGGAGCAGGTGCCGGAATTCAAAACGCTCGCCCCGCCGGAATTCCAGCGGACCGCGTGACGGCTCGGGCGTGGCGGCAAGATAGGCGAAGGCGTTCCGCATGCTGAAAAACGCGTGCTTCCCGGGATTTGATGGATGAAGCGCGAGGGCTACCTGGACTTCGCGTCCGCCCATCTTGCCGGCGACTGCCGACCACGCTGCCGGTCGCACATCGAAGGTCTGGCCCTCCGAATAGGCAAGCCGGGAGGAGTTGGAAAACTCGGCTACATGATCAAATTCGGCGGGCAACCTCAGCCCCAGGCCATGGTAATCAGGTCCGTGGAGCACGAACGTGTCGGCGCAGGCCCCGGTCTCGAACGCGGACCGCCACTCGACTCCTATCTCCTCCGCCCCGGGATTCACCGTCACCACCAACTCACGATGCTCACGGAGAAGCGCGGTACCCGGATCGCTCTCATCCGACGCATGCCAACGAATCTCATGCGTGATCACGGCCTCCGGAAATCCGGACGCCGAGACGCGGAACGCAAGCCCGGGCGGCTGGGCGGAAACCTGCCTTCCCGCCGGCGGCCGTTCCTCCCAGAAATTCACGCCGTTCACCCGCAGCGCCAGCATGAGGCCATGGTGATGCAGATGGTCAGGCGGGGAATCTAGGAGCACATTCTCCCCCCGCAGAGAGTATAACTCGCGGACATACGGTTTGAACTGACCCGCCGCGAAGGCGTACGCAAGAACCCGCCTTCCCCGGAAGGAGACCAAAGCCTCCCCGCGCACGGGATCCACGGAACCCTCCAGGCTTTCGCCCGTCCGCACCGCGTGCCCGCCCTCGACTGGGCCGGGGCGGGTGGTGCACGAGGCCAGAAGGAGTAGCGCGATGATCGGCATCAGGCGCGCCACGCCGGATCCGACCTTGCACAGGTCGCCAACATCACCGGCGGATCGCACGGAAACGCGGGTCGCCGGGGGAAAGGGCACTTTCACGGGTACGGTCATTCCACGACACGCTCCTCCGGGCGGCTCACCCCGGGTTGGCCATTCCTTCCCCTTTATTGCCGCAAACACCGGCCTGAAATCGGCCTCAAGTTCCTGCGTCGTACCACCGATAAGCCGCCGTGGCGCCCGCGTGTCGACCTGTCCACCCCGAAATTGCTAGAGCTGCATGACAGAATGATTGAGCCTTCGCTCCACCCCCTTCCGGTCGATCCGACACCCTCCGGCCTGTGCGTGCGGAAAATGCGAGCAACCAGAAGACCGAAACCACATTGAACAAATGACCCACCCCACCCGCGACCTACACAGCCTCCGGCATCTCGTCCTCGGCATCACCGGCGCCGCGGTTCTCAGCGCCGCGCCAACGTTTGCACAACCGGCCCCCGCGGCTACGGCAAGCCCAGTCAAACCCGCCGCCGCCCCTTCAGCTGGCCTGGCGAATGAATGGCTTCGTGGCCAGTCGGAGAACTTCAATCCGTGGGATTTCGGAGGACAATTCAGGGCGCGCTACGAAATGTTCGACGACGCCACGCCCTCGTTTCCAAGCCGCGACTTCCAGAAGACCGGAGTCAGGAACGAGAACGACTACCTCTGGCTCCGAGAGAAGCTCCACCTCGGCTATGATTCACCCTGGATCCGGGCCTATGCCGAGGGACGCAACAGCGACTCGATCGGGGACATCGACCCCAAGCGCCCCGGCCGTGACACCTTCGACCTGCAGCAGGCCTATCTCGGGATTGGCAACCTCAAGGAATTCCCTCTTGAACTGAAGATAGGCCGGCAGGAGTTCATCTACGGCGACGAACGACTCATCGGCGCCTCCGATTGGGGCAACTCCG
This sequence comes from uncultured Verrucomicrobiota bacterium, assembly GCA_903844265.1. Lineage (GTDB taxonomy): Bacteria > Verrucomicrobiota > Verrucomicrobiia > Limisphaerales > CAIMTB01 > CAIMTB01. The sequence continues at coordinate 1,963 of CAIMTB010000598.1, forward strand.
GCCGGTCATTCGACGCCGCCAGGCTTCGCTATCAGGATTCCTCGGTGACCGTTGACGCCCTGACGGGCCGGGTCGTGCTGACCGACGACAAGAAATTCAACCAACCCGACAACGACGACTGGCTCTCCGGGATCTACGTATCGTCCAAGACATGGGTGCCCATCCAGGAAACCCAGCTCTTCGTCCTGTCCCGCAACAGTTCCGTCGGCGCGGCCGTGTCCCCGCGGGATATCATCTCCATCGGCGCACGGGTCAAATCGCTGCCCGGCAAGCTGCAGGGCTGGGATTACTTCGCCGAGGTTGTCGAGCAGGTGGGTACCGTAAACCAGGCCAATACCCGTCGGGACCAGGAAGCGGCGGCCATCGCCGTCGGCGGAGGGTACACCTGGAAGGAAACCTTCGGCACGCCCCGGCTCGGACTCGAATACGACTTCTCGACGGGCGACTCGAATCCGAATGACGGCAGGAGCGAGACGTTCGACAACCTCTTCCCCACGAACCACAAGCATTACGGGACGATGGACCTCGTGGGATGGCGCAACATCCACGATCTCCGCTCCGGGCTGAGTCTCAAGCCGACCCCGAAGCTGACCACCAGCCTAGACTATCATCTGTTCTGGCTGGCCGATACCCACGATTTTTTCTATCCGCAGGCAGGGGCGGGAAGAAATGCGGATGGATACGGTCGCAACTCATCCTTTGACAGCTTCGTGGGTTCCGAGCTCGACATAGACGCCACCTATGCCCTCACCGGCTGGGCCGGGTTGCGTGCCGGATACGGTCATTTCTTCACCGGAAGCTACATTGATTCGTCGAAGATGGCGGTGGGTGGCTCGACGGACGCCGACTGGTGCTATCTCCAATTCACCCTCAGCTTCTGACAGGTTCCAAGGCCCGGAGGCCGGGCACGCCGCACTCGGCCCGGCCTCGTCCATCCTGTAAGAAACCGGGCTTCCCGCGCGTTATCCATGTGTCGACGCGCTGGCGTGGCCTCCCTGGAGGAGGGCACGCCAGCCAGCGTCACGAGAGAGTCACTCCGACCATCCCGCCACGCATGAACGCACCCAAAGCCAAACCCATCCACGAAGTCCGATACGGCAGCGTCAAGGCCGCCGTCTGGCGCAACGAAACCGAGAGCGGCCCCCGATTCAACACCACCTTCACGAGGGTCTACCGCGACGGGGAACAGTGGAAGACCGCGGACAGCTTCGGCCGCGAGGACCTGCTGCTCCTCGGGAAAGTGGCGAGCGAGGCTCACACCTGGATCTACCAGCAGGCCCGCGAGACGCCCCAGGACACTTCACAGCAGCCGGCCGCAACGCCCGCCGGAGGCCAACCGCCCCGCACGGGATCCGGCCCCGGCCAAGGTTCCTATCCCCGCAACAACCGCCCCAACCGGGACGAATTGTAGCGCTAACAGCAACGCCTGATGCTGCGATAGCGTGAATCCAAGGATTCCACCCACAGTTTCCTGGCCTGCTCGGGAGTCACCGACGAGTCCTTGCCTTCGTGGACTGGGGACCGGGCTTTCGGGTCGGCGGCGCAGGCGTGTGCTGATTGGCGAAGCCGCTCGTAGTCCCCTTCTCCGGTGATTTCCCGCAGGAGAGTCAGTCCGAGGGCCATCATTCCGAGGGTCTGCCCTGAACCGGACTCCGACAACTTGTAACCCGGCAGCCATACCGGCTCGGACTCACTCAACTCAGCGAGTTTGTGGCGGCCGAGGAGTAGGATCCATTCCCGGACGCTCAGGAACACCACCGCCGCGACGAGGACGAGAAATCCTCCGGTCACCCCGGCATCGACGATGTTGCTGCCATGGGCGACGCGGTTGGAACGAATGGCCTTCCCGGCCGCAGCCCGGCGGGCGTCCGCATCAGGCGTCCCGGTGGATGAGTTTGCCGCGACCAGGATGGCCTCGAGCGCCGGCAAGGCGGCGTCGGCAGCCCGCGCCCCGGCGAGAAAGCCGATTCGGGGGCTGGCATGCCAGATTTTTTGGCCGGCTGCGGTGACGGTCACTGTCAGAAGCCAGAGAAGAGGCAGGAAAGTCACCAGGGCCACGGCCAGCGAAGGCCGGCGACCGGCTGCGGGGAGTTCCTTCCGCTTCTTGAGCTGCATCTTCAGGAGGATGGTGGTGGCGAGGCACAGGGCGATGCTCGCGAGCAGCTGGTTGGCGATGCCGAATATGGGCCAGAGTGCCCGGACACCGCCCTCCGGATCACGCACCCCCTTGATCAGGAACCACCCCCAGCCGGCGACGATCAAGAAACTCGCGAGAAGGTTGGATCGGAGACTCCTCACATTGCCCCATGCCGGGGATATCTGCCGCGCCGCATCCTGGATGAGATAGCGTCCCACGCGGGTTCCGGCATCGAGGGTTGTCAGGATGAACAGCGCCTCGAACATCAGCGCGAAATGGTACCACAGGTCGAGCCATCGGCCCTCGGTGAATTTGGCGAAGATATTCGCCATGCCTACCGCGAGTGTCGCCGCCCCACCGGTGCGGCCGTAAAGGGTCTGTTCGCCCATCTGCTCGGCCAACCGATGCATTTCGCCAGGCACGACCTTCACCGGGGCATCCACATATCGCCCGGCAATGTCGGGGTCAGGTTGGAGCGCCGTGAATCCGCTCGCCGCAATCTTCGCTCCCGTGTCGGCCTCGACCGCGGCGGGCGTCGGGCCGCTGCCCTTCACGTTCATTGCCAGATAGACGCCGGGATCGAGTGTGCACGCGGCGATCATGGCCATGATGGCGACCAGGGATTCGAGCAACATCGCCCCATAGCCCACCTGTCGCGCATAACTTTCCCGGGTGATGATCTTGGGGGTTATTCCGCTGGATATCAGGGTGTGGAACCCGGAGATGGCGCCGCACGCGATGGTCACGAAGCAGAATGGAAACACCCCGCCGGGAACAACCAGACCGGATCCGTCCACGAACCGGCTGATCGCGGGCATCCGAAGGTCCGGCAGCACAAGCAGCGTCCCGATCGCGAGCGCCGCAATGGTCCCCAGCTTCATGAAGGTGCTGAGATAGTCCCGCGGGGCGAGAAGCAGCCACACGGGCAGCACGCTGGCGGCAAATCCGTACCCGATGACAGCCCAGGCCAGCGGTTCCGCCGGCAACCTGAACACCCCCGCCAGGGTCGGGTTGGCATGCACGAATTGACCGCCCCACACGGCCAGCATCAGCAGGATCACGCCGGCCACCGACACCTCGAGCACTTTCCCGGGACGCCAAAAACGGAGGTAACCGCCCATCACCATCGCGATCGGGATCGTCGCGCCCACGGTGAAAACCCCCCACGGACTCTCGGCGAGGGCATTGACAACCACCAACGCCAGAACAGCCAGGAGGATCACCATGATTGCCAGGATCGCCACCAACCCGACCCCGCCGGCCAGCCCGTTCAGTTCCTCGCGCACCATCTGGGCAAGTGACTTTCCATCGCGCCGAATGGACGCGAACAGGATCACGAAATCCTGCACGGCCCCTCCCAGCACAGCGCCGATCAGGATCCAGAGCGTCCCGGGCAGATAGCCGAATTGTGCCGCCAGGACAGGTCCCACCAGCGGGCCGGGCCCGGAAATCGCCGCGAAATGATGGCCGAACACGATCCACTTGTTGGTCCTCACGAAGTCCCGCCCGTCTTCGTGAACCTCGCACGGCGTGGCCCGGCGATCATCGAGGGCCAGCACCCGCGCCGCGACCCACTTCGAGTAGAAACGATAGCCGATGGCGTAACTGCAGAGCGCCGCGATCAGGATGGTGGACGAATGGATCGGCTCATGCCTTCGCGTCGCGAGTGTCACATAGGCCCACACGCCCGCCATCGACACCGCCACCCATATCATCCAGGAGATGCCGCGTTTCATTATTTCTTGGTTCTCTCAAAGCCAGCCTTCAGGGGTTCCCAGGTCGCCAGTTCCGAGGGACGTACCGCGCCCCAGGTGGTGACAAGATACCCAAGGAGACGCTCGCTTCTGTGTTTGGAAGCCGAGTCGACGAAGGCCTCGATGGCAGGGATGTTCTTCCATCCCGACGGCCAGACCCGGAATCCCTTCGCGAGCAGATAGGGAACCGACAGATAATCAGCGGGCTTTCCCGGGTACTTGGACAGCAGCTCGTAATGCCAGTCGCAGATGATGATATCCTTGGGAATTCCCTGTGCCGCGCGGTGGGTTCCGTTCTTGGCGGCTTCCCATTCGCCCATGCCGCAGGCCGCGGCATCCAGAAGGCGATCGCCCCACATCAGCATTTCCACCCGCCGCCGGTCGACGATGTGCCCGTGGAGATCGTTCACCGACTTGGCAAACAAGGTCGCCGGGTCGCCTCCCTTGCATCTTGGACAATGCTCCGAGGCGATCAGGAACACCTCGTCCATGCCGACGTGCAGGGCATCCGCGTCGAAGGCGTTGATGATTTCGTCGATGAGCGGGAACACGAGCTCGTTGACACGCGGGTTCTGCGGACACCAGCTGCGGCAATAAATCCCGTCATTGCCCGGGAACTTGCCCGGTGTTTCATCCAGGTCCGGATACCGGGTCAGAAGCGGGAACGTCGTCTTGGCCCAGGACTGGTGGCCAAGGGAGCTGAACTGCGGGACGACCCGGATTCCCTTGTCGCGACAGGCCTTGGCAAAAGCCGCCGCCTCCGACTTACCCACATCCTCGCCCGAACGCAGCTCCGGATGACTTTCAAAGGCGAAGCCGTAATTCACCTCGAGGATGAGGACGTTCACCCCCGCGGACGCGAGGGCGGGGAGTGAGTTCTGGAGTTCGGCGAGAGTGGCGTTGCCATGACAAAGCACATGCACCCCGCGCCAGACGGGGTTGGCGGTGCGCCATGTGTCGATCCAGGCGGCATCCGCCCGGCGCGGGGACGAGAGCCCGACGGCGATGATCCAGAACAACGCCACAGCGAGATTTCGAACTGGATGACGGAACATCATGGTCACGGTAGTGCGGCCAGAATGCGCACAGTTCTTCGCCCGGCGTCAAAACCCAAGTCCCCGCCATGAAGGGCGGCGGACCATGAGCAACGCCCGGCGCTGGCGTTCGTCCGTGCGTTTCGCCAAGGTTCCCCGCCCATGAAGCGAGTTGTCCTGCTTGGCAGCACCGGGTCGATTGGAACCAGCACCCTCAAGGTGGCGGAAGATCTGCCGGAGCGCGTACGCCTGGTCGGCCTCGCCGCGGGTGGCAATGCGGAATTGCTCATCCAACAGGCGCTTCGCCATCGGCCGTCGGCTGTCTGTATTCACGACGCCTCCAAGGCTCCCATGGTGCGCGCGGCGCTGCCTCCCGAGATCCGCGTCCTGACCGGCCCGGAAGGCCTGCTCGAGCTCGCGACACTACCCGAAGCCGACATCGTGCTCATCGCGATTGTGGGCACGGGCGGACTCCAGCCCGCCCTCGCCGCGATTCGCGAGAAAAAGGACATCGCCGTCGCTTCCAAGGAAATCCTGGTGATGGCGGGCGAAATGGTGATGGGCGAAGCCGCGCGCCAAGGCGTCCGCGTGCTGGCCGTCGACTCCGAGCATTCCGCGATCTTCCAGTGCCTGGATGGCAAGCCGCCGGAATCGGTGCGCAACCTGTGGCTGACCGCGTCGGGCGGGCCATTTCGTCGTACACCGAAGGAGGAGTTTCCACAGATCACGGTCGAGAAGGCGCTCAAGCATCCGTCGTGGGTGATGGGCCGGAAGATCACGATCGATTCGGCGACGCTTTTCAACAAGGGCCTCGAGATGATCGAGGCGCGATGGCTCTTCAGCATCGGCATGGACCGGGTCCAGGTGGTGGTCCACCCCCAGAGCATCGTCCATTCGATGGTCGAGTTCGTCGACGGCTCCATCCTCGCGCAGATGTCGACGCCGGACATGTGCCTGCCCATCCAGTACGCCTTGACCTATCCGGATCGCGCAGCGAGCGCTCGCGTGCAGACGAATTTCGCGAAGATCGGTTCACTGACCTTCGAGGAACCCGACCTCGACCGTTTCCCCGCGCTGCGACTGGCCCGACTCGCTGGCGAACGTGGCGGCACACTTCCGGCAGTGCTCAACGCGGCCAACGAAATCGCAGTCGACGCGTTCTGCGGAGGACAACTCTCGTTCGTCGACATCACACGCCTGGTGGCCGAGACCATGGAACGTCACGCGCACGTGCCGCATCCGTCGTTCGACGAAATCCTCGCCGCGGATGCCTGGGCCCGCGTCGACGCGCGAAAATTTGTTGAACATCATGGGGCCCCCTGATGCGGTATCCGCCTCGCCACGTCCCATGCCCCGCATGACCGATCTGGTCCCTTGCCGAGAGCGCGTCCAAGTCGACGGGAAATTCTTCCGCGTCGGGCCGGCGCGTTTCCGGGTTCGGGGCGTGACCTACGGCACCTTCGGCCCGAACAAGTCGGGAGAGCCATTCCCGGAACTGGCGCAGGTGGAGCGTGATTTCGCGCGGATGCGGGATCTGGGTGCAAACACCGTCCGGATCTATCACCTGCCGCCGCGCTGGCTGCTCGAGTTGGCGGGGGCGCAGGGGTTGCGTCTGCTGGTGGGCCTGACGTGGGCCTCTCATTCGTGTTTCCTCGACTCCCGCGTGAGCCGCCGCGAAGGCCGCACCGCCGTCACGTCTGCGATCCGCTCACTGGCCGGGCACCCGGCCGTGATGGCGGTGGTGTTGGGCAACGAAATGCCTCCCGACCTGGTCCGCTGGCTCGGCGCGGCGCGGGTGGGGTCATTCCTCGATGAACTCGTCTTCGCCGCGCACGAGATCGATCCCGGCTGCCTCTGCACCTACGCCAATTTTCCAACCACGGAATTCCTTCAGCCGCGCTATCTGGATTTCGTGACGTTCAACGTCTTCCTGCACGATCCCGCGGCACTCGGGAACTACCTCGCCCGGGTCCAATTCCACGCCGACGGCAAGCCCCTGCTTCTCGGCGAATGCGGCGCCGACAGCCTCCGGGAAGGCCAGCAGCGCCAGGCCGAGATTGTGGCGTCGAATCTCTCCGTCGCCGCCCGAGCCGGGTTGGCCGGGGCAGTCGTATTCAGTTTCACCGACGACTGGGTTCGTGGGGGCCGCCGGGTCGACGATTGGGAGATGGGCCTGACCACGGTCACCCGCGAGCCGAAGACCGCGTTCAACGAGGTTCGGGAAAACTTCTCCGCCCCGCCTCCGATGCCGCAACCGCTGCCCCGCGTGTCGGTCGTGGTCGCCGCCTACAACGCCGCGGCCACACTGCGCGCATGCCTCGAGTCCCTGCTCCGACTGAATTACCCGGACTACGAAATCCTGCTGATCGACGACGGGTCCACCGACGACACCACGCGGTTGTCTGCCGATTTCCCGCAGATACGAACGCTGCGGCACAAGACCAACCTCGGGTTGTCGACGGCACGCAACCTGGGGATCCGCGCCGCCACGGGCGATGTGATTGCGTTCACCGATGCGGATTGCCGGGCGGATCCCGACTGGCTTCGGTATCTGGTCCTGGGACTGATCGAGCACCGTGTCGCCGGGATTGGCGGACCCAATCTTCTGCCGCCTGACGATTCGCCCGTGGCCGCAGCCGTGATGGCATCCCCGGGCGGGCCAACTCACGTGATGTTCGACGAGCGTCATGCCGAGCATCTGCCAGGCTGCAACATGGCCTTCTGGCGATGGGCGCTCGAGGGCGTGGGTTCGTTTGATCCGGTGTTTCACCGGGCAGGTGACGACGTTGACATCTGCTGGCGCATCCTGCGGCAGGGTTGGCAGCTCGGATTTTCGCCGGGTGGCTTTGTCTGGCACCATCGGCGGTCGAGCGTCCGCGATTATCTCCGACAACAGTCCGGCTACGGAGAGGCGGAGGCGTTGCTGGTGGCAAAGCATCCCGAGCGATTCAACGCCATCGGTGGAGCCCAGTGGAAGGGACGCATCGCGGGGCAGACGCGCGGTTCGGCCCCGTGGAACCGGCCCGTCATCTATCGCGGGATATTTGCCACAGCCATGTTCCAGTCGCTGTACACCCCCGCGGCTGACGGACTGCTGCCGTTGCTCACAAGCCTGGAATACCACGTGGCGATCGTGCTCCCCCTCTGGGTCCTCTCGTTCACGGCCCACTGGCTCTGGCCCGTCGCCCTCGCCGCTCTCCTGCTCCCCGCCCTGCTCTGCTGCGTGATGGCAGGACAGCCCGTGATCCCGCGAGACCGCTGCCGATGGTGGTCCCGCCCCCTCGTGGCCATCCTCCATTTTCTCCAGCCCCTCGTGAGATCCGCCTCACGCTACCAGGCGCGTCTCAACCTGCGGGCCGAGGAACCGCGCGCCCCCGATTCCCTGGAGGCCAGCGCGCTCGCCTTCAGCGATGCATCGGCGGGAGAACGCGCCTACTGGGCCTCCGATTGGCGGGATCGCCAGGAGTGGATCGCACGAATCCAGACGGCCCTCGGGAATCATTGCTGGAACTACCGCGACGACGCGGGTTGGAGCAACTTCGACCTCGAGATCTTCGGATCCCGATGGGCGCGCATCGAGCTGGTGACCGTGGCCGAAGCGAACCACGACGGGAGCCAGACGCTTCGCGCGCGATTGATACGCCGCTGGACCCTGACGGCCCAAACTTTCTTCTTCGGCACCCTCGCCACAGTCCTGCTCATTGCAGGCCTCTTCCATGTCAACTGGCGCGGCGCCTGGGTGCCTTTCGCAACCCAACTGGCCATCGCCCTGTTCCTCCGCCGCGAGGGTCGCATCCTCCAATGCCGGCTCAGCGCCGTGCTCGACCAGGTGTCACGCGACTGGAAACTCACCCCGATCCGCCCATCGACGACAGGTTCGGGACCCGGCCGCGCCCCCGCTTGACCCGGGAGTGACACGATCCCACCGACCGTTCCCAGCCCCGCGCCCATTTGAGGATCTGGGACGTGATTGTCCCTTGATGGGTCGCGGGGCTTTTGTTTGCATCTCGCCCATGAAGAATTTTGCGGCTGCCTGCCTGCTTTTGTCCGCCATCGCCATCGCCACCCCCGGGTGCTACACCACGATGGACAATCGATCGAAGCTCGGGATGCCGTTCAGCAAGGACAAGATGACCGGCCAATACGAGCGGCCCGTCGATCAGGTCCAGGCCGCCGCCCGCAAGGTCGTCCAGTTCAACGGGACGATCGTCAGTGATGACATCGTCAACCGCGTCATCATCGGCAAGGTCGACACCCGCACCGTCTACGTGAAGCTCGTCGAACTCGAACCCGCCCTCACCAGCGTCACCGTCCAGGCCCGAAACAAGGGCGGCAGCGCAGACGTGGATCTCGCCGCCGAGATCGACAAGCAGATCGCCCTGAACCTCAAGTAGTCAGGCGGCGTCAGGACGACTTGGATTGTCCGACCACGGAGGCCTTCTGCTTGAGGCGAAGCTCATACTTCAGCCTCTCCAGTCGCGTCCTCGCGTTGGCCTCAAGGGCCGTTCCCGGAAAGAGAAATCCCACTCTTTCAAGGGCTCGCCGTGCCGAATTCTCGTCGCCTGCGGAACGGATGTGGAGATCGGCGAGCAGATGCAGCCATCGCGCGATCGTCTTCGGAGGGTGGTTGGGCTGGGACAGGAGCTTCTCAATCTCACCCACCGCCCAGTCCAGATGCCCCATCCGGTCGGCGTACAACACGGCCAGCTTTTCCCTGGCCTCCTTGTCGAGGGGATGTGCCGCCAACTGGGACTGGAGGGCATCGGCCTCGATCGCGGGATCCGGCTCGGGCGGCGGCTCGGGCGGCTCCAGACGCAGACCGAGCCGCTGGTCGGCGACCGGCACCACCAACCGCGCCGGCGCGTGTTGTTCACGGCGCCATGAACCATCGCCCGTGTGCGCGAGACGCTGCGCCGCCTCGTTGGATTCCGGAGTGTCGGGGAAGAGATCGATGATCCGCTGGAAAATTCCACGGGCCGCATCGGCGTTCTGGCTGAAATCGAGATGCCAGTCCGCGAGGGCCTGCATCGCCTTCGCGCGCGTGCCGACCGGCAGCTTGTCATTGCCGACGATCTCCTCGATGGCCTCCGTGGCTCCGCTCCAGTCCTGCAGATTGCGGGCATGGATCTCAGCCAGCATCAACAGGCCACGGACATCCCCCGGGAACTGCTCGAGTTGCTTGCGGATTTCACCGATGGCCTCCGAGTAGCGGGCCTGCTTCCGGTGCGCCTCGGCGATCGCGTAGAACGGCTTGGGAGCCAGCGTCTCAGTCCCGCCATCATAGAGATTGGCGAGGGGGTTGGCTATCGCGAGGCCGATGTTACGACCCCAAAGAATCCCTGTGATGATCCCCAGCACCGCGCCCAGGGGCACCCCCATGATCGGGTGCATGAAGGCGATGCAGTAGACCGCCGACCCGACCAGACAAAGGCTGAGCGCCACCTTCGTCAGCAGCACCGCCGGGTCGTCAGTGCTCGTGCGGGTCCAGCGCCACAGAATCCAGCCGAACAACGAGCCGAAGGCGATCACGCTGAGAATGGCACCCAAATGGAAGGCGAGAAGTGGCATGGGGAGGGTCACCCTTCAAATCTAATCCGGAATACTCCTTGAAGCCCTTCGACGGCGAGCCGAAAGTCGGCGTGTCGGCGTTTCACCGCGCCGCGTTCTTTTCTGGAAGAGCGACTGACAGTGGGGGCGTACTGGTTTCGACCTGGACGAACTCTCAGTGGTTGCATGCCGAGGACGATCCGTTGGCCTCGTAAATCATCGGGTCAAAAATCACAAGCCAACCAAGAACTGGCTCTCGCGGCCTAAGTGCCTCGACGTCCCCCGGGCATATCTGCTCACCGGGTAAGGCGCTGCAGCAGGTTAGGTAGGGGATGGAGACTGCGCGTTCCCTGCTGAAATAATTTCATGCG
>CAIMTB010000599.1 GCA_903844265.1 uncultured Verrucomicrobiota bacterium
CCCGGTTCATGGTCCCAATGCGTGTCCATACTTTGGCTCAACCGACTCTCCATGGACCCTGCTTCGTCGCTATTCCCTGGTCGCCGTTCCCTATTTCTTCACGGGCGCATCCTTGCGCGGAAACAGCGGCAATGGCTCACCCACCATCTGGCCCTCCTGAAGCCCGCCCCAGGCGGAGGACGCGAATGAATCCGGAACCCCAGGGGAGCCAAGCTGCGCGTAAATTTTCCCCGCTGTCTCCGGGATGACCGGCCACAGGAGAACCGCAAGGATGCGGCACGACTCCACAAGGCTGTAGAGGATCTCGTCCAACCGGGCGGCCTGTGAGGGATCCTTGGCCAATTTGAAGGGGGCCGTTTCCTCGACGAACTTGTTGGCGCGATCCACCAACTCCCACGCCGCGACCAGGGCGCCCTGCAATTCATAGGCGCGGTAGGCCTTCGCCACGGCTTCCGCAGCCCCGGCGGCGGCCGACGCCAGGTCGGTGGACGGCGCCGGAATGCGACCGGCGCGATAGCTCTTGAGCATCTTCAGCGAGCGATTCACCAGGTTCCCGAGGCCGTTCGCCAACTCGGCATGGTACCGCGCCGAGAACCCGGAATCCGTCCAGTTCCCGTCGGGTCCAATGTCCAGTTCCCGGACGAGATAGTAGCGGAACGCGTCCACGCCCCATTCGTTGATCACGACATGGGGATCGACCACGTTCCCGGTCGACTTGCTCAATTTCTGTCCGTCCTTCTGCCACCACCCGTGGGCAAGGATCTGGCGCGGGATGGGAATCCCCGCGGCATGCAGCATGATCGGCCAGTAGACCGCGTGGAACTTGAGGATGTCCTTGCCGATGACGTGAATCGCGGGCCAGAGGGACGGAGCCCCGGGATCGACCGGGAGACCGATGGGGCCCGCCGCCGTCGCATCCCCCATCGAGGCGGGGACGGTCACGTAGTTCGTGAGCGCATCAAACCAGACGTACGTGACGTAATCGGGATCGAAAGGAAGTGGGATCCCCCAGGCGAGACGCGACTTCGGCCGCGAAATGCAGAGATCCTCCAGCGGCTCCTTCTTCAGGAAACCAAGCACCTCGTTCCGGCGGTAATCGGGATAGACGAAGTCCGGGTGCGACTCAATGTGATCAATGAGCCACTGCTGATACGGCTGGAGAGGAAAGAAATAGTTGCTCTCCACCAGCGGGTTCACCTGACCGTAGACCGCCGGGAAACTGCCGTCCGGCAACCGGTCCTTCTCCGTCAGGAAAGTCTCCTCCTTCGGCGAATACCAACCCTCGTAGGTGCCCACCCGGAATCGCCCCTCGCGGTGGAGCTTCGCCAGGATGGCCTGGACGACCGTGCGATGCCGGGATTCGGTGGTCCGGACGAAATCATCCAGTGTCAGGTTCAGGCTGGTGGCCAGTTCACGGAAAGCCCGGGCGATGTCGTCGCAATACACCTGCGGCTCCCGACCCTCCGCCGCCGCCGCCTGCTGCACCTTCTGCCCGTGCTCGTCCAGGCCAGTCAGGAAAAACACTTGTTCCCCGAGACTCCGGCGGCTCCGGGCGATGACGTCCGTGATGACCTTCTCGTAGGCATGGCCGAGGTGAGGCCGCCCGTTCACGTAGTCGATCGCCGTCGTGATGTAAAAGCGCTCCGACATTGGACGCGGAGTCTGCGGGACGCCGGCGCAGCTTGGCAACTGCCGGGGAAAGGTCAGCGTGCCTGACAGTGCATCCACGGATTGACGGTGGGGCGCGCACTCCGCTGCGCGCCGTCCCTCGCGGACGCACCCAGGCACGGCGCCCTCGGAGAGGCCGCCCTACCGCCGACAAAGGTTGCGATGCCCCCCAGTTCGTCCCCGTCCCGTTGACAGCCCGCCTTCCCTCTGCAGTGTCGCGACATGCTCCGGTCAGGAATCCAGTGGGCCCCGTCCTTGCCTTCACGCAACCCCCGTGGCGACGTCCCGTCAGGCCATTCCCGGCGCCCCTGGCCTTCGCTGCTCGCGTTGTGCGCGTTCGTCGCGGCAAGCCTCTCCGCCGCAGCCGCGCAGGCACCCGGGATCCTTTTCCAACTCGGCCAACCCGACGGTTCCGCCCTGGAATTCGGAGGCATCGACAACGGTTGGCAAGGCTACCTCAAGTCGTTCCCCACCCCGATCGTGTACCGGGTGGGAGTCGACCCGCTCACCCGCTGGCCCTTCATCCATCCAGCCCTGAACGACACCTGGGCCGGTGGCGGAGCCCACCCTTTCACGCTCGTATTCCAGGTCGGAACCGTCCCGACCGAACCCCAGTTCCTCATCATCGGCCAAGCCGAAGCCTGGACTCCCTCCGACGTGGTGGTGTCACTGAATGGCCGTGAGGTCGGGCGGAAGAAGGCACGCCCGGGCTCGGGAAATGCCAGCGGCAATCCCCGCGAACCCGGCTCGCCCGCATCCCTGACCTTCGAGATCCCCAAGGATTCGATCGTGGCCGGGGAAAACCGGATGATCCTCACCCTCGAGGGACCCGCCTGGATCCAATACGATTACGTCCGCCTCGGTTCGGACCCGACACCTCCGCGCCCGCCGGACCCCCAACTTCTCTCCGCCTTCCGCTCCGGCCCGATGCACGGCGTGGAGGACATCGTGTTCGCGGTCCGGAAAACCATCCCGGAACATTGGTACGCGAATTTCGGCTATTACGCGACCGACACCGGTCCCTCCTATTTCCAGAACAGCTGCCGTCTCTACCGCGACGGGGCCCGACTCGAGAAGATCCATCTGGCCACCGGCAAGGTGACCACTCTGCTGGACGACCCCAAGGGTGGCCTGCGCGATCCCCAGGTGAGTTACGATGGAACGAGGATTCTCTTCTCGTACCGGCGTGGTGGCACGCCAAACTATCTCCTCCATGAGATGAACATCGACGGCACGGGCCTTCGACAACTGACCCGGGGCGACCACGACGACTTCGAGCCAAGCTACCTTCCCGATGGCGGCATCGTGTTCGTCTCCAGCCGCTGCAACCGCTGGGTCAATTGCTGGCTGACGCAGGTCGCGATCCTCTACCGGTGCGACGCCGACGGATCCCACCTGCGCGCCATCTCCAGCAACAACGAGCACGACAACTCACCCTGGCCCCTTCCAGATGGCCGAATCCTCTACACCCGCTGGGAATATGTCGATCGCAGCCAGGTCGACTATCATCATCTCTGGGTCGTGAACCCCGACGGGACGAGCCAGATGACCTACTTTGGCAACCTTCATCCGGGCACGGTCATGATCGACGCCAAACCCATCCCCGGCTCCTCCAAGGTGGTGTCCATCTTCTCCCCAGGCCACGGCGCAACCGAGCACGAGGGACGAGTCACCATCGTTGACTCCGCTGACGGTCCCGATCACCGCGAATCCGCCCGCGCCATCAGTCGTGACAACAGTTATCGCGACCCGTGGGCCTTCTCCGAATCCGCGTTCCTCGCAGCCCGCGGATCGACGATGGTCCTCATGGATGGCGATGGACGCACACAGACCATCCACCAGTTGTCCTCGGCTGACCGCAACGCGGGGATGCTCGTCCACGAACCCCGTCCGATCATCGCGCGGCCGAGGGAGATGGTGGTCCAGTCGCGCGTGAAACCGGGCGAGACATCGGGACGCCTGCTCCTCGCCGACGTCTATACCGGCCGCAACATGGAAGGCATCCAGCGTGGCGACATCAAGAAACTGCTCGTCCTCGAGTCACTCCCGAAGCCGATCAATTATACCGGCGGCATGGATCCGCTGAGTTATGGCGGGACATTCACCCTCGAACGCGTCCTGGGAACGGTTCCGGTGGAGGAGGACGGTTCAGCCTACTTCGAGGTGCCAGCCCTCAGGAGCGTCTTCTTCGTCGCCCTGGATGATCGCGACCGGTCGGTGAAGCGCATGCAGAGCTTCGTGACCGTGCAACCCGGCGAGGTGACCGGCTGCGTGGGCTGCCACGAACAACGGACGCTCGCCCTGCCCACATCCCTCCCCGCTCCCCTCGCGTCGCGTCGCCCCGCCAATCACATCGAACCCATCTCCGACACCCCCGACATCTTCGATTTCCCAAGGGACATCCAACCCATCCTGGACGCACTCTGCGTCGACTGCCATGGGTACACCCGGACCGCGCGGGGAGGTCCCTTTGCCGGGCGCATCCTGCTGTCCGGCGACCGCGGGCCGATGTTCTCGCAGGCCTACTTCACGATGACCGTGAAGCGGTTGTTCGAGGACGGCCGAAACGAGCCCAAGAGCAATCTCAAGCCTCGAAGCGTGGGCAGCTCCGCCAGCAGGATCCTGAAACTCGTGGACGGCACCCACTACGATGCAAAGGCTTCCGCGCTGCAGGAAAAGACGTTGCGGCTATGGATCGAGACAGGCGCTCCCTACCCTGGCACCTATGCCGCGCTCGGAACCGGAATGATCGGTGGCTATGCACAGAATTCCCAGGAACATACCGACTTCACCTGGCCAACCACACAGGCCGCTGCCGCCGTCCTGGATCGCCGCTGCGCGTCCTGTCATCAGGGAGATCGCCACCTGCCCCATGCCATCGCCGATGAAATCGACATATCCTTCTGGCGCTTCGACCTGAAGGATCCGCGACTCCAATTCAGCCGCCATAAGATCTTCAACCTAGACCACCCAGCCCATTCCCTGCTCCTCCTCGCACCGCTCTCAAAGTCGGCCGGCGGCTACGGACTGTGCACCGGGGATACCGCCAGCCTGTTCCAGAGCTCAAGCGATCCCGATTACTCCGTCCTCCTGGCCATGGTCGAGGCAGGCCGAAGTGAATTGGCAAAGCTGAAACGATTCGACATGGATGGCTTCCAACCCCGCCCGGAATGGGTGCGGGAAATGCGACGATACGGGGTATTGCCCGTGGAACCGGGCGCAGCGACACCTACCTTCTCCCTCGCCGAAGTGTACTCCGTGGAACAGCGATACTGGCGCTCACTCTGGCCGACACCTGAACGCGCGGCGCCGTAACAATCCAGTGACCGCGATCCAGTGACGGCGATCCGGTGACGACGACCCAGTCACCAGCTATCCCGCGGCGGCACCGGACTCCGGAAAGCCTGCCGGCAGGCTGGGCAAGGGCAGATCCAGGCACTCGTGGACGGCGGTGACGAATTCCGCGATGGAAAACGGCTTCGTCAGGGTCCGCTTCGCACCCCCGAGACTTGCCGTCCTCAGATAAGTATCCGCCCCCCCCGCCCCCCCCCGTCCTCCCCCGGAGATCGCCAGGATGGGAAGCTCAGGGAATTTCCTGTGCAACTGGAAAATCAGGTCAAGACCCTCCATTTCGGGCATGATGATGTCCGTGACCACCAGGTCAAAGCCCCCGGCAAGAACGGCCTTCAAGGCAATCATGCCATCACCCGCCTCGACAATCTCGTGCCCCAGGCGGGTCAGAATGCGGTTGGAAACCAGACGCATGCTGGGTTCGTCGTCCACAATGAGTATTCGGGCCATAACGTCTCCCTCACCACCCCCACCCGCACCCCGTGATCCACCGCATGAATTTCAACCCAGCAACCGCTCAAGAACCGTCGTTGCGCTGCGGCGAATAGACTCGGATCCGACCTCGAGCTTTCGGTAATGCTCGATCCAACCCGCCCGGGCCCCGTTCCGCTCGCGCCACATGGACTTCAAGACCCGCTCCGTTCGCTCCACTTGCTGGATCGCCGAAGCCAGACTTTCACGACCTTCCGGCAAATCAGTCAGGCTACCCACCGAGAACCGCGTGATCCGCTTTCCCGAGAACACGGCATGCAGCAGCACCACCATGGTCTGCTCGTAGGCATACCACCGCCGCTGCAACATCTCACCCAGGAATTCATGACGGACAGCGAAGAATTCCGATCGCGGTCGCTCGGTGTAGGCCCGAATTTCACGCGCCTCCGCCGGAAACCAGTTGTAAAGAAGGGCAAAGGTGCCGTGCGCGTCGATAAGTTGTTTCGGATGCCCGACGCCCACCTCGATCTCACCCACACACACATCCTGCCCCAGTTCCTCGCAGATCGCCGGCAGGTCATGAAGGCGACCCAAGGTGTCCTGCCCCGCCGGACTCGCGTAGTCGAAGTCCCCGGGGATCAGCCAGTAGATGTCCCCCGGTTTCCCCTTCTCATGCGCCACGCCAAGCCCGGTGTACCACATCTGGCAGGTGTCGACACACCAGGCATCGACGATGTCCGACACCCGGGCCACCACCGATTCCCGGAATCGCGTGTATTCCTCGTCCCCGGCCATCTTGAAGTGTGTCTTCCGGTCGATGACGGTGAGTGGGCGGACGAAGGACTCCCCCTGTCCAGCCAGACCGCCGAGGTAATCGAAGAGGCGCGTCAGGTCGGCATACCCCGAGTTCAGCCGGAATGGATAGATCACCACCGGATGAATACGGACGGCGGCGGATCTGTCCTTCGCCAGGCGGCGTACCGCCTTGACGGCCGGTCCCTTGGTCGCGTCCGTTGCCTTCATGATCGAAAACACCCGCCGCCCGCATCGCCCGGCGGAAGTGGTGGAGCCGAGGGGAGTCGAACCCCTGACCTTCTCATTGCGAACGAG
>CAIMTB010000600.1 GCA_903844265.1 uncultured Verrucomicrobiota bacterium
CCCACGATCCCCGCGATCAGGGACCACCACGCGCCGGATGCAGGAAATGACCACGAAGCGCCGCGCATGAACAGCAGGACCGCCGGCGCCAGCACCGCGGTGATGAAGTAGGCAATGCCCACGAAAAGAAAGGCCTTGTACCGGCCATTCACAGGGTCCGCCATCCCCAGCTGGCCCGAGTGCAGAAAAATGCCGTACACACCCCATGACACGACGGTCAGGAGCGAAAACATGAGCCAGGCTGAGCCTGATGAGGATTGGTCCGCCATAACGGGCCGCGACTGTACGCCCCGAACTTCGAGGCGCAAACAGGTTTGTCCCCAGCCTCAGGCCGCCGTGGCGCGTCCCGCCATCAGCATGTCCAGGTAGAACGACAACCGCTCCTTCATCTCCCGCCGCGGCACGATCGCATCAATCAACCCTCGCTCGAGGAGAAACTCCGCCGTCTGGAACCCGGGCGGAAGCTCCGCCTGCGTGGTGTCCTTGATCACGCGCGGGCCGGCAAATCCGATCATCGCAGCAGGCTCCGCCAGGATCAGATCGCCCAACGTCGCGTACGACGCCATCACTCCCGCCGTGGTCGGATGCGTCAGCACGCTGATGTAGGGCAACCGCGCGACGGCATGGTAGGCCAGAGCCGCGCTGGTCTTCGCCATCTGCATCAGGCTGAACATCCCCTCGTACATCCGGGCTCCGCCGCTTGAGGAAATGATGACCACCGGCAATCCGCGCCCCGTTCCCGCCTCGATCAGGCGCGTGAGCTTCTCACCCACCACCGATCCCATGGAACCGCCGAGAAACGAGAAATCCATCACCCCGAGGGCCAATCGCTGACCGCCGATCATCGCCGTTCCCGTGATGACCGCGTCGTTCAAACCCGTCTTCCGCATGTTGGAATCAAGCTTCGCCTGGTACGAAGCCGCACCCGAAAACTTGAGAATGTCGACGCTTACCAGATCGGCATCCATCTCGTGGAACGAGCAGGTCTCCACCAGCGCATGGATGCGCTCGCGGGATCCGATCGGAAAATGATGCTGGCAGCGGGGACAGACCTTCAGGTTCTCGTCCAGCTCACGGTCGAAGATCATCGACGCGCACTTGGGACACTTCGTCCACAAACCCTCGGGGATGTCCTTCTTCCGCGCCCGCCCGCCCGCCATCTTCGGCTTCCGGAAGAACGCGGTGTCGCCGCTGACGACTGGGGGACTGAAGGTCGGGTCGAAGACCTCACCCGCCGGACGTTTATTCTGAAATTTGCCTGAGTTCATGCTCGGTCCGCTGTCATCCGTCCTCCGTCGTTTCCGCGGGCCCAGAAACAGCCTGAGCCGCCTAGACACCTCGCGCCACCGTCCAAACCACCACCGTCTCCACCCCTGCTCGACGCAGAACCCGCCCCACCGCGCCGGTCGTCGCCCCCGTGGTCAGAACGTCGTCCACCACCACAACACGCCACCCCTCGAGCCGGACCGGCCTCCGGAGGGCAAACGCGTGGGCCACATTCTTGGCGCGTTGGCCCCGATCGAGCAAGGCCTGGCTTCCGGTCGCCACCCGGCGCCGAACAAGATCCCCGCGACACGGAATCCCGGTCGATGCCGACAGACGCCGCGCCAACCGCACCGATTGGTTGAACTCCCGCTCCCGTTCCCGCACCGGATGCAACGGCACCGGCACCAGGGCGTCCCACTTCCCCGCCGCCAGAAACGGCCCCGCCGCATCCACCAGCAACTGCGCGAGAAAAGGCTCCAGCCATGTCGACCTGCCGTACTTGTAGCGATGCACGACCTCCAACACGAATCGGCTCGCAACCACCGCCGCCCGCGCCGAGTCGAACCCCTGGTCCATCCCTGCGCAGTTGGAACATACAAACCGGGCCGTGATCTCGCCCGCGTACGGCAACCCGCAACGGTCACAGAAAGGTGCCCGTACCGGCACAAGGTTCCCCGGTGCAGAACGACATTTCACACAGAGATAACTCTCCCGTGCGGTCGCCCGTTCCTCCCCACATACCTCGCACACCTCCGGGTACAGCAGGGAAGCAACCACCCCCGCCCACGACCGCCACCCCCAGCCCACCTTCCTCCCCGAGTCCTCGTCAATTCCACTCATGGACCACCTCCACCCGGACGACACAGCGCCCCACGACGGCGAGGAGTCCGTCGGGCACCCGCTCGTCCCACTCTGTTTATGACGACGAATAGCAAGTCGACAGGACGCCGGCACGTCCCATTTCCCTACTCCTTACTTTCGCGGAAGCTAGATCCCGAAATAACTCACCGGTCAATCGCGATTCTCAAGGATTTACTCGAAGACGACCGCAACGCCCCCCAGGCAACGGATCCCGGCTCGGGTTGTCTCAGCGCACCCCACCCGAGCCGAGCCCATCCGCCTTCGGGCAGCCACGCCTCGCAAACCATCCCTCACACACCAGGGCCGTGAGAATCACCGCGATCAACCCCGCCCACCCCGCGGAAACCCGCGACTCACCCCACCCCGCGACCGTCGCCGAACCCGCCACCGAAGCCGTCAGTGTCCCCCGCATCTTGATGAACAGAACCCAACCGGAATGCAGGCCCACCGAGAAATGGAGACTCCCCGTCCGTTGAAGAAACCGGCCCAGCAGAAACCCCGCCACCACCAACGTCGGCATTCCCGGCATCCACGTCGCCACGTCCACGCTGGACCCGAGCATGTCCCGCACGACCCCAAGCCCGGACATGGCGCCCACCGTGTCCGGCGACGGCACCTTCCCCAGGAAATGCACCCAGGCGTACACCACGCTTGAAATCCCAATCGCCACGGGCCAACCGAGCGACTCCCTGAGTCCCCGGCAAAGAACGCCGCGGAACACCGTCTCCTCGATCGCGCCGACCACCAGCGCAGAACCCGCCGCCGCCAGCACCCCGACGATCACCCGCGCCACGGTGAGATCCACACGCCACCCGCGCGAGCCGAGGAGAACCTCGACCGACAGCGTGGTCGCGAACATGACCGCCCCCACGGCCAGGCCCGAGACCCATTGGCGCGCGGCATCGGGTCTCCTGGACCAGCCCAGATCCGCGAAGGTCCGCCTCCCCAACGCCCGCGCCAGCGGCCACAGCGCCGCGATGGCCAACCCCAACACGCAGCGATGGACGTACCGGTGGAACGGATGATCCGCGAGTCCCTGGAACCTGAGGCCGACAACGGATTCAGGCAGCGCGTGCACGCCCCACCACACCCACGGCGCCAGCAGCCCTCCACCGGCGAACACAACCACGAAGTACGCCATCAAGGCCAGGGCTCGCGACACCCCCGAACAGTAGCGACCCGCTTGGCGGGCTCAATGCACGTCTCAAATCCCTGTGCCCCGAAAAAACCAGTGGTCGCTGGAGGAACCGCATGTTACTGCCGCGCGAGTCCATGGCGATGCAGCGTTCATCAACGATCGACAACCCCGACGTGGAAGCACCGTCGGTGTTCGGTCCCTACCGACTCGAGGAACTCATCAACCGCGGCGGGTTCTCCGAAATCTGGCTGGCGCGAGACCAGGCCCGACGCTCGTTGGCGATCCGCCGGTTGATGAACACATCGATGTTCAATTTCACCGAGCGCGGCCGGTTCTTCGCCGGTTGCGAGATCCTCCAGAAACTCCAGGGCCACGACCTCATCATCGGTTACATCGACCACGGGACCCTTGAGCGGACGCCCTACCTCGCGATGGAATACGTCGAGGCCTCAAACCTCAAACTCGTCCTGGCCCGCTCCGACGAACTCCTCGACGACTACCTCGGCAACATCCTCATCGACTCCGCACGCGCCCTCGAGCACGTCCATGACTGCGGCTTCATGCATCTCGACTTCAAACCCGAGAACATCCTCGTCTCGCGGAACGCCAACATCAAACTGATCGACTTCGACCTCGCCCAACCCCGCCCCGACGCGCCCCGCAAATCCTCGAAAAATCCGGGCACGCCCGCCTACATGTCGCCTGAGCAACTCCTGCGGCAACCCTTCGACCATCGCGCCGACATCTTCGCCTTCGGTGTCATGGCCTACGAATTGGTCACCCACGAGAAGCCCTTCCCCGGCGACAGTCCCGACGAAATCCTCCGACGGCAACTCGAGCGCCACGACTTCCTGACGCCCCGGGACATCAACCCCGCCCTGCCCGCGGCTCTGGAGAAGACAATCCTGAAGTGCCTCGCGACGGATCCCGATTCGCGATTCCCGTTCCTCAGCGTCGTGATCCGCGAACTCGAGCGCGCGCTCTACGTCTGACCCGCCGGCGCCGACGCCAACGCGACGTCCCAGTCCTTCCACACCGGTTCGAACCCCAGCCGCTCGATCGCCCGCGCCACCTCACCCGCCGTCCGGGCATCCGCGATTTCGAATTGCCCCGTCGCCGCGGTGACCCGTCCCGCAGCCGGAATTCCTTCGGTGGATTCCCCCGGGATCGCCTCGATGCGGCCACCTCGCGTGTAGTGGACCTGACCGCTCCCGGCCCCGGTGTACCCCCCCGGCTCCGTGTGGCTCCCCGCGCTCATCAACGTGATGCCCAGCGGCATGAGGCCGTCACGCAATTTCGCAGGCTCACGCGTGGACAACACCAATCCTGCATCTGGAAACAGGAGGCGAAACGCGCAGACCAGCTGGACCATCTCGGGATCGCTCAACAGCGTCCGCGGCTGGAACTCCCCCGCGCAGGGACGAAGCCGCGGCAGCGAGATCGTCAGAAACGCCTTCCAGCAGTGCCTGAACAGCCACGACGCATGGGCCGCCACGCTCAACGCCTCCCATCGCCAATCCGCCAACCCAAACAACGCCCCCAACCCAAGCCGCCGAAAACCCGCTGCGTATCCCCTTTCGGGCGTGCCCAGCCGCCAATCGAAATCCTTCTTCGGTCCAAACGTGTGCACCTCGTGGTAAACGTCGCGATCGTACGTCTCCTGATACACGACCAACCCATCCGCACCCGCCTCGACGATCGGCCGGTACTCCGCCGCTTCCATCGGCCCCACCTCGATCGACACCGCCGGCACCTCCCCACGCACCAGATTCACACAGTCACGAAGATAGCCGTCCGACACAAAACGCGGATGTTCCCCGGCAACCAGCAGCACGCTGCGGAACCCCTCGCTCCTCAGCGCCCGCGCCTCGCGAACAACATCGTCCCGGGTCAGCGTCACCCGGAGGATCGGGTTGTCCCTCGAAAATCCGCAGTAGGAACAGTTGTTGATGCACTCGTTCGAAAGATACAGCGGCGCGAACAACCGGATCACCCGCCCGAAACGCTGCCGCGTCATCGACGCCGAACGCCGCGCCATCCCCTCAATCGCACCCGTCCCCGCCGGCGACAGCAACACCGCGAAATCCGCCACCGACAACGCCCCGCGCTTCCCAAGCACGTCGTCCACATCGCGACGCGTGGACTCCCTCGCCGCGCTCATCCACGACGCCATCGGCAACCGGCGAAATTCTTCAGCGAATCCCATAACGCCCAGAAACAGTCACAGGACCACCCCGGCTCAATAGCCGAGCCGTCCCAGGACCTGCTCGAGTTCGGCCTGGAAATCCAACACGTCGGCCTGCGACGGACGGTACCCCGTCTGCTTCGGCATCAACGTCGGCCGGCCCATCTGGTCGATGCCCCACTCCGCCTGCTGCCCATCGCTGAAGGTCACCTTGCCGCTCACAACCATGTTCGGCCTCGCGATTTCGTCCAGGCTCACGGCCACCCGACCTCCCGATGGCGGCCCATCGAGCGGCGCGGTCGTCAGACCCTCCGGGACAGCCCCAGGGACAGGTCCAGGCCCAGGCCCAGCCCCCACGGCGGGAACGGTTGGACGCCCCGGCGCGCCCATCGGCGGCACCGCCTGTGACGGCACGGGCCCACCCAGGATGGGGGTCGCCGCCTTCGGCAGGTCCTTGGGCTTCAGTTGGAGATCACCCAGAAGGAATCGGACTTCGGCATAAGTCATCTTGATGCCGAGTTCGTCCTGCAAACGGGTCTGGATCTCGGCTGCCTTGCGGCCTTCGTCGATCCATTGCCGCACTTTATCCACCTGTGCTTCGTCAAGGTTCATGGTTCTGCTGAAACGCGCCCGCCTGTTATTGGGGTCAGGTCGACGATTTTCAACCTCCGACCTGAACCTTTTCCCAGATCCCCCCACCACCCTTGCCGCCCACACGCCGTCCGCGTACTCCAGTGGACGTGCATCTCGTCTCGACGAATCCCGCCACCGGCCAACGACAATCGCACCATCCCCAGCATACCGACGCCGAGGTGGAACTGATCCTCGGACGCGCCCACCACAGCTTCAGGGCCTGGCGCAAGGTGAGCCTGCGTGAGCGCGCCAACACGGTCCGCAAGCTCGCCACCGCCCTCAGGGCCCGCGCCAACGACCTCGCCCACGTCGCCGCCGTCGAGATGGGAAAACCCATCACCCAGGGAAAGGCCGAAGTCGAAAAATGCGCGCTCTGCTGCGACCAGCAGGCCGACATCGCCCCCGCCCTCCTTGCCGACCATCCCATCCCCACCGAGGCACGCCGTAGTTTCGTGGCCTTCGAACCCCTCGGAGTCGTCCTCGCCATCATGCCCTGGAACTTCCCCTTCTGGCAGGTCGTGCGCGCCGCCGTCCCGGCCATCCTCGCAGGAAACGCGGTCGTCCTCAAACACGCCTCCAATGTGACCCGTTGCGCCCTCGCCCTCGAGGATGTCTTCCTGAATGCTGAACTCCCCACCGGCGTGTTCTGCGTCCTCCGACTCGATTCGTCCCGCATTCCGACGGTCATCACCCACCCCGCCGTGCAGGCCGTCACGCTCACCGGCAGCACACCCGCAGGCCGCGACGTCGCCGCCATCGCCGGCGCCGCCCTCCGGAAGACAGTGCTCGAACTCGGCGGCAACGACGCGTACGTCGTGCTCGGCGACGCCGACATCCCCCACGCCGCACGCATCTGCGCCCAGGCACGCCTCGTCAATGGCGGCCAAAGTTGCATCGCCGCCAAACGATTCATCGTCGTCGAATCCGTCCGCAACGAATTCGAGGAACTCCTGCTCAAGGAATTCGCCGCCGTCCGCCTCGGCGACCCGCTCGACCCCTCGACAACCCTCGGCCCCCTCGCCCGCGCCGACCTCCGCACCGAACTCCATTCCCAGGTGACCCGCGCCATCTCCGCCGGCGCCTCGTGCCTCACCGGCGGCCGAATCCCCGAGGGCCCAGGATTCTTCTACCCGCCCACAATCCTCACCGACGTCACGCCAGGCATGTCCGTGTTCGAGGAGGAGACCTTCGGGCCCGTCGCATCCGTCATCTCCGCCACCAGCGAAAACGAGGCCATCGACCTCGCGAACCGCTCCCGCTTCGGCCTCGGCGCCGCCTTGTTCACGTCCAACTCCGAGCGCGGTGCCGAAATCGCCGCCCGCCGCCTCGAGGCCGGCAATTGCTTCGTCAACAGCGGCGTGCGATCCGACCCCCGACTTCCCTTCGGCGGAATCCGCGACTCCGGCTGGGGCCGCGAACTGGGCGCCTTCGGCCTCCGCGAATTCGTGAACACCAAGACCGTCTACGTCGCCTGATCCCATCGGCCCCCACGCCGCCGTCCAGACTACGCCCGTAATCCGATTCCTCCTCCCGGCCCCGGCATTCCCCTGCGACACCGGTCCGCATGCTCGACATTGTGCGGCCTGCTCAAAAAGAGCCAGCGCCGGGAACTTGTCTGGCGATTCCTCTCCCGGAATCCACCCTTGCGAATACCCGCGAATTCATTGGCGATTCTTCACATCATCGCCCCCGAACGATCACTGGCACCGGGGCTGCTAGAGGTCAGGCACACAGGCCGGTGACGGGCTGTGTTCGCGGTGGTCGGGCCGGGCGGTACCAATGGGGGTTGGTCCGCTCGGTCCGCCTGCCGCGGGATTCCAACAAACACCCGACCTCCCGCAGGCGATCCATCCGTTCCTCCGCACCGATGGGCGTGATCAGGCCGCGGGATAAAACAGTTCCGACACGATTGGACCAGCCCCAATGAAGAAAATCGAAGCCATCATCAAGCCGTTCAAGTTGGAGGAAGTGAAAGACGCCCTCGGCGAAGCAGGCATCGAGGGCATGACCGTCAGCGAAGTGAAGGGGTTTGGCCGCCAGAAGGGCCATACCGAGATCTACCGCGGCAGCGAATACACCGTGGATTTTCTCCCGAAAATCAAACTGGAACTGGTCCTTCCCGATGACCGCGTCGAGACGGCTGTGAAGGCCATCATCGGTGCCGCGAAAACCGGGAAGATCGGCGACGGCAAGATCTTCGTGACCTCCATCGAGGACGCCATCCGGATCCGCACCGGAGAAACGGGCAATCAGGCGGTCTGAGTTCCACGAACCCCGCACGACTCCCCAACAAAGACCAAGGACACCATGAAGCGATTCCTCCTATCCCTCGCCCTTCTCGCCGGCATCAGCCTCGCCACCCCCAAAGCCACAGCCGCCGCCGCCCCGCCCGCGCCAACGTTGGAGCAGCGCATCGGCTCCCTCGAAGCCTACGTCAACAACGGCGATCCCACCGTCCCGCTCAAAGGCGCCGACGGGAAGATCCCCGACGGCCTGGTCACACCCACCTCCGCCACCGCAGGCCCCGGCCATAACGCGTGGATGATGACCTCGACCGCCCTGGTCCTGTTCATGACCCTGCCCGGCCTCGCCCTCTTCTACGGGGGTCTCGTCCGTCGAAAAAACATCCTCTCGGTCATGGCCCAGTGCCTCGGCCTCGCGGGCCTGGTCACGATCCTGTGGTGGGCGTTCGGCTACAGCTTTGTCTTTGCCGACGGAGCCGGTGCCGTGATCGGCGATTTCAAGAAGTTCGCCTTCCTCAAGGGAGTCGATAGCGCGCCCAACACGAACTACTCGTACTGGGTCTCCCACAACGTCTTCTCCATGTACCAGCTGATGTTCGCGATCATCACCCCCGCCCTGATCGTAGGCGCCATCGCCGAACGCATGAAGTTCTCCGCCATCCTGATCTTCATGACTCTCTGGATGATCGTGGTCTACTTCCCCCTCGCCCACATGATCTGGGGCATCAACGGCCTCATGAACGGCGTCTGGAACGCTGACGCCAAGATCAAGGCCATCGACTTCGCCGGCGGCACCGTCGTCCATATGTCCTCCGGTTGGTCCGCTCTCGTCCTTTGCATCATCCTCGGCAAACGCATCGGATTCGGCCGCGAACCCATGCCCCCGCACTCCATGGTCCTTTGCATGGTCGGCACCGGCATGCTCTGGGTCGGCTGGTACGGATTCAACGCCGGCAGCGCAGTCGCCGCCGATGGCGTCGCCGCCAACGCCTTCACCACCACCACTCTCGCCACCGCCGTCGCCTCCTTCGTCTGGGCCATGGCCGAGTACATCATCAAGGGCAAACCCTCCATCCTCGGATTCTGCTCCGGTGCCGTCGCCGGCCTCGTGGTGATCACACCCGCCTGCGGCTTCGTAACCACCAACGGCGCCGTCATCATCGGCCTCCTCGCCGGCGCAATCCCCTTCTTCGCCTGCTGGAAACTCAAGGCCTGGCTCGGCTACGACGACGCCCTCGACACCTTCGGCGTGCATGCCGTCGGCGGAACCCTGGGCGCCTTCCTCACCGGCGTGCTCGCCGACACCAGCGTCAACGCCAACCTCGCCACCAACCTCAAGGACATCGTCGGCAAGACCCTCTGGCTCGAGCAGCTCAAGGCCATGGGCATCACGATCGTCCTCGCAGTCGTCGCCACCGCGGTCATCGCCTACATCACCCAGGCCCTCGTCGGCCTCCGCCCCAGCGAGGAAGTGGAAACCGCTGGTCTCGACCTCGCGGAACACGGCGAAGAAGCGTATCACGGATCCTGATCCGGGAACCCGACTCAGAACAACTGCGGCCCCTGGGCCGTGGAGGAACCGGGCGGCGCGAGGGAAACCTCGCGCCGCCTTTCGCTTTGCCCACGCTTGCGCCCTCCTCCAACTCAGGACTATGGTCAGGCCAACCTCCCGCCGCGGGGTCACTGCGGTACCTGGAAATGAAGAAGATCGAAGCCATCATCAAGCCGTTCAAACTCAATGACGTGAAGGACAGCCTCGCCTTGGCAGGCATCCAAGGCATGACCGTCTCCGAGGTCAAAGGATTCGGCCGCCAGAAGGGTCACACCGAAATCTACCGCGGTAGCGAATATACCGTCGATTTTCTCCCGAAAATCAAACTGGAGATCGTGGTCGCCGACGAACATGCCAACGACGCCGTCCAGGCGATCATCAAGGCCGCCAAGACAGGCAAGATCGGCGACGGAAAAATCTTCGTCTCGTCCATCGACGAAGCCATCCGTATCCGCACCGGCGAACAGGGCGACAAGGCCGTCTAGGCCGAAAAACTTTCCCGGGAGCCCGGAAGACCCGGGCCCAACCGGCCACGGTGGGCGCCAACCTCCCCCCCTCGAACCAATTGCCTTTGCCCCGGCCCACCGTGACCTCCGCGGTGGACCGGGTTTTCCGTTTACCACCCCTGAACCGGGAAGGTAAGGCGGGCAGCCCCTTGCCCGCCACCCTCCCGGCGCAACCCGAACAGGAGCCTCGCAAGGCCAACGCGCAGCGGAGTGCGCGCCCTACCGCCACGGTTCCGGGTCCCAATCCGTGTCCCATTTCTTGAAAACCCGCTTCCCCACGATCCTCGGGCTCTTGGCGCTCCTCACAGTCCTGCCCTGCCTCTCCGCCCCACCCGACGATCCCCCCGTCCCCCACGACTTCCACCAACCCCATCCCCTTCCCACCCCCACCGCCAACGACGTCCGCGCTGTCGCCGTCGGCAGCGATGGCGCGGTCTGGGCCGCCACAGCGGATGGCCTGTTCCGCCTCGATCCGCCCCACGGAACCCGCGCAAGCCACCCATCCCAACCCGCGCCGTGGCTGCCCATCCACGATAAACAAGGCCTGTCGATCGGCAGTGCCTTCGCCCTCACCATCGCCCCCGACAACACGGCCTGGATCGGCGCCTGGGACGGTCTGCACCACGCCACCCCCCAGGGGAGCTACAAGATCCCCGGAATCCCCACCCCGGTCAGCGCCCTCGCCGCAGCCCTTGACGGAACCGTCCTCGCCGGGGGCCCGACCGGCTTCTTCTTCGTCAAGGATGCCCAGGCGTCCAAGGTCGAAATCCCCGCCTCCCGCTACCTTGGCCGCATCGTCGCCCAACCCGACGGTTCCTGGTGGCTCGCCACCGGCATGGGACTCTACCAGTGGCACGGAGACCACGGGGATTACAGGCGTGATCCGAATGATCGCAGCAGCCTCGCCGTCCGCGGACTCGCGTTCGATCCGTCCGGCCGACTCTGGGCCGCCACGCTCGGTGGCCTCCAGGTGTTCGACGGAACCCGGCTCCGCCGGACGATCGCCCCGCCGGAAGCCCTGCCCTCCGCCGACGTCCGCTGCGTGGTCATCGCGCCCGACGGCAAGGTCTGGGCGGGCACGAGCCTGGGGCTCGCCCGACAGAAGGCCGGCGGCTGGATCGTGCGCCGTGGGAGACGATGGCTGTTGCACGATGAAGTCCGGGACATCGCCTTCGCGGCCGATGGGACGGCGTGGATTGCGACGCCCGGCGGTGTCAGTGAGTTGAGGCAGGTCGCCATCACGCTCGCGTCCAAGGCCACGAATTTCCACGCCATCCTCGAGGCACGCCACGTCCGGCCGCCAGGCATCGTCGAGAAGTGCCAGTTCCCAACTCCAGGCGAGGTCTCCGCATGGACACCCCTGGATGACGACAACGACGGCGGCTACACCGCGGTCGCGCTGGCGATGGAATCGTACC
>CAIMTB010000601.1 GCA_903844265.1 uncultured Verrucomicrobiota bacterium
GAGCCGGGTTTTCCAAAATTTGGACACGCATTGGGACCCTGAACTGCGCGGGGATCTACCACGAAGGTCACGAAGATCACGAAGGCCAGAGGATTTGTGTTTCTTCGTGTCCTTCGTGCTCTTCGTGGTGCCACTCCGTTCATGGAGAGCCGCCACGGTTCGCGAATCGCGCATTGGGACCATGAACCGGGGCAGGTGGTAGGGCGCGCACTCCGCTGCGCGCCGGCCTTTGGAGGCTCACCATCAGGTAGCCCCGGCAGGGCGGCGGGCAAGGGACTGCCCGCCCTACCTTCACGGTTCATGGAGAGCCGGGTTTTCCAAGATTTGGACACGCATTGGGACCATGAACCACGCGGGGATCTACCACGAAGGCCACGAAGATCACGAAGGCCAGAGGATCTGTGTTCCTTCGTGTCCTTCGTGCTCTTCGTGGTGCCACTCCGTTCATGGAGAGGGTCATTGCTGTCGGAGCCGGAAGTAGCGATGACCCGGGGACGGAGTCAGAGTTACTCGGTGGTGTAAGTTGGTGAGGTCGAGCGTGGGCTGGGTGGGAACGTCTACCCAACCCACGGAGCCAAGGACGGCGGTGTGTTGGAGGACGAAGCGGGTGGAGGGGATGAGCCAGGATAGGTTGAGGTCTGCGCCTGACAGACTCACGGTGAGTCGCGGGGAGGGAGGTGGGAGAGGCTCGGGGGCGGGGGACTGCAGGAGGCAGATCGATCGGCCATTGGGATTGGGTTGGTTGGCGAACAGGGCAATACGTTGGCCATCGGCGGAGCAGGCCACCCGGTACCACGGTCCAGCCGGGGTACTGGTGCGCGCCCAGGTCATGCCCGAATCCGTGGACAGATAGACAGAGTCCGAACCCGTCCCGAAGTATCTGTCGCCAGCGACGGCGGCCAGTCGGGTGCCGTCGGCCGACGAGGCGACCGACATCCAGGTTTCGTTCGTAGGGGCGCTGGTCAGTCTCCAAGTGACCCCCGAGTCGCCTGAGACGTAGATTCCGCCTCCCCGCACGAGTGGTTGGTCTTCCTGCCAATAGAACTCGGGCTTGGAGACCGCGACCAACCTCAGGCCGTCCGCGGAGGAGGCGATCGAGGTCCAACTGGTCGAACTGTTTGTTGGCGCACGGCCCCGTGTCCACGTTGCTCCTGCATCCATGGAGAAGTAAATGGAGCCGCCGACATCTGGCCCGTCGGTCCCGTATTCGGACACCGCGAAAAGCCTGGAGCCATCGGCCGAGGAAGCGACCGCGGTCCATGCATCTCCCGGGGCGGAGGTCAGTCTCCAATTCGCTCCCGAGTCGGTGGATGCGTAGATCCCGCCATGGGAGACCCACTGCTGCACCTGGTAATCCCATCGAGGTGGGGCCGCGGCGACCACCTTGGAGCCGTCGCTCGAGGAGGCGACGGACGTGTAGGCTTCTCCGGGGGCGCTGGTTTGCGTCCAAGAGATCCCCGAATCCAGGGACCGAACGATCCCGGCGTAACCGGAGCTGTATTCCAGCGTCGCGAACAAACGGGTCGCATCGGCGGAGGAAGCAATCGAGGTCCAGTTCCAGGGGAACATGAATTGGCCGGCCGGTGGCCAGGTCAGGCCGGAGTCATGAGAGGCGTAGAATCTTCCCCCGCCCTTGTCGTAGGGAGACACCGTCCCCACGGCGACCCATCGGGTGCCGTCAGACGAGGTGGCCGCGCCCTGCCAGTGGAGGGGTTCGCCCGGCCGGTCGACATCGTGGGCGTTGACCAGCCTCCACGGCCCCGAATAGGGAAGGGTGACAAGGCCATTCCAGCCCGCCGCGACGACCCGGTAGCCATCGGCTGAGGAAGCGAGGGCTAGAGCTGACGAAGCTCCGGTTGTGGCCGGGGTCCACGTCGCCCCGGAGTCGGTGGAGGTGTAGATCACGCTATAGCCCGAGACCGCCATTCGGAGGCCATCGGCGGAGCAGGTAACGGAACTC
Organism: uncultured Verrucomicrobiota bacterium; assembly: GCA_903844265.1. Taxonomy (GTDB): domain Bacteria; phylum Verrucomicrobiota; class Verrucomicrobiia; order Limisphaerales; family CAIMTB01; genus CAIMTB01. The sequence goes on from CAIMTB010000601.1 coordinate 1,961, forward strand.
CACCCGACGGAAACCCATTCGTCGTTGGGCCCGAACGTCCGACTCCACGTGTCCCCCGAATCGACCGAACGATAGATGCCCGGGTCGGCACAAAGCCCGGGCGGATTCGGGTTCGCAGAGGCATCGCCCGCCCGCGCCACCCATTGAGTGCCGTCGGCGGAGCAGGCGACGGATGTCCATTGGTTGGTTGGAGCGTGGGTTCGAGCCCAAGTAACTCCGGAGTCCGACGATCGATAGATGCCGCCGTCGCCGATGTTGGCCTTGAGCGTCGAATGCCAACGGGCGCCCGAGACGGCGACGATCCGGGTACCGTCCGCCGAGCAGGCCACGGAAGCCCAGTAGTTTGTTGGGGCAGAGGCCGTGGTCCATGTCACCCCCGAGTCACTCGATCTGACAATCACGCCGTCCCCGATCGGGGGAAGCTCATTGTCCGCGTCCCAGAACCAGTACGGCCTGGCCACCGCCACCAACTGGGTTCCGTCGGCAGACGAGGCGATGGATCTCCAGGTGTTGGTCGGCGCCGGGGTGGGGGTCCAGGTAGCCCCCGAATCCGGGGAAGTGTAGATCAGGCCGTCGCCGAAAGAGAACCAAGCCGTGGGGAAACGCGTAGCGGCCGCGGCCGCGAGTTTGGTGCCGTCCGCAGAGGTTGCAACCGCGGTCCAAGCGTTACTCGGGGATTGGGTCATCGTCCATGTCGCCCCCGCGTTTGTTGACAGGAACAGCGGCATCCCCGCCCGGGCATAGGGCCGAGTGCCACTCGCAGCGAGCAGGGTGGAGCCATCCGCCGAGGAAGCGACGGCATTCCAGATCAGCTGGGGTGCCGAGGTGGAGGCCCAGGTCTCCGCGGCCGGGGCGTTGAGGAGGGTGACCAGGCCCCCGAGGCCGGCGACCAGGGCGAAGGGGAGTTTCTGCTGCCGAGGACGGGTGGTTTTCATGGCGGGATCAACGGGGTTCTACAACAAATCCGGGCGGGTGTTATGGGACAATCCCGGCGCCTTTTCCGACGTGTCACTCTGGATGCCAGGCTCCGGCACTCGGGCCGCGACCAGGACATCGCTGCAGCGCCTTGCAGGGCGGGGGCGTATCTCCGGGCATAAGGGGACAGGCTCTTGGGACTGCGTACAGTTCTCGAGGATCCTGGCGCTTGGCAGCAAGCCCGACACTCCAACACGCCCTGAACAACGAAACCCTCCGCAAAGCGGGCTTGTACGTACCATCAGACCTTGCGGCCTTCATGTAGGTCGCCGTGTTCAACCGCCGGATGCAAGAAAACTGCACGTCCGGTGGTGTGGGAGGGTGCCGGGGCGAAATCCCCGGCGCCCGACCCGATCCTTCACGGTTCATGGAGAGGGAATTTTTCCAAAGTTTGGACACGTATTCAGACCCTGGGCCGGAGCGTTCATGGAGGGTCGCGCTCCGTCGCAACCGCCGGACAGGCGACCGACCGGCGGCGCCGAGGGACCGGCGCCCTATATCTCCCCGGTGCCCACAGAAGTACGTCCCAGACACATCGGGAACCTCGAAGAGGTTCCGTCCCGTAGCCCAGGGTTGACCGCGCCGCGGGCTACCCTGGGAAGACCGATC
>CAIMTB010000602.1 GCA_903844265.1 uncultured Verrucomicrobiota bacterium
GACGACTCTTTCCATGGTCAAGGGGAGGACAATCGCGGCACTCGAGGCACCGCGCGCGCCTTACATCGCCTTGATCCGAATATTCCTGAACGCCACCGCACCATGATCGCCCTGGAGCAGGATCGGGCCGGGCTGGTCGAGGTTATTGTCCAACTGGCCACCGGTGCCATGGGTCACCTCGACGTTGTCGTGGATCTTGGTTCCGTTGAGCGTGACGGTGATCTTGTTGCCATGGATCGTGGCTTCCACCTGTTGCCACTCACCCGTGGGCTTCGAGACGGCCTGCGATGGCGCCTTCACGCTGTAGAGCCCGCCGTTGCTGCCGGGCGACAACGGTGCGCCGGCGTCATCGAGAATCTGGATTTCGTAGCGGCCGCGCAGATAGAAACCGGAATTGGCACCCTTCGGGACGAGATACTCGTACCGGACGGTGAAGTCCTGGAATTTCGCGTCACTGACGAGATCGGTGCCGTGCTGGTCCTTGGGAATCTCGTTCACGAGCATCCCGTTCTGGGCGCTCCAGGTGGAGATACCCGCGGCGTTGCGCAGCTTCCAGCCGGACAGCGTCTCACCGTCGAACAGCGGCCGGAATCCCTGGCTCGCTTCGTCGGGGGAAAGTTTCGCGGCGAGGTTCTGCGGCGTGGCATCGCCCTTCTCGAGCGCCAGGGCCCAGCGGATTCCGCCGAGGATGTGCTTCTGGTAGTTCTGGCTGATCTCCACCGAATTACGGCGGTCCTTCAGGGCCGGGTCGGTGTCCCACATGTCCTCCCGATGTCCGAGGGAGGTATACCAGACGCGGCCTTGTCCGTAGAGCCGGGCCCAGCAGATCGGGTAGTGGCCCGGCAGGCGGGTGTTGGGGTGCTGGTCGAGATCGAGCAGGGCGTGGGCGGCTTTGCGCTGGTAGCCGTTGATGATGTAGATCTCGTCGTAGACCTTGAACGAACTGCCGAGGTGCCGGTTTGACGGAAAGGTCGGGTCGCTGTTGAACGCCTCGACGGCCGCCTGCGAACCGTGCGTGAGGAATTCGCCATTGATCATGGCGGTGAACGGCGAGAGAGGCTTGTGACCTCGGAACGTATCCGTCGCCGAGTGCATGCCCACGAAGCCGTGACCGGCCTCGACCCACTTCAGGAATTCATCGACGTTCGCCAGCGGCAGGTCGCCCGTCGTGTTCGCAAAAATGACGGCATCAACGCCCGCCAACGCGGCCGCGGTCGTCTTCTGTCCGAGCTCCTCGTCGGTCCGTGCGTAGTCGACCGTGAAGTCGCCCGACTTGTCGCCCAGATCCTTGATGACGCGTTCGGCGGTTGGGATCGAGCTGTGCCGGAAGCCCTTCGTGACGGTCACGACCAGGACTTTCTTGGGCGCGGCTGACGCCGAGACGGCAAGGCCGAGCGCCAGCGAGAGCGCGAGGGGTTGGAGCAGGTTTCGAGGGAAGCGTGGCTTAAGGGTTGGGATCATGGCCGGGGGGAACATTCGGGTTACGGTTCGATGCTCGCCTGCCGGGGGGTATTCATGCCAGCCGGAACTTTGGCTCGCCGCTCCGACGTTCCAACCCGCGCATCCTCAGGTTGACGGCCGGAAGCACACCCTGCTGCGCGCCGTCGGGTGTCAGCGATCGCCCGGCGGGCAAGGGACTGCCCGCCACCTGTGGCGAGACTGCCCGACGAGCCGGCAGGGGAATGCGGCTCAACGACTCCCGTCCCCCACGGAAACACCCACCCCGCCGTGAATTGCGCACCGCCCGCGACAGAACCACACTCGAGTGCGATGCCGAACTCACCCGAGACTTCAGGAAACCCGCTGCAACCGGAGGAAGCTCCCGAGACCCGGCGCGCCGCCGCCGTCGTCGGCATCGGCAGGGCCACGCGCCATATCTTTCTCTGCGCCGAACCTGCCGAGGCGAAGTGCTGCCCACGTGAGGCCGGCATCGCGGCATGGGAACACCTGAAGAAACGGCTCAGGGAGAAGGGACTCGCAGGCCCCGAACGCTGGGTGCTGCGTACGAAAGCGGGTTGCCTCCGGGTCTGCATCCACGGGCCCATCGCCGTCGTGTACCCCGATGGAGTCTGGTACCACTCCTGCCGCCCGGAAGTCCTGGATCAGATCATCGAACGTCATCTTCTCGGGGGCGAATTCGTCCAGGAATACGTGATCCATCCTGAAGGACTTGCGAAGGCCAGCACCCCCGTAGCGCAGGCAGAACCTGAACATGGCAGCATCCAGGCCTCGACCTGAGCCACCCCACCGGGACGCCGCAGCCTCAGTCCGACCCCGCAACCTTGCCCGGAATGCTCGCGCGCAAGGTGGCCAGCAGCGCCTCGAAACGCTTCGCATTCGCCTCGTTCAGGGCCGCCAATCGCTCATGCCCATCCAGGCTGAGCTCCATGATCTGCTCCCTTGGCATGTTACGGTCCTCGAGGTCCAGGGACTGCAAGGTCCCTACATTCGGGGCGTCCACGATCTCGAAAAAGGAGTCCAGGCAGAGTGTGTCGAGCAGTTCATGCACCTGCTCGCGGGCGCCCGAGATGAGCACGTGGAAGCCGGATTTTTCGGCTCGATCCGCCAACCTGAGGAACGCCCCGGCGAACGTGCTGTCCATGCGGGGGCATTCGGAAAGGTCGATGATCAAGCGCGCCGGACCGCGGACCTCGACGTCCATGAGCAGATTCTCGAAGCGCCCGCTCTCCCGGCAGATGCCTGGTCCGATGACGCGGAGGACGTAGAGATCTCCGCTGTGCCCTGCCCAGAACGACGCGACGATTGGGTTTATGCTCATGAACGAAACCACTCCTCAGTCGAGATTCTAAGACCCTGTCTATAAATTGCGAGGGGTCCTGCGGCTGGCAGCAGCCCGTCGATAAAGACCCGTTCGTCGTAGCAGCCCACGTGAGGAGGCTGCATTCGTTGGTTTTGGATCAAATTCGAGTCTCCTCACGTCGATTGCTACGGTTTTTTGACGGCCTGCCAGGCTTGGGATCGGGGCCGCGTCTCGGATTGAGCGCGGGGCGACGTCACGGTGAGCAGTCGGACCACCGCCAACTGCAACACGATGGCTCCGTCCAGACCGCTGCCCACCAACTGCCGGTTGCACTTCAGCAGTTCCTCCATCGCCCGAACCAACTCGTCGCGGGTGAAGTTCCGGGAATGCATCGCCGCCCGGAACGCGACGTACGGATTCAGTTCCAGTGGACTACAGCGCCGGTCGGACGGAAAGCGTCCAGCCGACTCGGCCTTGAGGGTATTCCATTGGGTGGTGAACGACCGGTAATCGCCGGCGGGCCGAAGCAAACCTTCGGCGAGAAGCTCCTTCGCCATCAGCATGGCCCGGACCTTCGAGATCAGCCCGTAAAGCAATCCGATCTCGCTCTTCTGCTTGTCGGACTGCATGGACCAAATCTCCTCGTCGAGATGCTTCAGGGTCCTGGCCAGATTCCGATCGCCGAAGGCATCGGCCAACGCGAAAGCCCGCGCATGCCGCCCCCGTGTCACCACAGACTCGACATCCACGAGCCGGATCTCGGGGCGGTCCCCGACATAGGCGGTCAGCTTCTGGGCCTCCGACACCAACTGCCGCGCGTTGGCTCCGACCTGTTCCACGAACGCGGACAAGGCATCGGGATCGATGCGCTTCGACCCGGATTTCAATTCCGTGACCGCAATGTTCTCGGCCTTTTCACGCCAATCGCGATCGTCGGCACTCAGACCCGGGAAATGCTCCACCCACCCGATCTTGCCAAGGGTCTTGAAAATCGCGCGCCGACGGTCGATGTCTCCCGCGCTGATGAGCAGCCTCACCCCCTGCCAGCGGAAGGCGGCGAGCTCCCGACCCAGTTCCGCGAGGTTCGCGATCACCAGCTCCGCCTCGGACACGCGATCCTCCCCAAGGAAATTGCAATCACGGAACCAGATCGACTTGGTTCCACCAAAAAACGGGAGCGTCTGAAGGGCTTCGCGCAGGCGAGCCAGCGCCCTCAGCGCCTCCTCGCTGTTGGCCGCCCCGGCATCGAGGATCTCCTCGTCCGCCCCGGGATTCTTCGCCGTCCATTCGTGGAAACACTCGCGCGCCCGGCGTTTGACCGCGAAATCGTCGTCCCCCCACACGACCACGACCGAAGGATTCTCAGAGGTCGGGGAACTCATCGTGTCTCTCGTCTCTCTCCTCTCGCCCCGGGTCACTCCGCCTCGTCGCCAAACTTGCCCGGGGACCCCGTCTGATTCAGTTGGTCGAGGATTTCGGTCATGTCCTCGACCTGATCGAACAGGGAAGAGGCGACGAAGATGGGTCGGGCACGGGCGACGGCGAGGGCGATGCAATCGCTCGGACGCGCGTCGATCTCGACCAGTTTGACGCCCAGCTCGTTTTCCTCCTTGAGGATCAGCCGGGCGAAGTAGGTCGCGTTTCGCAGCTCCGAGATGACCACCCGTTCCAGGTTGATTCCAAAACCCTTGAAAATGCTGCCGATCAGATCGTGGGTCAGGGGCCGTTCATTCGGGGTCTTGCGCAGGAAATTCGAGATCACCCGGCCCATGCTGGTCTCGACCTGGATCACGAACACCTTCTCCGCGTTTCCAATGAAGATGGCGACGCCGTTGTTGGCTGGAAGGATGCCCCGCACTTGGACGGGCACCACGTCGTTCTTCATGGGCGTGATTGTGAGGGGGAAGAGACAAAACACAAGCCGCAGCCGCTTGCACGGTCACAGCCGAGAGGAGAGGAAGCCGCGGGGCGGGATCGGCCGCGGTCCAGGGCGGTCAGAAACCGCCCCGGTCGCCACCGCCCCCAACCCCACCACCGCTCACTTCGCCGCCAGGGCCGCTTCGATCGCCGCGACCACCTCGGGAGCGTCAGGCACCGTCTTCGGCTCGAAACGCTTCAGCACCTTGCCGTCCGAGGTGACGAGGAACTTCCCGAAATTCCACGCGACATCACCCGGGAAGACCGCGTTTTTTCCGGTGAGAACGGCATACAGCGGATGTTGCTCGGCCCCCTTGACGTGGATCTTCTCCATCAGGGGGAATGTAACGCCATAGGTCGACTTGCAGAAGTCCTGGATCTGGGCCGGCGTTCCCGGTTCCTGTTCGCGGAAATCGTTGCATGGAAACCCGACCACGCTGAAGCCCCGACCCTTGTACTTCAGCTGCAGCTTCTCCAGAGCCTCGTACTGCGGGGTGAGGCCACACTTGGAGGCGACATTGACCACAAGCATCACGCGGGCCTGCTGTTCGCCCAACGTGGTGGCTTTGCCGGCAAGTGTCTTGAGAGGGATTTCAGCGGGATTCTTCATTTCGGAACGGGCCTGAGGCACGGCAAGAAGAGCCGCCGCAAAGGCGAGGAAAAGGACGGATTTCATGACGCGCTGGAAAATGGAGGGGAGTCCAATGAAGTCAAATCTCCCGGCGACTGGACTCTCCGATCCGGAGACCGGTCCCTCACCGCTTCCGCGTGCGGGAGACGAGCACGAGCATGAAGACGCCGAACACCAGGAGGACGAGCCCCCAGTACAGGTTGATGTTCACCTGGAGCGGGTGCTTCTCGTAGACCTCGCGTCCGCCGAACAGGCCGAACAAGGAGAGCAGCGCACCGAAGATCGAGAACATCAGGCCGATGGGGAGACGGACATCGAGGTGCATGGTGGATGGGGGGGAGTTGCCGGTGAAAAATGAAACGTCGTTGGGTCCGTTGCCGTTCACCAGAAAACGAGGTTCAACAGGAGCGTGGCCGCGATGACAAGAATGCCGAGAGTGACCGGCTGCTTGTACCAAGGCATCCCGGGCTCGTTCTCGCGGGGCGTCAGTGAATAGACCAATCCCTTGAGTTCAGCGTCGGTCTTCCTCTGGGTCGTGACCACCGAGATCACGATCGTCAGCAGGAAGCAGGCGGTCCACGCGAAGATCGCGGTCCAAAAGTTCTGGGCCATTTCACTCGGGTAGGTGTGCATCGCCGAGCTGAGCCAACCGCCCTTGATCCCCGCCACCGCACCCTTGGGCAGCGAAAGGCCGTGATGAATCGCGGCTGCCACGGTGCCGCCCAGCAGGCCGAAAAACGCCCCGTGCCCGGTCGCGCGCTTCCAGAACATCCCGAGCAGGAACGTCGCGAACAGCGGCGCGTTCACGAAGGCGAACACCAACTGGAGGATGTCCATGATGTTGTTGAACTGCGCCGCGGCGTACGCCGCCACCATGCTCGCCGCAATGCCGACCACCGTCGTCCAGCGACCCACCGCCAGGTAGTGCGCATCCGTGCCGTCCTTCTTCAGGTAGCTCTGGTAGATGTCATAGGTCCACACGGTGTTGAACGCGGTGACATTCCCCGCCATACCCGACATGAACGACGCCATCAGCGCCGTGAGCCCAAGCCCCAGCATTCCCGTCGGGAAGTAGTAGGCCAGCATCGCCGGCACCACCATGTCGTAGTCCAGGCTCCCGTCCTTCGGCGGCAGCTTGAAGTTCCCCGTGCCCGCCGTGTGCAACGCGATGGCAATCATTCCGGGAAGAATGACCAACGCAGGGAAGAGCATCTTTGGCATCGCGGCGATGATCGGGGTCCGCCGCGCGGAACCCATGTCCTTCGCCGCCATGGCCCGCTGAACCACGAGGAAATCAGTGCACCAGTAGCCAAACGAAAGGACGAACCCGAGCCCCATGGCCAACCCAAACCACTCGATGCCCATGGGGTTTGCCGCAGCGGATCCCGTATGGGTCCAGGACTCCGTCCAAGCCCCCGGCGCAAAGCCGGCGTTGGTCGACACCGGTTTCAGCTTCTCGACCAGGCCCGCCCAGCCGCCAACCTGGCTCAACCCCATCAGCACCAACGGAAGAAACCCGAACACGATCAGGAAGAACTGGACGACCTCGTTGTAGATCGCCGAGGTGAGGCCGCCCATGAAGATATAGGCCAGCACGATGACGCCCGACATCACGATGCAGGCGTGGAAATTCCAGCCGAGGATCGCGTTGAGAAGCTTCGCCAGAGCGTACATCGAGATGCCCGAGGACATGATGGTCATCGCGGCGAACGTGGCCGCGTTGAACCCTCGGGTCTTCTCATCGAAGCGAAGCTTGAGATACTCGGGCACCGAGCGAGCCTTCGACCCGTAATAGAAGGGCATCATGAAGATCGCCACGAACACCATCGCCGGAATCGCACCCACCCAGTAGAAATGGCTGGTCATGATCCCGTACTTGGCGCCCGACGCCGCCATGCCCATGACCTCCTGCGCCCCGAGATTCGCCCCGATGAAACCGAGGGCGCAGATCCACGCCGGCAACGAACGCCCCGATTCGAAGAAATCCTTGCTCCCGCTGACCGTCTTCTTGAGGAACCAGCCGATCCCGAGGACGAACAGGAAATAGATGACGAGGATCAGGTAATCGATCCATCCAAGCTCCAGGTGCATAGGATTCGTTGGGTGCGACAGCAGGTGACGGGAACCCGGCAAGAATGGCCGGGCACCAGCGGCCCCGGCAATCGCAATTCATATCAGTGCGCGCCCGCCGCGAGGTCGACACACACCGACTCCTTCGTGCTCCGCGCGTAGATTCGCCCGGACGCATACGTCGGCGTGCTCCAGCATTTGCCCGCCAGCACGCCGGCCCGCGCCGTCTCGTGGTAGGCCTCGGGCGTGGCATCGACGATCACCAGTTCGCCATTGTCGGCCAGCGCGACCAGATGACCGTCCACGAGCGTCACGTTGCCCGGACCGAATCCCGCCTTCGTCCACTTCTCCTTGCCGGTCGCGAGTTCCACGCACTTCAGGGCGCAGACGCCATATTCCTTGAATCCGAAAAGGCCGTAGAGATGGCCCTTGAAGAACACCGGGGTGCTCCAGTGGTTCTGCAGCTTGCCCTCGGCCCGCCACACCTCGGTCGACTTGAATGCATCGCCCTCCTTGGTGATGTGATAGAGACCGGCCCCCACGCCGTACCCGGCGGAACAGTACACGTGGTCATCGGCGACGACAGGCGACGAAGCGGTGGACGTGCTGTACCGGAACGACTGCCTCCAGAGCACCGCACCGTTGTCAGGCCGCACCGACACCAACCCGGACTGGGTGAAGAAGATCACCTGCCGCTGGCCGAGGATCGTTGTCGCCACCGGCGTGGCATGGGTCATCTTGTCGTTCTCGCCCTTCCAGACGGTCTTTCCTGTGACCTTGTCGATGCCGAGAAGCGCCTGCCCTTCGCCGCCCCCGGCAACAAAGATCAATCCACCCTCGATCATCGGCGATGCCGCGCTCTGCCAGGTGATGTTTCGACCCGCGTGCTCCGCGATGATGTCGCGACGCCAGATTTCCTTCCCGGATCCGGCCTCGAAACAAGCAAGCACCAGACGGCCATCAAGCGTGTAGACGCGGTCGCCATCCCGGGTCGGCGTCGAACGCGGTCCATCGCCGCCGTCGTTGCCTTTCATTCCCGAGTTGCCACCGCCGTCGTACTTCGACGGGCTCAGTGGCGCGGCCCAGAGTTCCTTGCCGGTGGCGGCGTCCAAAGCGACGAGGACCTCGAGGTTGGCACCATCCACCGGACGCCCAACGATCGTGTAGGCATGACCGCCGGCGACCGTGATCGAACTGAAGCCCCCCGGAGTCGGCGTCTTCCACACCGACTTCGGCCCGGCCGCAGGCCATGCCGTCGCGACCCACTTCTCCTGCGAGATGCCGTCGTGGTTCGGTCCCCGGTAGACGGGCCAGTCGGTTGCGGATGCGGAGAGGTATCCGACGACACACGTCGCGGCGAGGTTGAACAACGGCTTGGGGCTCATGGGGTATTGGGTTGGGCGCGGCGAAACTAGACGGTCTTCCGACGCTCGCCAATCCCGGGCATTCAATCACTGCCGTTGGTAGACGAACAACGCCGACCCTGGCCGGGTCCCGACCACCACATCGATTCCAGTTGTAATCAATTCGAGCCCCGTGCGCTCGGTCACCGCGCCTCCATCCAGCGCGGTGACCCGATAGCGCCCGCCAGGTTCCACCCCACGCAGCGCAAAGCGCGCCGACTGATACGGGCTGTCGGGGCGACGCAACACCACGACCAGCCCGCGGCCCTGCTCAGGCCGGTCGAGCTGATAGGCCATCCAGACATCCGGCGACGGCGAGTAGCGCGTCAGGGGGTAGTAGTCGCCGTAGTAGTCATCGCGGTAGGAGAGGTACTGCTCGAGCGTCTTGCGAGCCCAGTCGAACGGGAAGGTCGCCGGGATCTTCCGCGCGGGCACATCGCCTGCGACCCACCAGTTCAGGCAAAGGCTGCTGCACATGCTGCTGCGGAATTCGTAGTCATCCCCGGCCCGATCCTGGCTCGTGGCGCTGAGCGGCAGCCACGCGAGCAAACCCTGCGAATGGCACTGGTGCGCGATCGGGTCCCGCGGTCCATCGCTCCGCCAGTACGGCGTCGCACGGCTGGTGGCCTCGAAGTCCAGACGCCGACCGCCGCTCGCGCAGTTGTCGATCATGAGGTTGGGGAACCTCGCCAACAGCGCATCCCAATAGGCATACAGACCCTCGATGTAGCGGATCTCGGTGATGCCCTCGCGGCCCGGTGGATCCGCCGCACGCCAATACGGCAGCGGCTCGAAGTTGAAGTCCTGACGATAACAACCCAGCCCGGACGACGTGATCATCGCGGTCATGAATTCCGTCAGGTGGTTGCGCGCGGCCGCGTCCCCGAGGTTGAACAGGTAGTCGTCACCGCGCGGCCCGAGCAGCCACTCCGGATGTTCCCGATGCCATTGGGTCCCCTTGTGCACACGCTCCGGCTCGAACCACAGCATCAGGTCGCGACCGGACTTCCGCAGCGCTTCGCTCAACGGCGAGAAGCCCTGCGGATAGAGGTCCGCCTTCACCGTCCAGTTCCCCACGTTGTCCGGCCAACCGCCCTTCCCGTACCATTCCGCGTCGATCCAGTAATAGTCGATCGGCAGCCGGTGCTCGATGATGCGGGCGATGTTGTCCAGGTGGACCTCGGCCGATGTCGCGCCCCAGTTGCCGCAGGTGACCGGGGCCACCATCGGCTTCCCGCCCAGTTGCGGACGGTGATGGGCGAGGATGAACTGCCTCAGGAGATTCTGTCCGCGCCAGCGATCGCCCGAATAAAAGACCAGCATCATCCGCGGCGTGCGGATCGTCTCGCCCGGTTCCAGGAAAAGTCGCGTCCGCGCCAACCCCGCCTTGAACGTCACCTGCCCCTTTGGATCACAATTGAAATCCGCAGCCCATTCGCCGGTCCAGCCGATCGCCGCCACCACCCCATTCCCGGCACCCTCGAGGTTGAAATACGGCATCACCTGACTCGAGGAACGTCCGCCACCAGGCTGCAGGTGAAGCGTGGCCTTCGCTCGCATCAGGGTCTCCTGTGGCGCGAAGTCGTCGAAGGACGCCACGCCGCCCCTGGCCCAGTGGAGCGTGGTCGTCGCATCCGGGGAGGTGACCGGCAGGACACCGTCCATCGCGGCGATGCCCTCGATGATGGGAGTCGGGACGTTCGTGGTGTTCCGGAAATGCGCCACCCATTCCACCGCGGGCCAATCCTTGAACACGGTCAGTTCGATCCGCACCTCGAGGCCGGTGGCGGGATCGCGATGGACGATTTCGCGGACGGCCCGCGTGGCATCGGCATCTGTTTGGCGGGCGTCGTGCTGCCAGGTCTTGAGAAACTCGAGACTCGGGACGTCATGGTAGCGAAACGAAACCCCGCAGGTCCCACGGCCTGCCGGGTCTCTCGCGAAGGCATCCTCGGCCCACCGTCTGGCAGACTCGAACTCGCCGGGAAGCGGCGTGACGGATTTCGCGCCGGTCACGAACGAGAGCCAGGCGGCGACGAACACCGCGGCGACGCCTGGGAAATTTCGTGGGTTCACGTTCGGGATGGATTCGGAGTGGATCAGATCTCGACCGTCTTCCCGGGGATCGGCGCCGGGTAACGACCTTCGGCATCGGCCTGGACCGGAGCCGGGCTGTTGACGGTGAGTTGGTCGACGTTGGGACAGAACTGGAAGTTGGACGCCATCGCCTCGTCCCAGGTGATGAGTTTACCGGTGTGCACGGCGGCGCGTCCCATGATGGCGCCGAGATTGGAAAGCGCGGCGCGACGGGCCTCGTTGTGCGGACGGTTGTTGCGGATCGCGCTGAGCAGGACGTCCCACTCTGCCTGCCACGGATTGATGGACTCACGCTCCGCGCGCCAGCCGATGTTGGAGGGCTCGATGCGCTGGTCCTTGTAGAGCCACGACGTCGGCGCGTGGATGTCGCCGGAAAACTTCGCGGCGCATTTCGTACCATGCACGAACGTCGCGAACTCGGTCTTGCAATTCGGAATGTACCGCCCCGTGACCAGCGTCTTGGTGCCGTCGGCGAACGTGTATTCGATCGAGTAGCTGTCGAGGTTCTGGCTGCAGTCGGTGCTCCCGGGGTAACGTCCGCCGACGCCGTGGGCCGACACCGGATAGCTGTCCTTGATCCAGAAACATTCGTCGATCTGATGGATCATCAGCTCGATGAACACCCCGCCCGAGCACCACAGGAACTGGTACGGATGACCCGGGCTCAGCTGCCAGAGAAGTTCGTTCTGGCCCTTCGGGAACGGCCCCATCTGGTAGCCCGAATCCATGCGGTACGCCCGCACCACCTGGACCTCGCCCATCGCGCCGTCCCGGATCTTCTGGATCAACGCCTGGCGCGCCGACGAATGGCGGCACATGAGCCCGGTCGCGATCTTGAGGTTCTTTTTCTCCGCGGCCTCGGCCGCGCGGAGGATCCGCTGGATGCCGCCTGGATCCGCCGCGAAATCCTTTTCCATGAAGACATTCACGCCCTTCTGCACCGCGTATTCCAGATGCGGCGCGCGGAACGCGGCGTGGGTCGTCAGCATCGCGACGTCACCGGGACGCAGGCAATCGATGGCGTGACGGTACGCGTCGAACCCTTTGAAGCGCCGGTCCTCGGGCACATCGACCCATTCACCCAGGTTCTGGCTGAGCGCCTTGTGCGCGAGATCGAGCCGGTCCTGGCGCAGGTCGGCCATCGCCACCAGTTTCACCGGGCCGCCACCGCCAACCCCCGGGCTGCGCTTCGTGCCACCGTCATCGCCAAGCACGAGCCCGCCCGCGGACATCGCATTCGCCACCGCGCCCGAACCGCGGCCGCCACACCCGATCAGCGCGAGCCGGATCGTATTGTCCTCCGCCGCGTGGACGTGCGGCAGGACCACACCGGCCAGGGCGGACACGGCGGTCGCGCGGGCAGTGGCCTTGAGGAAGCGACGGCGGCTCTGTCGCCCGGCTGTGGTGTCGGGCGAGGCGTGGACCGGCGGCACGGGGTTCTGCGAGGGGGATTCTTGATTCGGGTTCATGGCGGGAACTTGGGGTCGTGCGAATCAAGCGCCACGGACCGGTGACGGCAAGCCCGGTGGGGCGGTTGCCGTCCGGTCGACTCATCCCCCGTGCCCCTGCCGGCATCCGGTGCGCCGAGCGGGGGCTCAGTCCTCCACCGGCACCACGAGGTTCTCCATGATGTAATCGCGGCGATCCGGCGTGTTGCGGCCCATGTAGAAACCCAGGATATGGGTCGACTCCGGTTTGGGCGCGAACTCGACGCAGCTCAGGCGCATGTCGGGGCCGATGAACTGCTTGAATTCCTTGGGTGAAATCTCGCCCAACCCCTTGAACCGCGTGATCTCGACGCCGCGCGCCAGCTTTTTGGCAGCCACATCCCTCTCCGCCTCCGAATAGCAGTAATGCGTCTCCTCCTTGTTGCGCACGCGGAAGAGCGGGGTTTCGAGGACGTACAGGTGACCGTCGTGGACGAGCGGTTCGAAGAACCTGAAGAAATAGGTGATCATCAGGTTCCGGATGTGAAGGCCGTCGACGTCGGCGTCGGTGGCGAGGACGACCTTGTCGTAGCGCAGGTTGTCGACGGAATCCTCGATGTCGAGGGCGCGCATGAGGTTGTACATCTCGTCGTTCTTGTACATCACGTCGCGCTTGAGGTCCCAGACGTTGAGCGGCTTGCCACGCAAGGTGAAGACGGCCTGGGTGTTCACGTCGCGGCACGACGTGATCGAACCGGCAGCGCTGACGCCCTCGCAGATGAACACCATCGAGCCCTTGCCCTTGCCCTTGGCCTTGTCGAGATGGACCCGGCAATCCTTGAGCTGCGGGATGCGCAGCGTGATGGCCTTCGAGCGTTCGCGCGCCAACTTTTTCACGTCCTGCAGTTCCTTGCGGAGCTGCTGCGTGTCCTGGCACTTGGCGATGATCTTCTCGGCGGTCGCCTTGTCGCGGTGGAGGTAGTGCAGGACCTCCTCGCGGACGCGGTTGACGAGGTCGGTCCGGATCTCGGTGTTGCCGAGCTTGTTCTTGGTCTGCGACTCGAAGACAGGGTCCTTGAGGCGGATGGCGACCGCGCCGACCATGCTTTCGCGGACGTCGTCGCCCTCGAATTTCCCGCCGGCCAGCTCGTTGATGGCCTTGAGCAGGCCTTCACGGAAGGCGCTGAGATGCGTGCCGCCATCGCTGGTGAACTGGCCGTTGACGAACGACCAGAACGTCTCGCCGAAGCGGCTGTTCGAATGGGTGAGGCAGAACTCGAGAGTCTTGGAGGCGTACGAGAGCGGCGCGTAGATCGCCTCGTCCTTCACCTCGTCGAGCACCAGGTCGAGCAGGCCCCGACGGGAGATGAACTCCTGGCCGTTCCACAAGAGCTTCAACCCGCTGTTGAGGTAGGCGTAATGCCGGAGCCGATGTTCGATGTGCTCCGACTGGAACTCGTATTCCTTGAAGATTTCACGGTCCGGCGTGAACCGCACGAACGTCCCGTCCGGTTCGGTCGTCTTCCCCTTTTTCTCCCCCGCCAGCCGGCCCCGCCGAAACGTGGCCTCGACGAACTGGCCCTCGCGATGGCTACGGACCACGAAGCCCTCGGACAATGCGTTGACGGCCTTGGTGCCGACGCCGTTGAGGCCGACCGAGAACTGGAACACCTCGTCGTTGTACTTGGCGCCGGTGTTGATCTGGCTGACGCACTCGATGACCTTGCCCAGGGGGATGCCACGACCGAAGTCACGGACGGTCACCACGCCGGACTGGGTCGATATCTCGACCTGCCGCCCATGGCCCATGATGTATTCGTCGACCGCATTGTCGACGACCTCCTTGAGCAGGATGTAGATGCCGTCGTCGCAATGGGAGCCATCGCCGAGGCGCCCGATGTACATCCCCGTGCGCTTACGAATGTGATCAATCGACGACAGCGTCTGGATCTTGCTCTCGTCGTAATTGTGGGGCTTCGGATCGGCCATGTCGTGGGCCGCGGATTGTTGGCCCGCAGCGCAGAGTTGCAACGCCATTCGCGATCCACGCCTGCTCCCCGGTGCATCCCGCATCGAAAACCCGTTTGCGCGCATCCCACTGTCGTCGGACAATGACGGGCTCATGGCGGAAGACGCCTCAACCCAACAACGGAAGCCGGAGCCGGCCAACGGTCCTCGCTCGCTGCCGGTGCCCACCACGTTCGGAGGCGTGGCGGCCCTGGCGCTCGGACCGGGCCGATGGCTGGCGGCGTGGCAGGCGGCCGTGGCGCTCACCGCCGGCATCGTGGTCGCGTGGTCGCTCGACGCCAGCTGGGTCCGCGCGATCCTCCACGCAGCCGACACGCTTCCCGACACTGCACGGATCTCAAACGGGGAGCTCACCTGGCCTGACAACAAACCCAAGGTTCTCATCACGGGCCCGTTCCTCGGCATCGTGGTGGATCCCCTCAGCCACCGTGACTCCTCCCTTGCTGCGGACATCACGTTATCGTTGGAGATCGACGGTTTCGCCCTCCGCTCGTTCCTCGGCTGGAAAGCGCTTCGTTACCCCTCGAACCTCGATCTGTCGCTGGGCCGCCTCGATTTCGCCGGGAACCTGTCCGCATGGACCGGTCCGATCCAGATTGCGACCGCCATCGTCGTTTTCGTCGCGCTGATCGCTGTCTGGGCGGTCCTGGCCACAATCTACGGCGGGATTCTCTGGGCCGTTTCGCCCCGATCCTCACGGAACCCGGGCTTCCGTGTCGCCTGGCGCGTGGCGGCGTCAGCGCTGCTGCTCCCAGCCCTCATGATGACCGCCGCCATCGCGCTGTACGCGACGCGCAGGCTCGGACTCGTCGGGGTCTGTTTCGCGGGCCCGATTCACATGGTTGTGGGCTGGATCTATTGCATCGGCGGATGGACACGGCTGCCGCGGTCGAAGCCCGATCCGTTCGGCATCGCAAGGCACGCTCCGCAGGCCGAAAAGCGCTCCGCCCTCCCAAAAAGCCCGTTCCAGCGGCCATGAACGAACCCAACCCCACCACGCGTCCTCCCACCGGGGATGACCCATCCAACCCGGCGTGGCGCGTCTTTGCGATTCCCGCCCTCCTCGCGCTCGTCGGTTACGTCGTGTTCTATGCGTGCGACGCCAGGCTCCGCGTCACGAACGGACCCTGGGAGGTTGAGTTTCTCCAGGACACGAACGGCACCCCGTCCTTGCGGATCAACCAGGAACGCCTCGGGATCCATGACGTCGAGATCCGGTTCGTCGGGGAACAGGCCGGGGCAGACCTGCCCTCCGTGCCGACGCGGATCCGCTTCGATCAACCGAACCTTCCCGTCCCCTTCGGCCGGACCGCATTCGATGATCTGATGTTTCTCCCGGGCACGGTGGTCCTCCATTGCTTCGGACATGAGGTCCAACTCGTGCCGCGGACACTCTACCTGGACCGCACGGGGATCGATTGGACCAACGGTGCCCGCATCCACCTGACGCCTGCCGGCAAGCTGCCAACGCTCGACCCGCCCCCGAAAAGCCGGCTTTCCGGCGGTCGCGACAGAACGCGACCCTCCACGAATGCAGGTTCTGGGCCCCGGTAGACGTGCGAAATCCGAAGCCCCCGACACTCCCCGGTCCCGGGCCAGCACGAGATCACAGGGGAGGCCAACCGCGCCGATCAGTTCACCAGCGAATCCCGGTACTGCTTGTAGCCCTCCTCACCGAGGGCCTTGAGAAGAGCGGTTTCCTTGTCGCGCTCGAGTGTCTGGAGCGAGGTCTGGCGCTGCACGGCCGACAAGGCGGTGTTGTTGAGGATCTCACGACGGCGGCTCTCGTGTTCGTTCAGGACCTCGTAAAACGAAAGTGTGACCCGCTCGGGCAGGCCGGCTCGGCGCACCAGCAGTTGGGCCTGACGAAAGAGCGGATAGCGCCCGACGAGATAACGTTGGTAACGATCCAGCGGGAGTATCTTCTTGATGGCGTCCTCCCGCTGGCGCTCGTACTCCTCCCGCTGCCGCGCGCTGAGCGAATCCACCGCTCCAAACTCCAACTGCAAACGATGTTCGAGGGCGTCCACGGCCCGGAAGACGCCGCGGAACTCGTCGGCCGTCGGCTCCATCACCCCCAATTCCTGACGGAGACGACTGGAATTGTGCGAGTACCGCAGGAGGAATTCCTCGAGTTCCTCAGGGCTCAACACCTGGGACAGATCCGATCGGGTCTGCTCCCGAAGGCGCGCCAGATCACCCTGGTTCAGGAAGACGCCTTCGTTCTGCCGGTTGTTGTAGTAGCCCAACTGCCGATCCATCGAACGACCGCAGATTTCCTGGACCGCATTGAATTTCTCCCGAGTGAGAGCCCCAAGCACCGGGCCGCCGAGGTTGATCACCACCGGAATGTCCTTGGCTGACGGATCCTTCTCCTCGGGCGCGGAGCCGAGGAGGGCGCGGACCAACTCCAGCCGGCGCTTCCGGATCTGGTCGAGCTTCTCGCTGAACAAGTCGCCACCGCTCGCGGTGGGTTCGGCTTTCCACCAGGCAAAATCCCCGGCGACCGCCTGGGCCACCCGCTGCTGCAACATCCACTCGTCCGCGTCCGTCATCACGATCATCCGGATCTTGTCTTCGGGGCAGCCGGCGGCCCGGAGTCGCTCAAGATAGGGGGGATAATCTCCCCCCCCCAATTGGTGCCAAGTCACCGCCGCCCGGGAAGCGTTCGTCACCGAACTCCGTTCGGCCGCGGCGGGAACCGACCTCGCCCCCGCTGCCGAGCCCGGAACATCCGCGCCAAGAGCAGTCCCCAGAATTCCGAGCAGCACGCCGGCCGTCGCCTTCCCAACTCGAGTCCGCATTCGCACGCCGCAAAATCCCCCTGGCCTGCCCCGGGAGCAAATCCAAACCTGCGATCAAATTCGACATAATATAGGGACAGGTCTTTTGTTAAGGTTCCGGACCTCAGCGCATGGAAGGGCGCGTTCTGATCCGTGGAAGGGGGGCTGGTGAACCGTTTGACTTGGTCTCCTGTGAAACCTAGGATCGATGTCGATGTTGGCCGCCGACACCAAGCTGGATGCGGGGACCGAGGCTGTGCCACGCGCCACCTCGGTCAACGGTCTCGCGTGGAGGGAAATCGCCGAACCTGTCTCTCCTTTCCTCGCAGACGTGCGTCGTTTCCTCGAAGCCCAGCTCGGCACTTTCGAGCCTGAGGTGGCGGAAGGGGCGAAATACGCCCTGTCCGCGAGCGGCAAGCAACTGCGGCCAGTCCTTGTGGCGCTTGCCGCAGAAGTGGCAGGAGGAATCAACGAGGACCACGTTCAGGGCGCCGCGATCGTCGAGCTCGTGCACCTCGCAACCCTGGTCCATGACGACGTGATCGATGTTGCGGGCCTGCGGCGGAAACGCCCCACCGTGGCCGCCAGATTCGGCAACCGCACCGCGGTACTGCTTGGCGACTGTCTGTTCGCGCACTCCCTGAAACTCGCGGCAGGCTTCCCCACCACCGATGTTTGCCGGGCGGTTTCGGACGCCACCAAGGCGGTCTGTTCCGGAGAAATTCTCCAGACCCTTCGCGTCGGGCGGCTCGATCAGCCGCTCGACGAATATTTCAGGGTCATCCGGCTGAAGACCGCCGAACTCTTCGCACTGGCTTGCGAATTAGGGGCCATCCTGACCTCGTCCCAACCCGCAACCCGCATCGCGCTCCGCCGTTTTGGCCTCGCATTCGGGACAGCCTATCAGGTTTTCGACGATTGCCTCGACGTGTTCGGCTCCGAGGAAGCCGCCGGCAAGACGCTGGGCACCGATCTGGCGAACGGCAAAGTGACCCTTCCCCTGTTGTTGGCCCATCAGTCGGCCTCGGCCGCAGATCGTGCAAGCCTCGAAGGGTTCCTCGCCCACCACACCAACGGGCACACGCAGAATGTCCGCGCCCTGCTGGAGCGCTACTCCGCCGCCATCCGGTCCCGTGAGGTGGTCGAAGGCCTGCTCGAGAACGCCCGGGAATCGCTGCGCCCGCTTCAGGAAACAGCCCCGCTCCTCACCCTCACCCGCTTCCTCGGCAATCAGGTCACCCGACTCTATTCCGCGTGAGCCATGCGCCCAGCCGATTTCGCGCGTGACCGGCCGATCGAGATTCCCGTCTCCGGTCCTCAGAGTCTCGGAGATCTGGACGAACCGAGCCTCGTAAGGCGAGCCCAGGGCGGTGACCTGGATGCCTTCGACGTTCTCGTTCGCCGCCATCAGGAGCGCGTCTACGCCACCGTCTACCACATGACGGCGAACCACGAGGACGCGGCGGACATCACGCAGGAAACCTTCATCAAGGCCTACAACGCCCTCCGCGGCTTCAAGGGCGACTGCAGTTTCTTCACCTGGCTTTATCGCATCGGTGTCAATCGGACCCTGAATTTCCTGAAGCAACGGCGGAATCGACCTCTCCAATTCAGCCTGAACGACCTGGACTTCAACGCCGAACACGACCCCGACATCGTCGCCCTCGTCTCCGAACAGACTCCCCGACGAGCCATCGACCTCACCGAGCTCCAACAGAAATTGAACGCCGCCATGCTGAAACTGTCCGAAGTTCATCGTATGGTGGTGATCCTCCACGACATCCAGGGCCTCCCCCATGAGGAGATCGCGGGTATCATGGATTGCAACTCCGGCACCGTTCGATCCCGCCTCTTCTACGCCCGCCAACAGTTGCAGGCTCTGCTCAGCGATTACTTGAAATAACCCGCATGGAACGTCCCCCAGACCCTTCCCGCGACCTTCTCCAACTCCTGTCCCTCAAACGGCACGAGATGCCGCCACCTGGCTTCTTCAAACGACTGCCCAACCGGATCCTCGTCAACATCCGCGCTGGCTGCGAAGTCTCGGATCTCACCTGGTGGAATCGACTTTGGGAATTCCTGGTCAGGGAACCCATCGCGGCCAGCTCCTACGCCGCACTTGCCATGGGAACCGCCCTTTTCGCCGTCAGCGTTTTCCGGACCGCGGTCGAACCGGAGGGACCGTCCGCTCTCGCCTGGCAGGACACCTCCGCCACAGTGCACTCACCCGCCGAAGCTCCTGCCACAGCCAGTCTGCCGCAGGGCATGATCTATCTCACCACCCTGCCGGTCGGCTACCAACGTGTACGCCCCGACCCTTTCTCCGCTGCCGGAGCCGCAAGGTTCTACAACGTCGGCCTCGATACGCCCCAAACCCACGCCGAAACGGTCCCCACCCACCTCGCCCGATAAAACACAGAGATCCGCGAAAGCCCTACCCCACGGACCTACCGAAAGGGCTCGGCCGGTCCTTGAAGTGCGGGCTTCGTCAGACGGGAGGATCAGCGGATCAGAGGATCAGAGGATCAGATCCGGTCGAACACCAGAGTGCGACCGTCGTGGCTCGCGACGAGTTGGTTTTCCTTCACCACCGCTTCGAGGACCACTTCCTTGCCGTCCTTGGAAACGGTGATCTTGTAGCCCTCGCCCACCTTGGACCAGGCGCCCTCGCCCGTTGACATCAAGGGACCGAGAGCGGTGGAGGTCTGCTTGGGAGCAAGCTTCACGGGAGCCGCTGCGGTCGGGGTGGTATTCGCAAAAGCCTGGGCAGGCGCGGCGGATCCTCCACCGCCGGGACGCCCGCCGCCGAGGCCATAGCGCTGGCGCAACTCGGGGCTCATCCCACCGCCGGGCTGGGCTGCCGGCTGCTGGGGTATGGCGCGCGCCGCGATGGCGCGAGGCGACGTTCCCGAACCCGGTCCGCGCGAACCTCGGGACGCCTCGCCACCCGCGGCCGCGGCCGAGTTCGTCGCGGGCGTTGCCGATGCGCGCCCGACGGTCTGGAGCAGCTTCTGCTCGTCCTTGGCCTTCACCTTGACCAGCGTCTTGTTGTCGGTGGTGAAGCCGAGCATCATGTCCTCAAGGTAGACGTTCAGCGCCTTGCGCAGGAGATTGAACTCAACCGGGGGCAGTTTGTCCGTCGGCACCAGTTTCATTTCGGCGATGCTGCGCCGGACGTTGAGCCGCCATCGGCCGAGGATGTGCTCATCCTTGTACTTCCCCGAAACGCCGGTCCGGAGGTAGCCCTCGAGATCCTTGAAATCGAGCGCCAACAGTTCGTTGACCATGTCCGGATTGTCGGTGACCGCCACGATCTTCGGGTTCTCGAGAATCTGTGAGACTCCCGCCTTTGACTGGATCAGGCCGTTCAGTTCAGGGTCCCGTCCCAGATCTCCGATCTCCTTCTTCTCGGCCATCCCGAGGAAAGGCGGATAACTCGCAAGACGGCTGTGGATGGCGGGATTGTGATAAATGAGGCCGAGGATGTCGGCAGCGAGGTAGTGATCCGGGGTGGCGGGATTGAAATGCTCGACAAGCTTGTTCAGTCCCGTCTGCTCGAGATCGTGCGTGATTGAATTCGCGATCCGCAACGGACCCGAGGCCTCCTCGGTATCGGCGAGTTGAGCCACCAGATATCCTGGCACGTAGGCGACCATCGCCACGAGCGCAAGCCAGACCACGCCGATCACCGCGCCCACCGCCGCGCC
>CAIMTB010000603.1 GCA_903844265.1 uncultured Verrucomicrobiota bacterium
CCAAATGTCACCGGGTTGTGACACCCGCCCCGGCCCATCCCAAGTTACTGTGTCGCCATGGCCTATCTCGCCGCCATTGTGTCGGACATCTTCACAACGTTCCGTCAACAGGGCCATCGACTGGCCGGGGAAGGAGTGACCCGGCAACAACATGCCTTGCAGTGCGCAACCCTGGCCGGGGATGCCGGGGAACCCGGCGACATCATCGCGGCCTGTTTGCTGCACGACTTGGGGCACCTGCTCGTCAATCCCGGTGAGGACGATGCCGTCGATGGAATGGATCCGAGACATGAGTTGGCGGGGGCCAACTACCTGGCGTCCTGCTTTGACCCATGCGTCGTGGAACCCATCCGCCTTCACTCCACCGCCAAGCGGTACCTCTGCTGGAGGGAATCTGGCTACTACCGCGGACTGACCGAGGCCTCCCGACGGAGGTTGGCACTGCATGGCGGAGCCATGACGGACGCCGAGGCCTTCGAGTTCGAGGTCCATCCGCATTTCTCGGCAGCGGTCCGCGTACGCCGTTACGACGACCGGGGGCGGATCCCTGGATTCCTCACCCCGGAACTGGAGGTGTTCCGTCCTCTGCTCCTCGCGCTGGCCAAACAAGCCCAGGGCCAGCGACCTGCCGATTCGTGCACCCCGGTGCATCGCACCTCTCGCGGTCATCGGGGTCACGTATCGGGCTCGGTAGTCTCGGCGACCGAGCTGGCCTGGTGCGCTGAACGCTAGAACGCTATGCAATTCCTTTGTCTCGGTGGCGGCGGGAGAATCTGCCGCGAGGCGGTTCTCGACCTCATCAAGTTTTCGCGAGCCACCCGCGTTACAGTCGCGGACGTCAACGAGGCCGCCGCCCGGGAGGTCGCGGGCCTCGTGGATGATCCGCGCGTGGACTGGCTCAGGCTGGATATCCGTGACCATGGGAGCGCTGTGGCGCAGATGCGCGGATACGACGTGGTCATGGACGGCACCACGATTGGGCTCAACGGGTTATCGGCGGCCCGCATCGCCGAGGCAGGTTGCCATGGGATCAATCTCAACGGCTTCGGGGAGGAGGACGCCGCGGACTCGGTGTTCAGAAGCCACGGAAAATCCTTCGTGCCAGGTTTCGGGATGACCCCGGGCACCACCCAGATGATGGCCATGTTGGCGGCCTCTGCGATGGACACGGTGGACTCGGCCCGGGTAAGCCATGGGGCCTACCGGCCGATCGCGTTCAGCGCCTCGATCACAGAAACCACGACCTACGAATACGATCCACTCCTTCAAAGCCGGGTCGTCTTCGAGGACGGTGAGTTCAAGCAGGTGCCACCCTTCGCCCGCCCCCGGGAAATTTCCCTCCCCGAACCGTACGGCACCGCGATCCAATACATCATTCCGCACGCGGAGACGAAGACCCTCGCCAAGAACCTCGCTCACAAGGGAATCCGGCTCATCGAGGTGCGTGGGACCTGGCCGCAGCCGAACATGCAGCTGATACGAGCTCTGTACGACTGGGGATTCCTGCGGAACGATAAGATCACCATGAAAGGGGCGGAGTTCGGGATCATGGAAGCCATTGGGGCTCCGCATCGCCCCGTCCCTGTGTCCGTCCCGTTGTGCTCCCTGCTCCTCCTGGCTTTGGCTGCGGGGTGCTCGGTGGCAACCCGCTCCGCATCGCACGCTCCCCCCCAACTCGCCACTCCCACTCAATGGCCTGGGACCCAGGCTGACGGTCGCTTTCGGTTGCCCAACCAATGGTTCCTGGACCCTGTCGGCAGGCACATTCCGCTTGGTGATTTCCCATCGTCCATGGCCATAGACCGATCCGGGCGGCATGCGGCGGTGCTTCACTGCGGCCATGGGATCCACGAGATCGCCATCGTGGATCTCAAGAGCGAGCAACTTTCCGCCCGGGTAGCGATTGAGGAGGGCTTCTACGGAGTGGCGTTCAGCCCCGAGGGTCACCAACTCTTTGCCAGCGGCGCGGGTCAGGAGGTGGTCCTCGCATGGGATTTCGAGGATGGGTTACTCTGCCGGCCGCGCCGCCTGACACTCCGCTCAGCGAAGGAGCGCGGCATCCCCGCAGGCTTGGCGGTCGCACCTGACGGCCGAACGCTGTATGTCGCGAATGTCTTCGGTCAATCGGTGAACGCCCTCGATCTGCAGAGGCCCGAGGTCGCGCCCCGGGAACTCATGCTCGGCCCCCGCTCCGCGGCTCCCGCCGCCGACGATCAGGATCCGTGGCGGGACATCGAAGACGAAGCCATCACCAAGCGGGCCAGAGCGCTGCTGGAGGTACTCAACACCGAGGCACCTACGCCACCGACTATGTTGAGAAGATATGGCCGCTGAGTTACGGCCACAACCGATCCCGCAAGTACGCCTACCCGAGCGAGGGCCGCTTCCGGATATCGGAACCCGCGGGGGGCTATCTTTGGGACCGCGCCAAGGAGGCGGGCGTCAGTTATCGGAGTTACGGTGAGTTCATCAACAACGCCGCGAAGACCAACCAGGCCTGCTTCACGCTCGTGGCGAATCTCAAGGATCACTACGATCCCTGGTTTCGCAGCTTCGACATGGACTACAGCGATTTGGACCGAGCCAACCGCTTCATCTCCGAGCTGCATCGCTTCGAGGCCGCCGGTGAGATGCCACGGCTTCAGATCCTGCGGCTTCCCAACGACCACACCGCTGGAACCAGCGCCGGCAAGCCGACCCGAACGGCCTACCTGGCGGAAAACGATCTCGCCCTGGGGCGGGTGATCGAAGCGATCAGCCGTTCGAAGTTCTGGCCGGAGACCGCGGTATTCGTCGTCGAGGACGACGCCCAGGACGGGCCCGACCACGTCGATGCCCATCGGACCATCGCCTACGCCATCAGTCCCTGGGTGCGGCGGTGCACCGTCGATTCGACCCTCTATTCCACGACGAGCATGCTGCGGACGATGGAACTGATTCTCGGGCTGCGGCCCATGACCCCATTCGACGCTGCTGCAATGCCCATGTCAGCGGCGGTCTGAAAGCGGTGGAAATGTGGCGGTCTGAAAATCCGTTTTCTTCAGTGGCATTTTCTTCGAGCACTTTGGCCTGAAGCTCTTCTTCCTTCTTCGCTTTTCGTCC
>CAIMTB010000604.1 GCA_903844265.1 uncultured Verrucomicrobiota bacterium
CTGGTAGTCGCCGTTCCCTGGAATCACAGAGGTATAGACGCCTGCAAAGTAGTAGTCATTGTCCGCCTTCTGGTCCACTTCAGGGCTGTTGGGGCTGCCGGGCAGCGGATTGATGACGCCGTTCTCCTGGACGAAGCTCGTGTTCGGTCCGCCGCCATTTCCTGACGGCGTGGCATTGTCGTTGAGGCCCACCGACCAGGGGAGCACCGCGGGCGGGATGGGTTTCGCCACGGGGATCAGCTGGACGTAATCGATCCCCAGTGAATTGCCACCGCCCGTGGCGCTGTAGCTGACTCCGCGGAGGCTGACGACGTTATCATGACCGGGACCGACGCCGGCGTTGACGCTGGCCAGGGTAAACTGCGGGGACGTGATGGCCTGGTCCAACTGGGCAGCGCGGACCATGTACTCGGGCATCACCCGGACCCCGTTGAAATAGACTTCCACGCCATAGCGCGCGTCCGACCCGCTGGTATCGAGGTTCAGCGCGTCGAGACGCACCGCCATCAGGTCGGAGGGCTGAAGTGAATTAGGAAGATTGAAGTGATACCTCAGCTCGTTCTCGGCACCGGCGAAGCCTCGCTCCGCGGCTTCCTCGTTCACCGCCACGAGGCCCACGGGTTCGTAGGTGCCATTGCCCGTGATCACGTTGGTATAGAGGCCGGCCAAATAATAATCGTTATCCGCCCCACCCGACGACTTGACGCTGATGGCTTTTCCAGGAAGCGCGTTGACCGATCCATTCCCCTCCACGAACGCGGCGTTTGTTCCCCCTCCACTCCCTCCTACGGGCCACGCGTTGTCATTGGACCCGACGCTCCAGGGAAACACCGGCGGAGGAATCCGAGTGGTCTCCTGGTTCAGCTGAACATAGTCAAAGCCCATCCAGGCGCCGCCGCCATCCGAGCTGTAGGCCGTGCCCCTCAGGCTCACGATGTTGTCGGCACCCGGGCCAACCTCCGCATTCACGCTCTCAAGGGTGAACTGGGGAGTCGTGTAGTCGATGTCGAGCTGGGCCGTGCGAATCACGATCTGCGGCTGCACAAGCACCCCGTTGAAGTAGACCTCGACGCCAAAGCGCGGATCCGTACCGCTGGTATCAAGGTTATACGCGTCGAAAGTGACGGAGAGCAGGCTGGACGGCTTCAGCGTCGCCGGCAGGTTGAAATGATAACGCAGATCGATGTCTCCACCCGCGAAGGCGCGCTCCGCCGCCTCTTCATTCACATCGACGACACCCACCGGATCGTACTGCCCATTGCCCGCGATGACTTTCGTGTATTCGCCCGCAAAGTAGTAGTCGTTGTCCGCGCCCTGGGCAGTGGAAGTGCTGAAGGGGCTGCCCGGGAGCGGGTTCACGCCGCCATTCTCCTGCACAAAGCTCGCCTCCGCCCCCCCCTGGGTTCCCGCAGGCCACCCGTTGTCGTCCAATCCCACCGTCCACAGGACTTGAGCCCCGGCAATGGGAACCGCCGCCGTCCATAAAGCAAAACACAACACCGCCCCAATGGTACGCCTTCCTGGGTTCATGGTTTTGAAGAGTTGCCAAGCGCCACAAAAAATGTCAATTGGAAACTCCGTCTATATACCACGCATGGAGCAAGATACTCAACACGCGATCCGGCCGTCCCCGGGCCATAGCCTGATCTTTCTGGGATTCGTTTGCGCCTTGCTCCTGTCGCCAACCCTCCACGGCCACGCGCAGGAAGCCCCCGGCCGTGATCGCACCGCCCGGCCCGGCCCTGGCTCCGCGGGTTCAGCCGACGACGCCCTCATCAGCACCCTCGTGACCGCCGAGGAGACACAGCTTGTCCTGACCCGGAAACTGGACGTCCTCTCCCGGGCTGTGCTCGATCTGCACCTGCCAGGAGCGGCGCCCGACGCGGTTCGCGTCTTTGCCACGTCGGTCATTGCCGTCGACATCGGCCCCGACCCGGGCGCGACCCAACCCGTCCCCACCGCCTTCGATGCAAAACCCTGGCCCCTGAAGAACCTGCCGGATCCGGTGACAACGGTCGATTTGTGGCGGCCATTGTTCGACGTCCTATCCTTTATCGATCACGCGGACTTCCGGATCATCCAAGGCGAGCACCCCAGAGGGGACACGCTGCGCTTCGATTCGACGGTGACCTTCGACGCGCTGGCGAGGCTGGGCACGGGTGACTGGGGATCCGTCCAGTCGCGCATGAGCCTGCGTTGGGAGCGGTCGCGGTCCCCGGACGGGCAGGTGGGCGAGTGGCAGATCGTCGGGTGGAACACGGAGGAAATGAGGTTGAGCGTCAGTCCGAAGCCGCTCTTTGCCGAGGCGCTCGAGTTTGCGCTGCGTCCACCTCAGGATCCGGCGCTCCTGCGTCGCTCGCAGCATCAGGAAGCCACGTTGAAGTACTATCGCGAGGGGATGAAAAAGCCGCCGCATCCCTATTTCGCCCCCATCTCGGTGAACCAGAAGGAGGGAGTCGCCGTGGCCGACGTCAATGGCGACGGTCTGGACGACATCTATATCTCCGTGCGGTTGGGGAAGAACATGCTCCTGATCAACCATGGAGATGGCACGTTCACCGAGGAGGCGGCACCGCACCACCTCGACCTCCCCGGCCACACCACGTGTGCGCTTTTTGCCGACTTCGACAACGACGGCGATCTCGACGTCATGCTCGGACGCAGTCTTCTGCGGACCTCCTACCTCGAGAACCGCGGCGGCGTCTATTATCAGCATCCGATTCCCAAGTTCATGCCGATGGCCGTGATTTCGATGGCGGCCGCCGATTACAACGGTGACGGACTTCTGGACGTCTATCTCTGCACCTACCGGCCCGCGCCACCCGCCGGCTCGGGCGCCGACGGTGGATACGCCCAGATGGCGAAGGAGGGTGATTTCGACTGGCCTGATGAATTCTTCACACCCGAGCAGGCCCGGGAATTCCGCCGGCGCCTGGCTGAACACCGGCAGCTTCCTGGCGCGTCCGCCCTCGACCAACTCGGTCCGCCGAACATGCTGTTGATCAATCGCGGTGGCGGACGCTTCGAGCCTGCGCCGGAGAACGTCACGGTGGGACTATGGCGCAACACGCTTCAGGCGACCTGGTGCGACTACAACGAGGACGGGAAGCCGGACCTCTACATCGCGAACGACTGGGGCCTGAACGTGCTCTTCAGGAACGACGGGCCGGCAGGGTTCAAGGACGTGACCACAGAGGCTGGCCTGACCTACTACGGATTCTCGATGGGTGCGTCGTGGGGGGATTACGACAACGACGGCCATGAGGACCTTTACGTCTCCAACATGTATAGCGAGGCCGGGCGTCGCATGACCGCAAGGGTCCAGGGTCTGGACAAGGCATTCATGGAGTCGGCAATGGGCAACTGGCTGTACCACGGGGGTGCCGGCGGCAGGTTCTCCCAGGTCGCCGGCTTGAAACCTCCGGCGATGACCGTGATGAAGGCCGGATGGTCGTGGGGCGGATGTTTTGCCGACTTCGACAACGACAGCTATCTCGATCTCTATGTGCTGAATGGCTACTTCACGGCCCCTGAGGAATTGGCATCCGGCCTGGACCTGGAGAGCAACCTGTGGAGGACCATGCTGAGGTCCGACGCCCGTCTCTCGCGTCCTTCCTTCCGGTTCTCGCCCGAATGGAAGCGGACCCCGGCCCCCGACAATCTCGGACCGCAGCTCGACGCACGGCTTGCCGGGGTGGAGCGGGCAGGTGAGCGGATCCTCGTCCACTCCCTCCATGGCCGCGAGCGGAACCGCTACTTTGCCAACCGCGGTGGGCGCTCCTTCTCCGATCTCTCGAGCCTATCGGGACTGGACAACCCTGCCGACAGCCGCGGCTTCGCGATCCTCGACTATGATCGCGACGGATGGCTGGACGTTGCCCTCGTCAATGCAAACCAACCCCTGTTCAATCTCTACCATAATGAAATGCCAGCGTCGGGCATGAAGGGCGGCATGATAGCCATCCGTTTCTCCGGCGGAAACCGCACCCCGGCGGCCTCCACACAATACGCCTGCCGGGATGGCTTTGGCGCACGGGTATCCATGGACCTGGGGGATCAGAAGATCGTGCGGGAACACCGTTGCGGGGAGGGTTGGTCCACACAGAACTCAGCCACGATGTGGTTCGGACTCGGTACCCACGCAACAGCCAGATCGGTCACCGTGCGCTGGCCGTCGGGCAGGACGTCGTCCATCCAGGCAGTTCCCGAAGGAACCCTGCTGACGGCCTACGAGAACCCGACGGATGCCCCGAACCATCAGGCGTTCACCAGCGAAACTTATCGGATCAATCGCCCGCCCCCTCCCCTTTCACCTCGCTCCGCCATGCCGCTCTTTGGCATGCGCGCGCAGGACGTCCACGCCAGCGCGGCGCGGCTCCATGTCTATACGACCTTTGCAACCACGTGCCACCCCTGCACCGACGACTTGCCGGTGATGCGAAGACTGCAGGAGGAACTCACTGCTGAAGGTGTCGACTTCGTGGTGGTCCCCGTCGACGGGTCGGACGATGACAACCGACTGTCTGCGTTCAACCGCCAGTGGAAACCCACCTGGCGACTTCTCCGCTTCGCACCCGCCAAACGCGTGGATGCCCTCGCGGCCTGGTCCGAGGCGCTCGGGCATGCTTCCACGCTCCCGTCGACGGTGGTCACCGACGACGCGGGACATATTCTCTCGGCGGTGCACGGAGTACCGAGCGTGTCCTCACTGCGGAAGTTGTTGACGACGATCCCGAAGTGACGTCGACGACAGGATACCGATGCCCCGCGACCCATCCGGAGCGATGGCATCCAGCCGGCCCAACGCGAGCAGCCCATGGAGTCCTGCGGCCTGAGGCCCGGTCAGAGTCTGTGGGGTGACCGGGAGTGACTGGATATCTCCTACCGCTTCGCCGACCGCTTCAGCGCTCCCGGCTCCACCCACCGGGTGTTATATTTCCGGTGCAGTTCATCGCTCGCAAATCCGGGTCGGCGCTCCATCCCATATCGCTGGGCATCCATCCCGTGGAACGGCAGCGGTCCGATCTGGGTGCCTGCCACGACGTGGAAATCGGAGTCCTTGTCCCAGCCATCCACATACAGGAAAAACTCACGGACGGTGCCCGGGGGTTTCTCGGGCAATGACTTCACGTCGAATTCCAAGCTCAATTCATCGCCGCTAGGGATCAACGCGAGCCCCTCGTCGCGGGAAGTTATCAGCTCCCTGACGTCTCCGTATCGGGTGCACCACCCACCCGGTATGACAGTCCATCGTGAATCCGGATCGGCGGTCTCGTAATCCGGGGTCGAAGGCCAATCGGGCGGCAGGTTCTCCGGGCGACCGAATCCATGAAAACGCAACTCCGCGACGGTTGGAGCAACCCAGATGATCCTGGTCGCCGGGTCAGGCTGCTTTTCCATCAACGCGATACGATCCCAGTGGATTTCGAACGCCTGGGTAAGACGGAGGCGGCGGGTGCCGGTCGGAATTTTGCCCTCGAGATCGAGAAGGATCGTCTTTGTCTTTCCAGCCGGTGCGCCGACGGTGACGTCCATGCCCTTCCAGACGCCGGGGCTGACCTCGGCTTCCAGCGAAGGGAAAGGAAATGGGAGCGAGGGGTCATGCGATGCGGCGATGTTGGCCATGCCCCCGCCAAAGCGAAGCCATCCATTCATGACCAGCACGAGAGGCTTGCGGGCATCCAACGGTCCGAAGTCCAGAATCAAAGAGTGAGGCTCGGAGAGTCCTCGCAACTGCGGGATCCGCAGGCGTGGAGGCGAGACGCGGAGGCCATCCACGGACCGCAGAGCAGCGGCCACTTCCCGCCCGTCAGACATCCCGGCATGCTGCAAGGGTTGCTCGTGATGGAGCGTCAGCAGCTTTCCGCGTGGAAATGGCGGGCCCGGCAGGAGCTTGCACGTCGGATGAACCTCCACCGCGGGGTCACGGTCGACGACCGCCAACTTGACCTCGTCCAGGTACAGGACCTCGCGAAGTTCCTCCGTGATTCTGACGAGATACCTGCCTTCACGCGGGATCAATGTCGTCTCATCGCCAACCCGGACCCATTCTTCCGGATCGGCGTCGATGTAGCGACCTTCGGCGACAGGCAGCCCAAGGGGCGCGGCGCCGAGGATGTCGGTCACGAATCGAAAGCGCTTCCCGTCCCAGGCGTAGAGATAGGGGCACGAGCCCTCCTGGATGGTCGCCTCGAGCGCGAGGACGGGTTCCTGGCAGTTGACCGGGACACCTGCCGATCCCTGGGGCCAGTTGAACCAATGAACGAGAAAGGAATCCATCGTCTGATGCCTGCCTACCCCGACCTCCACCGGCAGGCGCTGCACGGTTCGCAACAAACGCAGTCCGCCAGCCTCGATCTCCACCTTGCAACCCAGGCCGCTCGCATTGGAGCGGTTCCCGGATAACTGCACCTTCACCATCCCCTGGGCGTTCCCACCGTCATTCCGCAGGTACCGAAGACCACCGTTCTCAAGCGTCAACAGGACATCCGAATCGCAGTCCTTGTCGAAATCAGCGAAGTAAATCCCAGACACGGCCCCGCCGCGGAACAGGTCGAGGCCGAGCTGGGACGTCTGCTCGCGGAAACCGAGGGCACCGACGTTGCGCCACACCCGGACGGTGTCCCCTATTCCCCACAGATCGAGCCAGCCGTCATTATCGTAGTCGAAGGCCGCCAACCGGCTGAATCCCGAGGGTCCGGAGACCTGGATTTCCCTGGTCGCCCCGCCATTGTAACAGATCGTGATCTTATTCCCGCTTGCGATCGCCAGGTCGACGCGCAGGTCATTGTCGAAGTCGCCGGTGCAGGAGGCGACCCCGGCCACCCAATTCGTGGGCTCACGGCTGACCAGCCTGCCCCCGCGCTGCTTTTCCAGGAGCGCGGGAGGACCCTTGTCCCGGCTTACAATGAGATCGGCGGAACCGTCCTGGTTCCAATCGTCGGTCATCAGCACCCGTGCTCCGCGCGATGGAGCGGGTATCCCGGTCGTGGCGGTGATCTCCTTGAAGTTCAGCGCACCGAACTGCCTGAAGACCTTCAGGTCCCCGGTCCCTGCTCCGACGGCGACCAGGTCCAGCTTCCCCGTGAAGTCCAGGTCCATCAGGACTCCGTCGGTTGCGCTCACGGAGTCGATGTGGCTTTGCCGGGAGACATCGGCCGCGATCCCGTTTGAGGTGAAGCTGAACAGGTGACTCCCCTTGTCACCCAGCACGAGGATGTCCTCGAAGCGATCGTTTTGGAGGTCCCCGACCAGGGTGGTCTGATAGCGCGCTCCTGGTGTGGCCGGATAAGCGGAGCCCTGCGGTTGGAAGGTCCCGTTTGAATTCCGGAGCAGGCGGAAGGCCTGTCCTTTTTCCAGGGCAAAAAGGCTGTTCCAACCCGTATGTTCCACGTCGATCACCCCGACCGGACCCGAGAAATCGCCTGCCGCGGCGCCCAATGTCTCCTGGGTGGCATCGACAAAGCGGACCTTCACTCCTTCGGCGTCGGGTTGCTCGAGCCTGAAGGGGACGCGCGCCTGGGTGTACTTGCTTCGTTCGAAGGTGGCGGTGCTCGCGGCGGGGCCTCCAGCCTCCAGACCGGCCTGGTGCTGCTCGAGTTCCGATCGCGCCTCCTCCGTCCGCCCCGCGCGAACCAGGGCCTGGCCGAGCAGGTAATGCGCCGACGAATGCAGATGATTGGGGTCCATCGCAAGGCCTTCCTTGAACGCAGCGATGGCTTCAGTCCACTGCTTGAGGTCCATCCGCGCCTTCCCCAATTGAAAGAGGATGACCACTTCGCCCGGGTCGATCGTACGGGCATTCTCGAAGGCCTTCGACGCCTCCTCCGGGTTGGCAAGGCGAAGGTACGCGGATCCCTTCACAAAGTAGGCAGCCGCAGAATTCGGAGACAGTCGGAGGACCTCCGTCGCCTCCCGGACGGCGTCCTGCGGCGCGTCCGCCGCCAGGTGGGCATTGGCCAGATTCAGGTGCACGTCCGGATCGTTCGGCACCATGGCCCGGGCCTTCCCGTAGATCACGAGTGCGTTGGTGGCATCGCCCTGGTCCAGGGAATTCCTCCCCGCATTCATCAAGCCCAGGAATTGTTCGGAAAGGCCATCGGCGGCCCCGACATCCGCGGTCATGGAAGCGGATGGCTTGGGCCCGCACCCCGCCAGGGTCAACGCCATCATCACTGACAATGCCGCGGCGGCGATGCACCTGAACATGGGGAGGAGCCTACCGGGCGGACGGTGGGATGTCGAAATCCGTGGCGGCGCCCCCCTCACGGTTCGACGGCTCGCAGCCGGAGGAAGATGCGCGGTGCATCCCGGAGAGGGGAGATGACACGCCATGTCATCAGCGCCCGGCCATCGCCCAATGCCTCCCTCGAGAACCATTCGAGGTGCGGGGCGGCGTCCAGCCACGTGACCAGGTTCGTGGAGTAGGAAACTCCGACGTGGGCCCTCTCGGCGCCGAGACTCACTGGGTAACTCAGTCGGAGCATGGCCGGACTGCCCGAGGGATCGGGCTCCGCGATGATCTTGGATCGTATTGGCGGGAGGCCAAGATCACTGCCCAGCACGTAATCGACGAGATCACGCTCACCGTTGACGTCTGAATCACCGGTCGGGTTCCTGGGAAATGGAACGACATCGGATCCCCCTGGACTGCCGCCGGGCCGGGCGCTCGCCCGCCAGCTCACGGGCAACGCAGGGTCCGGATTAGTCTCGGGCGCGACCAGCACCAGGCTGTAACCGGACTCGGTGTCCGCTGGCCACGGGGCGCTGTCACCGTAGGCGAACTCGCGGATGGTCCCGTTGCCGGCATCCTCGAGCTTGATCGGCTCGCCGCCATTGCTGAGCGCACTGCCATTGGCAAAGACACCCGCCACGGGAAGGTTGGTTCCGTAGGCCACGGTGGCGGCGGCAAGATCGCGGACAACAAGGACACGGCCGCCCGGGCGAAGCGAAGTCACGGCGCTCCCGGTGAAATCAAACTGGACACCCTGGGTGAAGCGTATCCCGGTCAAATCCAGCGTCACGGAGTCACTGATATTCAGCAGCTCGATGAACTCGGCGCGATCGTCGAGGGCTGGATGATACATGATCTCACTGACCACGAGATAGCGTTGGGGATTCGACAGTCGGGAGGCATAAGTCGTCGCGTTGTTGGTCGCCCCGCGGGAGTCGATGATTGAGAGGGCTTCCCCGGAATTCGCGAGGTGTCCGTGGTAGCCCCCCTGCACCAGCAACCCTTCGCCACCCCTGGGCGACACCGTGCGTGCGCGGAAGGCGGCCGCACTCGGACAGACGTAGATCGATCCATTCTGCGGGAGGACCGTTCCTGCCGCGAAGGTATGTTGGATGCCCCCCGCAAGTTGCCAACCCGAGACATCGACGGCGATCGGGCTGGGGTTGCGAATCTGGACGTATTCCTGGTCCTGGATGCCCGAGGCAGGACCGATTTCGAGGGTGCCGAACTCCAGCCTGGGCTCGTGCGAACTGGGCGAGACGAAGCGACCCCCGTGCAATTCCGGGACGATGATCATGTCGCTGCTGGTCACGCTGTCGTTGAGGCCGTGGATGGCGAGGACGTTCCGTCCGGCGCGCAGATGGCCCAACCCGGCCGTGACGTCGAACGGGGTGAAGGCCGCCGGATTGGCTTCGCGTGAAGAGGTCGCGGCGGAGTTCCACTGGAGTGGGGTCGGGGCATTCGCCGAGGCCAGGACCGCTCCATTGAGATAGGCCACGAATCCGTCGTCGTATTTCATCCGCAACTGGAGGCGGTCGAAGGCGGAAGGATCGGCGACCTGGAACTCGATGCGGATGAAGACTGTGGTGTTGCCCTGCATCCGGGAATCCACGTCCAGGCCGATCAACGTTTCGTATCCCGTGGCCCGCTCATAACCCACGCCGGTGGTGCCGCTGATCCATCCGGCGGTGGCGAAGGGTTCGGAGGCCGGGGCACCGGTCCAGGTCAGGCCCAGGTCGCCCGCGGCCGGGACGATTGCCTTCGCGGAAGCTCCCTGGCTGACGAGCGCCGTGAAATTGGTCGAGGATGCGCTCGAGTCCTGGGGCAACGGTATCTCTCCACCTCGGCCAGCGATCTGGGTGTTGTAGATGAACTTTCGTCGGCCCGGCAGATATTCATTCTTCCAGCGCAGGATGGCCTTGGCCATGGATTCCACCGCCGGGCTGGAATTGGTGTATCGGACGACGGTGCCGCCCTGCAGCCAGGCCCCCCATTTCTCGAAATCGAGCCGGGCATCGGACGGCACGATGGCGGGTGGATCGATCAGCGCCGACAGTTCGTCAAGCCGGCGCTCGTAATAGAGATCGCCCTGCGGCATTCCAGCGGCGGGAGGTGGCTGCAGGAAACGGTCGGTCAGGGTCCGGATACGCCGCAGGATCATGGCGCGCATGTTCGGGTTGGCGAACATGTGCGCGACCAGGCGGATGGCATCACCGTTGACCACATAGCCATCCGTATAAAGCCTGTTGTCGTAGTAGGTATCCTGCGTGGTCCAGTAGCGGCCATGCGAAAGATCGAGGTCCCACGGAAGGATCGTCCATTCGCCGCTCCGCCCGGAATCGCAATACGCATACCAATTCTTCTGGTGCATATCGATGTTCCGGATCACCGAGCTGGCGGCCAGCAGGTTCACGCAACCCGGGATGTCGATGTGGTCGTACAGATACCGCTCGAGGGCCGGGCCGGTAAGATCCAGGCCGTCAATGAGCGCCTGGAGGTCGGCGTTGTTCTCGAACTTGCGCGTCTTCTTCTCCACCCCGCTGGTCGCGGTATTCCCCGCGTCCTTGTCGAGTACGTTGGCGTAGATCTTGTAGAGGGCCCCATTCCTGTTCAGGCCCGCCCGTTGGAGATAGATCTCGTCGCCGTCCTCGACGAGGTCCGCGGTGCTGAAGAAGCCGCCGTTCTGCTCGACCCGCACGGTGAAGGCAAAGTGGGCGGCCACGCCGGATTCCCGCATCACCTCGTAGGCGAGCACGTCACGGGCCTTCGATTTGTCCGCCCAGTTGCTGAGCAGATCGATGTCTGCGACGCGGGGGGCATTGGTGCTCCAGAGGAAGTGATGGTCACGGTTGAAATCGATGTTGTAACTCTTCTTGGGGAAACCGGCCGAAGACTGGCCGTGGACGGTGAACAATACGTTGTCGTAGAACTCACCCCCGTAATGGATCGCACCGCGCGATCCCGTGGTCGTCCCGGCTCCACCCGGGCTGCTCGTAAACCAACGAAGCACCGGCAAGGCGGTCGCGATCCGCGCATCGCGCGGCACGGTGCCGAAGTATTGCTCCGAGTCGGTCGGTGACCGGAACGCCGGCGCATGAGTCTCCGTTCCCTTGGCGTCGGTCGCCACGATCCTCCAGCGCGTCATCTCCCCGGGAACGAACGCGGCACCGGGAATCACCGCCGTCCAGATGCCATCCCCAGGCTTCCCATCGCCTCCGGTCCCATCGTCCATCATCGGCACCATCGTCTCGGCGGCGAACATGCGCCGGTAATACAACCGCACCGTCGACACCTTGTCGTTGGTCGGAAAAACCTCGGCAACCACGGTGAGCGGCCCGGGGTCGGGCTGCGGAGGGTTCGGATCCAGGACATGGACGGTGGGACCCGCGCGGGTGCCGCCAGCATTCGGGACACCCGGCGTGGGAGCAGGAAAATAGCTCCAGACCGCGGTCTGGCCGGATTGGACGAGACCGAAGGAGACGTTCTCGAACTGTGCGGGGTAGGCCGGGGCGAACTCACTCACCACGCTCACGCCGTCCGGCGCCACCAACGCCAGGTACTCACCCGCAGCCGAGAGCTGAAAATCAGTGTGCAGCCTGCCGGTCGGATCCGTCCGATCCTTCCCGGACGCGAACACCGTGAGATACGCGCCCGGGCCCAGCGTCATCGAGGGAAAGGTCCATCCGTGAAGGTGTGTGGCATTGTCCGTGAGATGGTAGCCCCCGAGCGACACAGGGACCCCGTCCGGGTTGTGAATCTCGATCCAATCGGAGAAGGCCCCCTCCTCATCGGCCAGGCCGGAGGTGCTCGACGCCATGAATTCGCTGATGATCGGGGCGCCGTGGCCAGACACGGCGAATACCAGCGCGATCCAAAGAAGCGGCCATCGCCAGGCGCGGCGTCGATCAGATTGCGGCACGCGAATGCCCTACTGCTCGCGGGGAGCCAACGCAAGTCTCCGAACGCCAGTTGTGTACGCAACGGGGCGGCGGGCGGGGAGCAGCCGTCACCCGGCTGTCATGCGCCCGGGATCCGCGGCGCTCCCGTCACTTTCTGGAGGGGAGCTTGGAGCTCGCGCCTGTGCTTTCTTTCGAGGCCGCGACGCACCAGAGCTGCTTCTCGGTACGAAGAAAGATGTCGCCGTCCGAAGCCGCCAGGGACGCATTCATGGGTTCCCCGCCGATGGAGTTCGTCGCCAGGATCTCGAACGTGGGTGACGCTCTCAGGACAAAGACGTCGGCATTCCGGTTGGCCACGTAGAGGTGGTCGCCCGCGAGCAGCGGCGCAGACCACGAACCCTGCCGGGCGCCGGTTCCCGTCAATCGCTCTTCCCACACGATTTCACCCGACTTCAGCGACCGGCATTCGGCGAAACCGGACATCCCGACCTGATAGATGTGCCCGTCGCGGACGACCCCGGCGCCCACGCAGGTCTTGCCGAAACCCACCTCCTTCAACCAGCGGCGCCGCGTCCCCGTGACGTCCCCGAACCCTCCCGGCTGGATCGCCAGCACCGTGTTCTTCAACCCGCTTCCGTTCAGCACGATCGTTCCCTCCCCGAAAAACGGGGAACTGTAGGCCCCGATGTTGGGTCCGTCGCAGGTCCACAACGCCTGGCCCGTGCGCAGGTCGAACGCGACGCACCACAGCGCCAACCCGATGACCAACTCGTCGCGGCGCCCCGCCCTGACGACCAACGGCGTCCCCCACGAACCCGCGACGTCCGAAACCGTGGGGTCGGAACTCGAACCGCCGGCCTTTGCTTCGCCGCCGAATTCCTCCCACTTCGCCGAACTGCGGATCGCCGGCACCTCCTGCTGCCAGACCGTCTTTCCGGTCCGCTTGTCCAAGGCAATGACGAAACTCTGCGAGCCCGGGCCGAAATTGAGGAAACAGAGCGACCCACTGAGCACCGGCGAGGACGCGTAACCCCACGCGTGCGACTGCCGCCCAAGGTCACGCCTCCACAGCTCGCGCCCCTGGAAATCCAGGCAGTGGATCCCCGCCGATCCGAACCACGCGATCACCCGGCGACCGTCCGTGACGGGCGAGGACGAGCAGAACGGGTTCTCGGGATGCGTTGTCTCCGGCTCGGTCCAGGTCGATCCGGACTGCCAGAGCAACGACCCGTTGCGTCGATCAAAACAGAGCACGGCCCGCGAGCCCGTCTTCTCGACCGCCTGGGTGATGAACACGCGGTCATGCGAGACGATGGGGGTCGAATTCCCGCGATCCGGCAGCGCGGTATGCCATCGGACGTTCTCCGAGGCACTCCAGCGGAGCGGGAGGTCCTTCTCCATGTACTCGCCATTGCCCGACGCGCCACGCCACGCCGGCCAGTCGCTTCCGTGCACATCTGCGGCCAACCACGCCATCAGGACCCAGCCCGCCGCCCGGACCACGTCCGTAGTCCTGAGGGATGCGCGCATCGAGATCCCGGGCCGTCCTGTGTTCAATCGGGTAGACAATCCCACGTGTCATGATGACCACGACTGCCGACCCGCGCCAATGGCGGAAAATGGGGCCGGATTCCGGCGCCTTCCGGCGCATCCACAGACCGACGGTAGGGCGTGCACTCCGCTGCGCGCCGTCCCTTGCAGACACACCAAGCCACGGCGCCCTCGGAGAGGCCGCCCACGGAGAACTCGGGGACCGCCATTCACGGTCGCATCGTCTTGGCACTGGACATCTCCACATGCCTCTGATTAAACCGCGTGATCCATCCGGCGCAGCACCTCCCTCCATGGGCGAACCATGACTCGGGTCGGGGGAATGCGTGGGAAGGGAGTTCGGCGCACAGAGCACAAGAGACACCCATAATTTTGAAGACCTCCAATATGAAGATGACCAGATGGCTGTTGGTTGCGGCCGCGGCCGCGGCGGCAGGTCCCGTGTTTGAAAGCCAGTCGCGAGCCGGCCTGTTCAAGGTGGACCTGGCGGCAAACCAGAACGATGCCGACAGCGTGGTCCTGGCCGATTGGGACACCGTCGGCAACTGGACATTCGCGGATTTCCCGGACGGCATCGCGAAATGGAAACTGACTGATTTTTCGAGCTCCGGCGACAGCGACGTCACGTTGACCATCATGGACAACGAAGACCTGTCGGCGACGATGGGCTGGTCTGCGCCGGCCGGCATGACGGGGAACAACCCGACCCACGAAGGCGTGGATGTGGTGTACGACGGCGTCAAGGTTCCCTACACGGTGAAGGACGACTACCTCTATCGAAACCCGGACACCGCCGGCAGTGAGCTGCTGTTCCGCTTCGCGAATCTGAATCCGGGCCGCTACAACGTGACCGTGTTCGAAGGTCGGACCAGCGACGGCAACGGTGAGTTCGGCAAGATCTGGGTCGACGACGCCACCGGCAAGAAGGAGCCCGCGGAGCAGAACACCGGCGATTTTTCAGGAACGCACCTCGAGGATGGGGCGCGGGTGAAGGATGAAGGTGGCAATCCCCGGACGGTCACACTCGACATCGTGGCCGGCCAGTGCATCTGGTACGCGCACATGGAGGATAATTCCGGCGGCATCAGCGGCCTGATCGTCCGGTCCGTGGTCCAGTTGGTGGACACCGACGGAGACGGCATGCCGGATGACTGGGAGATCAAGTACGGGCTGAATCCCAAGGATGCGAGCGACGCCTCGAAGGACTGCAACAACAACGGCGTGACCAACCTGGACGAGTACAAGGCGAGCCTTGATCCCTGCGACATTCTTCCGCCGTCGGTGGTCGCCTCCGCGGGCAGCGGCACGTTCACCGCGATGACGCTGACGTTCTCCGAGTTGCTCGATCCCGCGGGCGCGACGAATGCGGCGAACTACACCATCACGCCGAGCCTGGCGGTTTCGGCTGCGAGCGTTAAGGGCAACGTCGTGACGCTCACCACCGCCAAGCAGGCGGCCTCCACGGCCTATTCAGTGGCGTTCAAGGGAATCAAGGACCTCTCCAGGAACGAGGTGCCGGCTGGAAGCAAGGCGACCGTCAATTCCTACGTGATGGGCCGCGCAGGCGTGCTCCGATTCGCGTACTGGGGTGACGCGGCCGGTGGGGATCCGATCTCCGGCGCGGGCGTGCAGGCGCTTCTCGACGATCCTCGTTACCCCGCGACGCCGAGCCTGGTGTTGCCGGTGTATTCCTTCAGCAGCCGGGATGCCTTTCCGAATGACGCCCATGAGAATTACGGCGCCACGATCGAGGGTTATCTCACCCCGAAGGAAGCCGGTTCCTACCGTTTCTTCGTGTCCAGCGACGATTCCTCGCAGCTGTTCATCAGCTCCGACGACAAGGAAGCCAACCTGAACCAGATCGCCGAGGAAACCGGCTGCTGCAACGGCTTCACCGAACCCGACAGCTCGCGCACGTCGGACCCCGTCGCGCTTGTCGCAGGCAAGAAATACTTCATCCGCCTCATCTACAAGGAAGGCGGCGGCGGCGACTTCGGCCTGGTCGCGTGGCGCAAGGAAGGCGACACGACCGCGTCCTCGAAACTCAAGCCCATCGCGGCTGACTATCTGTCCTCGGCCGTGGATCTCCCGATCCCGCCCGCGGCCGCTCCCACACTGGCTGCCGCCCGCTCCGCCTCGGGATTGAAGATCACCTACACCGGCACGCTCCAGTCGGCCGCGGTCGTGAACGGCCCCTACACGGATGTCTCCGGCGCCTCGAGCCCGGCGGATGTCCAGGCAACGGGCGCAGGCAAGTTCTACCGGACTCGCAACTGAGTCTCGGTACCGACTCTTCGGAAAGTAGGGAGACCGGGTCCAAAGCCCGGTCTCTTTTCTTTGTTGCGAGCCCATCCAGACTTTGCAGCCGCGCCCGGCTGGTCTGAAATCAGCGGCGTGAACCCCAACCGCGTCCTCGTCCTCTACGATTCCAAGTCCGGCAACACCGCGAAGATGGCCAACCTCGTCGCCGAAGGCGCCCAACGCATCACCGGCACCGAGGTGCGGATCCGTTCCATTGAAGAAGCGAAACCCGAGGACGTCTTCTGGTGCGACGGCCTCGCCGTCGGCAGCCCCACCAATCTCGGACTCATGTCGTGGCGCATGAAGAAATTCTGGGATGAAGTCATGTGCGAGCACTGGATGAAGCTCGACGGCAAGATCGCCTGCGCCTTCAGCAGCGCCGGCGCCTGGGGCGGCGGCATGGAGATGGCCTGCCAGTCCATCCTCACGGTCCTCATCAACTTCGGCTTCCTCACCTTCGGGGTGACCGACTACGCCGCCAAGGGCGTCACCCTCCATTACGGCGCGGTCGCGTTGAGGGAACCCCGCGAGGATTCCACCCAGGCCGCGTGCCGGCTCCTCGGCCAGCGGCTTGCCGAATGGACCGCGGTCTTCGCCCACGGCCGCAAGGAGGAACACCCCGATCGCAAGATGGGCGAACGGATGCCCGCAGGCTGAATCACCGCCCGCCAATGCGGATGTCGTAACCCGCTCCCGCCTCCGACTCGAATTGCACGACCCCGTCCGCCCCGCGCTGGAGCGGCACGGCCTGACTGGACGACCTGGCGATCACCGATCCGATCGGCGTGCTGGATCGGACGCGGGTGGTGCCCGCACGACTCGACACGAGGACGGCGTCCTGCAGACGTCCGTCTTTCCACGAGATATCCGCCGTGAACCCGCCACGGGCGCGGAGCCCGGTCACCCGACCGGTGGGCCATGCCTTGGGCAGGGCGGGCAGCAGTTCGATTTCACCGGACTGGCTCTGCATCAGCATCTCCGCGATGCCCGCGCAGCCACCGAGGTTGCCGTCGATCTGGAACGGCGGGTGGGCGTCGAAAAGGTTTGGGAAGGTCCCGCCGCCATTGCTCATGTTCACACCGGAACCCACGACCGGACGCAGCAGCCTCTGCAGCAGTTTGTGCGCGCGGTCGCCGTCGCCGAGCCGCGCCCAGAAGTTGATCTTCCACGCCAGCGACCAACCCGTGCCGTCATCCCCGCGCCGCTCAAGCGTCACCCGCGCCGCCCGCGCCAGATCAGGCGTGGAATATCGCGAGACCTGCCGCCCCGGATACAGCCCGTAGAGGTGCGACACATGCCGATGGTGCGGCTCGGTCTCGTCGAAATCCTCGATCCACTCCTGCAATTGCCCGTGCTTGCCGACCTGATGCGGCGGCAGCTTCGCGATCGCAGCCTCGAGGGACTTCCGCAATCCGTCATCCGTGCCGAGCAGGCGGCTGGCCTCGGCACAATTCGTAAAAAGCTCGCGCACGATCTGGATGTCCATCGTCGGCCCGTAGCAGACCCCTGCCGTCTGGCCGTCCGCGGTGCGAAATCCGTTCTCGGGAGAATTGCTCGGCGCCGTCACCAGCCAGCCGTGCCTCGGCTCGGCCACCAGGAAATCGAGGTAGAACTCGGCCGCCTCGCGCATCGCCGGCCACGCCCTCCTCAGGAATGCAAGATCACGACTGTAATCGTAATGCTCCCACAGGTGCTGGCAGAGCCAACCCGACGCCGCCGGAAACTGGCCCCATGACGGATGCTCGCCCGGCGAGGTGTAGCCCCAGACATTCATGACGGTGTGGCAGACCCAACCCTTCGCGCCGTATTGGATCCGCGCGGTCTTCCGGCCCGGTTCACGCAGCGACTCGATGAAATCCAGGAGCGGCTCGTGGCACTCGGCAAGGTTCCCGACCTCGGCCGGCCAATAGTTCATCTGCAGGTTGATATTGGCATGGTAATCACAATTCCACGGCGTCTGGATGCCTTCCGCCCACAGGCCCTGCAGATTCGCCGGGAGGCCGCCCGCCCGGCTGCTGGCCATCAGGAGATAGCGGCCGAATTGAAAGTAGAGCGCGGCCAACTGCGGATCCTCGCCGCCCTTGGCAAACGCCGCCAATCGCTCGTCCGTCGGCAACGCCGCCGCCTCGGAGGTCCCCAGGTCCAGCGTCACCCGACGAAAAAGACGCTGATGGTCGGCGACGTGATCCGCCCGCAGCGCGGCGTAGGACTTCCGCGCCGCTGCTTCCAACTGCTTCCC
This sequence comes from uncultured Verrucomicrobiota bacterium, assembly GCA_903844265.1. GTDB lineage: Bacteria > Verrucomicrobiota > Verrucomicrobiia > Limisphaerales > CAIMTB01 > CAIMTB01. The sequence goes on from CAIMTB010000604.1 coordinate 18,224, forward strand.
CGCTGCCGCCACGGGATCCTGGCCCCGGTAGTCCGTCCCCGCGGCGAGCAGCAGCGTCACCGCATCCGCCCCTTCCACACGAATTCCAGGCCCCGCCTGCCGAACCTGTCCGCCCTCGGCCACAACCCGAAGCCGCGCGATGAAACTCATCCCCTTCCCGTTCGACAACCTCCCCCGCAGGACCAGGTCGGACGCCCCCTCGCCTTGCGCGGAGGCTGCGTTCGAGCGGCTCAGCCCGACTCCGAACGAAAGGGAACCCGGGAGGTCCGTCGTCACCCGAACCACCAGAACCTGGTCGGGCGCGCTGGAAAAAACCTCGCGTGTACGGCGAACGCCGTTCGCCGTGAAAGCCACCCGCGCGACCGCAGTGTCGAGGTCGAGCTCGCGCCGATAGTCCCTCGTCGGCGGCAGCGGACCGAAGTCGAGATCCAGATCCCCCAGCGTTTGATAACACCCGTAATCACAATCCGCCGCCGACCCGCCGCAGGTGCCCGGCCCCCGGCAGGCCAGACTCTCATAGGTCAGCTTCTGCGCCTCCGCGTATCGCCCGGCAAAGAGCAACCGCCGGATCTCCGGCAACTGCTTCGCCGCCCCGGGATTGTCAGCGTCCTGGGGGCGTCCAGACCAGAGCGTGTCCTCGTTCAACTGGATGCGCTCGGCGCCCGTCCCGCCGTATACCATCCCGCCGAGTCGACCATTGCCCACCGGCAACGCCTCAACCCAGCCGCGCGAATTGGACCATCCGTTCGCCGGACCACGCTGCAAAAGGTCCGCAGGCCGCCGGTACCACAGCACCCAATCCCCGGCAACGCCCACCCCGGGCATCGACGCCAGGATAGCGGTCCACGCAAACAACCCTCCCAGCAACGACGCCACGGTGCGCCTCGGCGAGAAAAAAATCTTCATGGTTCGACGCCATTCTCCGGACCTGGCCCGCCTTGGAAAGCCGTATGTGGAGGATCGCGATGGGCTGGACGACGAAATCGTCGCGGCGGTTCCCCGGAGCACGGGTATCCAACAGAAAAAAGACCTTTTGAACGACGCCCGACGCGCGGACTCTATCCGGTGCCACGAAGGCCACCAATGCTCTGGCGCGCATGTCACCATGAGTTCCGATTCCCCGGACCCGCCCTGGTCATGGGGATCCTCAACGTGACGCCTGATTCGTTTTCAGAGGGCAACCGATTCGCCTCGGCGGACGCCGCCATCAATCGCGGACGTGAAATGATCCGCCAGGGTGCAGACATCCTCGACGTGGGCGGCGAATCCACCCGACCGGGAGCGGATCCAGTCCCTGAGGAGGAGGAACTTCGTCGAGTCATCCCGGTGATCCGGGCCTTGTCGAAGGAGGTCCGGGTTCCGTTGTCGATCGACACCACCAAGCCCGGCGTGGCCCGGGCCGCCCTCGAGGCGGGTGCCTGCATCATCAACGACGTGGCCGCCGCGATGGCCGATCCCGCGATGGCAAGGCTGGTCGCCGAATCCCGCGCGGGCTATGTCGTCATGCACATGCAGGGGACGCCGAGGACCATGCAGGTTGAACCGCGCTACGACGATGTGCTGGCGGACATCGCGGCGTTCTTCAGGTTGACGCTGGCGAGGCTGGAGGCTGCTGGAGTCGCGGAGGAACAGACCGTGTTGGACCCGGGAATCGGCTTTGGAAAGGCACTCGAACACAATTTGGAGTTGCTGGCCAACATCGCGGCCTTTAGAGAGTTTGGTAGGCCTCTGCTGGTCGGCGTCTCAAGGAAGTCCTTCATCGGTCGGCTGACGGGTGCCGCCACCGAGGCGCGTCTCCCTGGGTCAATCGCCTCCGCTTGCCTGGCTGTGGGTGGAGGGGTGTCGATCGTGAGAGCCCACGACGTCACCGAAACGATCCAGGCACTCCGCGTGTCGGAAGCCATCCTGGACAGGAAAAGGCCGTGCACATCGTAATCGAGTTCATTCAGCGATCGTGGCAGGCGCCGGTGGAGATCGGCATCCTCGCCGTCGGGATCTACTATGTCCTGATGTTCCTCCGGGGAACCCGGGCCGCCCCGGTGCTCATCGGTTTCCTCGTCCTGCTGCTCGGACTCTTCGGACTCGCCGCCGCCCTCAATCTCGAGGTCCTCGGCTGGCTCCTGGGCGCCGGCACCGTGTTCATCGCGTTCGCCGCACTCATCATCTTCCAACCCGAGATCCGGCGATTGCTCGCCCGCGTTGGCGACCTCCCCCTGTTCACCTCCGTCCGCGAACGCCGCGAAAACCTCGAAGTCATCGTCCAGTCCGCCGAACGCCTCTCGGAAGCCCGCATCGGAGCCATCCTCGCCATCGAGCAAACCATCAACCTCCAGGAAGCCGTCGACCTCGGAATCCCCGTCGACTGCGAGGCAACCCCGGAGATGCTCGAGACAATCTTCTTCCCCAACAACGCCATACATGACGGCGGCGTCATCATACGCGGCGACCGGATCGCCTTCGCGGCCTGCATTTTCCCACTCACCCAGAGAAGCGACCTCCAGAAATCCCTGGGCACCCGCCACCGCGCCGCCATCGGGCTCGCCGAGGAAACCGACGCGGTCGTGGTCGTCGTGTCCGAGGAAACCGGCTCCATCTCCTACGCCTACAAGGGACAACTCCAACGCGGCCTTTCACTCGAGGAACTCCGTTCCTTCCTCTCGTCGGTGTTCGTCCCCATCGTCCGCGCCCGAACCGCTCAGGAACGAGTCTGGGATTTCATCCCGACCTGGCTCCGCCCCCGATTTCCATCCCGCCGCTGAACGGAACCGCCCAGCGCCATGAACCTACGTTCCCTCCTCTTCGACAACCTCCCCTGGAAGCTGCTCTCCGTTTCCCTCGCCCTCCTGATCTGGTCCGGTACCCGCATGTTCGTCCGCCAGGAAATCCAGCCGCTCGGCCACCCCCTCTCCCCAATCGCCCGCCGCGATTTCCGCAACCTCCCCATCCGCATCCTCAGCAACCAGGTCGCCCAGCAACCCCTCCGGGTCGAACCCAGCTCCGTCTTTGTCCAGGTCGGCGGCGACATGAGCACCCTCGAGCACCTCACCGAAGAGGACGCTCTCGTCTATGTGGAGATCCTGACCCCGTCCCAGAGGACCACGACCAATCGCGTCGAGGTCAGGGTGCCATCCAACGTCCGGGTGCTCAGTGTCGTGCCGGAACACGTCGTGATCATCCCCCAGTCATCCCCCTGAGTTCCCCTACTTGAGATACTTGTCGAGCGGGGGATGCAGCAGGTCCTTGATCTCGGGCTGCTCCATGTTGTCGCGCGTGACAAGCGTGACGCCGGTGTCGAGCCGCTTCGGGACCATCTCGTGCCGGAGGCTCTTCACCAGGGTCATGACCCCTTCATATCCCATCCTGAAGGGATTCTGGACCACCAATCCCTGGAGATCCCCGGCGGCGAGATCGGCCACCGACTGCGCGCCGGTATCGAACCCGACCATCTTCACCTTGCCACCGGCAAGACCGAGGTCACGGAGCGCCTTCGCCATTCCGACACAGACCGGTTCGCACGGGCTGAACACACCGTTCACCTCGCGACCAAACCGGTTGAGGAGATTCTGAGAAGCCTGATACGAAGTCTCGCGAGTCGCCCCCGCATACTGGTCGCTCGAGATGAGCTTGATGTCGGGGAACTTCTTGATCGCATCCAGGAAACCCGCCTCCCGTGCCTCGGTGCTCGCCGATCCCACCGCGTAACGCAGCAGAATCACGTTGCCCTTCCCGCCGATGAGCTTCGCGAGATGTTCACCACCCATCTGGCCTCCGCGGAAATTGTCTGTCGAAACGAAGCTCACGTACTTCTCGGTCTTCAGGTCGGAATCAATGATCACAACCGGAATCCCAGCTCCGGTGGCGGTCTCGACCGGCTTCACCAGGGCCTGCGAATCCAGCGGCGCCAACACCATCCCGGACACGCGCCGCGCCGTGAAGTTCTCGATGACCTGGATCTGGTTGTCCCGGTCGTCCTCGCGAAGCGGCCCCTTCCAGATGACCTGAACCTTGGTACCCGCCGCGTTCAACTCGGCCTCCGCCTTGCGCGCACCCCCCTCAATCGAACGCCAGAATTCGTGGATCGTCCCCTTCGGAATCACCGCCACAACCAGCGGCGCCGCCCCCGCACCCCCCTTTACGGCCGCATCCGTCGAAACCGCCGCACCGCCCGAACCACCACCACCGCCATCACCACAACCAGCAAGGAACAACACGACAAGACCCGACCCGAGGAGGGACATCAGTGGCTTCATGGGAGTGGACGCTAGGGAAAGCACCGACCGCATTTCAACGCGAAGTTCATCCGCGACGTCCGGAAACCGCCCCCCTCCATCAGCCCAGCACCGCCGTCGGTGATGGAACATCCTGGCTCGTGCTCTCGACCGCGATGTGGGTCGCCCCGATCGACTTGAGCCGCCCACCCACCGCCTTCATCGCCAACTCGGGCCGATTGCAATCCCGGCTCAAGTGCCCGAGGTAGATCCGCTGGAGATGCGGGGACGCAAGCTCGGCGGCGACATCCGCGGCGGCGTCATTCGAGAGATGCCCGTGCCGGCTCAGGATCCGCTGCTTCGTGGGCCACGGGCGCTTGGTGTCCTCCTGCAGGAGCTTCAAGTCGTGGTTCGCCTCGAGCACCAGGATGTTCGACGGTCGCACCCGCTCGATCACGAGTTTCGTCGCGTGCCCAAGGTCCGTCAGGAACCCCACGTTGCCGAACGGCGTCCGGAAAAGAAACCCGACCGGGTCGCTGGCGTCGTGCGGCACCGGGAAGGTGTCCACCGTCACATCACCGATCTCGAAGCTCGCGCCAGTCTCGAATATCGCGGCCTTCAACCGACACTTCTGGGCAGCCTCGGTGGCTTCCCGGGTGAAGCGGTTGAGATACACCGGGATGTCAAGCTTCGAGGAAATCACACCCAGGCCCTGCACGTGGTCGCTGTGCTCATGCGTGACCAGGATCCCAGTCAATGTTTCCGGGCTACGCCCAAGGGTCGCGAGACGCTGGCGAATCTGACGCCCGCTGAACCCGGCGTCGATGAGCAGGCGCGCACCAGGAGTCTCGAGATACGCACAATTGCCCCCGCTGCCACTGCCCAGGATGGTGAACTGAACGGACACGGGACGATCCTACCGCCCCCCCCTGCCCGGGTCACGCACGGAGGGCGCATCTCAAACTTTCAGAAGAGTCGAAGACGGCTGCATTTTTCAAGACACGATCATAAGGGGACAGGTTTTTTATATGA
>CAIMTB010000605.1 GCA_903844265.1 uncultured Verrucomicrobiota bacterium
CGGCCCGCCAGCTTGGCATCGAGCTTCCGCCGGAATCCGCTGGGATTGCGCCGACCTCCACCACCTCCCACGCCTGACCCCATGCGCAACGCCTTCGCCAAGCAAATCGCGGACCTCGCCGAGAAGGACGAACGCATCGTCGTCCTCAGCGGCGACATCGGGAACCGCCTCTTTGACGACCTCAAGGCGCGCTGCCCTGGGCGCTTCTTCAACTGTGGAGTCGCTGAAGCCAACATGATCGGCGTCGCCGCCGGCATGGCCATGAGCGGCCTGCGACCCGTCTGCTATACCATCGCGCCGTTCCTCACCTACCGTTGTCTCGAGCAGATTCGCGTCGACGTCTGCTACCACAACGTACCCGTCACGCTGGTCGGCACCGGCGCCGGATTGTCCTACGCCTCGCTCGGTGCCACCCACCATTCCTGCGAAGAGATGGGAATGCTCAGGCTGCTCCCCAACCTCGCCGTCCTCGCCCCCGCCGACAGCCACGAGGTGCGCGCCTCCATCAAGGCCGCGCTCCGTCACGACGGGCCGAGCTACATCCGCATCGGGAAGAAAGGCGAGCCGGACGTCCACGCCACCGAACCCGCGCTCGAGATCGGCCGCGCGATCCCTGTGCGCCCCGGCCTCGACGTCGCCTTCCTCGCCACCGGCACCATCCTCCCCGTAGCGCTGAACGCGGCCATCGAACTCGAATCACACAGCCTGTCCGCCGCGGTGTTCAGCGTCCCCAGCCTCAAACCTCTCGACACGGCAACCCTCCAGAAAGTGTTCTCCACCTATCGACTCGTCGCCACGGTCGAGGAACACAGCGTCCTCGGCGGACTCGGCGGAAGCGTCGCGGAATGGCTGGCGGACCAGCACCCAGCCCCCGGCGCCCGCCTGCTCCGCTTCGGCACACCCGACCAATTCCTGCACCTCACCTGCGAACAGGACGAGGCCCGAGAGCATTTCCAACTCACGCCCGCCCACCTCGCCGACCGCATCCGGCGGGCGCTGGCCTAGCCGAGCCGTAGCAGTCGACGTAAGGAGACTCAAATTCCACCCAGACGCCGATGACGAGAGCCTCCTCACGTCGGCTGCTACGCCGATTGGATGCTCCTCCCACGGGCTCCCACCCCGCCCCCCATCGCATGCGCCTAGGCATTGACTTCGACAACACGATCGTCTGCTACGACGATCTGTTCCATCGCGTCGCGCTCGAGGACGGCGTCATCCCTCCCCACCTGCCCGCCAACAAGTCCGACGTCCGCAATCATCTCCGCAGCATCGGGCGCGAAGAGGTCTGGACCGAGATGCAGGGCCGCGTCTATGGCGCCCGAATGTCCGAAGCGAGCCCGTACCCGGGCGTGCTCGAATTCTTCCGCGCCGCGGTCCGGGACGGCATCCCCGTCTTCATCATCAGCCACAAGACGCGTCGGCCTTTCGCCGGTGAACCTCACGATCTCCACGCCGCCGCGCTCGCCTGGCTCGAAGCCCGGGGCTTTTTCAACCCCGCGTTCATCGGCCTCGACCGCGCGCAGGTCTTCTTCGAGCTGACCAAGCAGGCCAAGCTCGAGCGCATCGCCGCCTGCGCCTGTTCCCATTTCATTGACGACCTTCCCGAACTGCTGGCCGAACCCACGTTCCCCAAGGGAGTCGAGCGTCTCCTCTTCGATCCGAATGCTCTCTATCGCGACGAGCAGCGCTTCACCACGGTCGCGTCATGGAACGAAGCCGCCACCCGCCTCTCGATCTCCGTCAGGCCGGCAAACACGATCGAAGCGGACACCGCCTTCGCCTCCACCGCCCGGGAATTCCTGGGTCGTCACGGCATCACCATCGGCGACAACGCCCTCCTCCCGCCCCTCCCAGGAGGCGCAAACAACCGCGTCTACCAGGTCGAAACCCCGTCGACGCGCTGTGTCCTGAAGCGCTACTTCCATGCCCCGGAGGACACCCGCGACCGCTTCGGCGCCGAGCGCGCGTTCTATGAATGGGCCTGGTCCCACGGCGTCCGCCGCACCCCGCGCCCCCTCGCCTGGGACGCAGAGCACCGGTTCGGCCTCTTCGAGTGGACCGAGGGCCGGAAGCTAGAACCTGGAGAACCCGCCGCCAGCCATGTCCAACAGGCCGTCGCGTTCTTGTCAGAGTTGAACGCCGACCGGCACCAGTCCGCCGCGGCTTCCATCCCCATCGCCTCCGAAGCCTGCCTCAGCCTCGCCGAACACCTGACCCGCATCGACGGACGCGTGGCCCGGCTTGCCGCCATCGAGGCCGACGGCGACACCGATCGCGCGGCGATTACATTCGCAACGGAAAGACTCGCGCCCGCCTGGCGTCACATCCGCGCCGGGATCCATTCGCAAATCTCGGGCGCCGAGGGACAGTCCCTCGACCCACAAAAGCGCTGCCTTTCGCCGTCCGACTTCGGATTTCACAACGCGCTCGTGAACGACACCGGCGTGGTGCGTTTCCTCGATTTCGAATACGCCGGGTGGGATGACCCGGCCAAACTCGTCGGCGACTTCTTCTGCCAACCCCAGGTGCCCGTGGGCCTGGAACATTGGGACCTGGTGGTCGACGGCCTGGACCGTGCGCTCGGGTGGAATGGCGGTTTGGCCGAGCGCGCGGTGCTGCTGCTGCCGGCCTACCGCATCAAGTGGTGCTGCATCCTGCTCAACGAGTTTCTCCGCTCGGACCGCGCCCGCCGCACCTTCGCCGCCGGCGACGCGTCCGAGGCGGAAGCGAGCAAGGCCACGCAACTGGAGAAGGCCCGGCGCGCGTTGGTCATCGCGGTCGGGAATGGCAGCTCCACCGAAACTTGAGGCTGCATTGGCCCGGATGATCGGTTTCAATCGGGGACCGAAACGATGGCCTACATCGACTTCATCAGCGTGCTCCACAAGAGCACCAAGCGCGATTACATCGCGCGAGTGACCGACCCCGAATACCCCAAGGCGAAAGCCGCGAGCCTGGCCCGCGACTTCGGCCGGGACTACTGGGACGGCGACCGCAAGATCGGCTACGGCGGCATGCGCTACGATGGCCGCTGGCGCGCGGTGGCCGATCAGTTGGTCCAGCATTACGACCTCAAGGCTGGGGATCGCGTCCTGGACGTCGGCTGCGGCAAGGGCTTCCTCCTCTACGACCTCACCCAAGCCATGCCTGGGTTGCAGGTCACCGGTCTCGACGTTTCACGGTACGCGATCGACAACGCGAAGGAGGAAGTCCGCCCCCACCTGGTCGAGGGGCATGCGAACCATCTACCGTTCCCGGACCAGACCTTCGACCTCGTGGTCTCGATCAACACCCTGCACAACCTCCAGTGCTTCGACCTCGACCGCGCCCTGCGCGAAATGGAGCGCGTCTCGAAGCGTCACAAATATCTCGTCGTCGAGTCGTATCGGAACGAGGAAGAGAAGGCCAATCTGCTGTACTGGCAGCTCACCTGCGAATCGTTCCTCCGCCCTGAGGCCTGGGACTGGTGGTTCCGCCAGACCG